>NZVE01000037.1 GCA_002697345.1 Paracoccaceae bacterium | reverse complement strand
CCTTGACCTTGACCTTGACCTTGACCTTGACCTTGACCTTGACCTTGACCTTGACCTTGACCTTGCCCTTGACCTTGACCTTGACCTTGACCTTGCCCTTGTCCTTGACCTTGACCTTGCCCTTGTCCTTGACCTTGACCTTGACCTTGCCCTTGTCCTTCGCCTTCACCTTCGCCTTCACCGCCACCGTCTGTGCCGCCGTTTCCATCTCCTTCATCGTTTCCTTCAAAATCAGGGTCGTAAGCATCAGGGATTCCATCACCATCTGAATCAGACGATGAGCCATCATTAGGGTCGTTTGGGAAAGCATCTTGACCGTCTGGCGTTCCATCACCATCGGTATCAGCCGCATTAGGATTTGTCCCTGCGGCATATTCTTGAGAGTTAGTTAAACCATCTCCATCAGGGTCAGCGTTAGCATCACTTGATGATAAGGGGTTTAAACCGTAAGCAACTTCCCACCCATCAGGTATTCCGTCATTATCGGTATCTGCGTTATTCATATCTGTTCCTTGACTTTGTTCTTCGGCGTTGGTTAAACCGTCACCATCCCAATCTGCTCCACCATCTGAAGGGTCGAGAGGGTCAGAACCATCGGCGGCTACAAGGCCAGCCGACATAACAAGGCAAAACGCGACTAATACGCTCATTATTGCATTCTTCGTTATTTTTTTAATTCCTCTATTTGATTTGTTGTTCATTTTATCACAATTTCTTGGCATTCATAAGGAATCCACTATTCCTTCTAATACTCATTAAGCAATTCTGCTATATGAATCATTGGTCTGAGAGAAATAGTTTAATTACTGTCGTTAATGTGGAAAATAGTAAGAACACCGTCTTCAATCATCTCACGAATATCAGCCATTTTACAAGTATATCCTGTGTAGTTATCACCCACATCCAAAGTATTGTAAGTCAATTCGGACACTACAAACTGAGCCGTGTAGTTAGTAGTATTATTTGCATCCACAAAACCGTCTTCATCAGGGTCGGCATCCACACTCACATTAACTTCCAAACCGTAAAAAAGCCCGTTAGTCTCATTATCTTCAGGAGACACCTTCCTAACAATTTCCCCATCTAAATAAGCACACTCGTAAGGAATGGCGGGGTCTGTAAGTAAATTAGCAGGAATAGGTGAACCGTAATGTGTCGTAGCGACTAAAACGATGGCTGAAACAATCAGAGCCGTTATACTATCTCTTAAAAAAAGTTGCTTACGGGAATAGTCCACCATATTACTAAGTAGCGGATTAACTACATTAATACGTTAGAAGTGTGTAATCATAACTCAAAGCATTCAAGATTATCAAGTTGAGTCTTTAACCACACTCCATCAAGAGTAATCCCCCTCTTGACATAGTTGTGGATTTTGAGGTTTTCCAACAGCCACAGCATTTAAGTTAGGAGGTGGCTTTATTCTCCCCTTGAAAATAAAATGGGAGCAAACAAACACCTCCCAATCAATTTCAATGAATTAGAACCCTTAATTCGACCCTTACGAGGAGGTTGGGATGTTTAAACAATAAAAGGGTGTTATTCCTTTAAAAGTTTTAACTTCTTCTCATTATGGAACGGAACGCCGTTCTTCACCCTAAACCAATTATCTCTCACATCCTTTTCTTCTGGACTTCTTGAGCCACCGTCTTTGTAATCAGGCCCATACCATGTTGTCCCTCGCAAGGGGTTCTCAGCGAAAAGGTGCGCTCGGATATACTTTTTTTTATCTGGGGCTTTCCAAGAGGCGGGCTTCATCATTCCACCGTATCTTGCGGGGTCGTTGTCCATGTTAATATCCACGAAAGCGTAAATACTTCCTCGTTCATCATCACCTTCTAACTTCTTCATCTTCGCCATAGTTCGACCTTTATCCAATCGAAACTTTACTCTCCCTTTTGAAATCCACAAATGCTTGGGTGAGTCGTTATACATATCTTCAAATCTCTTTAAGGCTAAGTCTAAGTATTCAGGTCTTTTTTCTGGTGGAATAAGGTGGAAATCTATCCCCCACCATTTAGGGCTACTACGACCCCAATTTAATAAACCTAATATCTGGTCGCCAAAATCCACGTTCTCACCAACTTTATGTTGCGTTTCCACTATATGTTTTCATCTATTGTCCGATTCACTTAATGTTTCTAAAAATATGTGATATAACATCAACTGTCCAACCATTTCCAATAGAATTATACCTTTGAGTATTACTAACACCTTCTGTGTATTTATCAGGGAGAGTTTGTAATCTTTCACACTCTAAAGGCGTTAATTTTCTCCACGTTGTTTCGCTAGTGGAAATCTTAGACTCACTATTTCCACTACCATTAGTTGTTAGTGTAGGGGATTTACCATCTGGGTGATAAACTCTTTTTATGGAATCAAAACCATTCAAGTCTGCTGTTCCTATATGGCACAAACCTCTAGGTGATATTTTCCCTTCATCATGTTTAAAATATTCTTTTAACATACCACCTCTGACTTCTGAAATGAGTAAAGAAGTTTCAATTATGTCTTTCAAGTTAATTTCTTTTTTTGGAGGTTGTTGTATATTAGGAATATTAGTCCAATATAATCTATCCCTACTTTGAGCCGATACTAATCCAGAGTTAATCAAAATAGGTTCAACCCCAAGTTCTTTGGAAATAGCATCTTGAATATCTTTATTCATCACTACATTTTCAAAAAGAAAATACTTGGGTTTGTAGTGTTTGAGAACAGCCACAAAATCAAAAAACAATTTACTGCGAGGGTCGTCAAAGTTTAATCTTAAACCCGCCAAAGAAAATCCTTGACAGGGGCTTCCACCCATTAGTAAATCTATATCCTGTAAATCCCATTCTTTCCATTGTTTAACATCACCCAATTGAATCGTGTTTGGAAAGTGTTTTTGAGTTATCTTCAAAGCATATTTATTTATTTCTGAAGCGTAGTAAGTGTCATAGTTAATCTCTGCTCGTTTTAATGCGACTTGGCCGCAACTAATTCCATCAAATAATCCTAAAGCGTTTTTGATTTTCACCATTTATTCACCTATTCTTTTTCAGATAAATATTCTTTAGATGTAGGCCAATTGGGGAACTTCTTTGCTCGATATTCTTGAACCCACTCTTGAACCTTTTTTTCATCCCACCTGTTAGTGACCTTACCAGCCCACAGAGTTGTAAATTGTGCCTTCCATGCGTTATATCGCTTTTTCTCTGAAGACTTAAACTCATCTGTTTCGTGCCTGTGTCTTTTTATCCAACTTGTTCCCACGCTGTTTCCTCAATCATATTTCTGCCGCTTAGGATATTAACCTTTTCTTAATACACACTTCTGTTGCACTAAATGTTTTAAACTTCAGAATTATTCCATATCAGGTTTTGGAAAAAACAAGGCTTTTTTCCCACTCGCTCCCTCATACCAATCAATGAACTCTTGTAAATTGATTAAACTCATCTCATCATCTCTGTTTCTTCGACTGTATGATTTGTATTTTGCTTGATTAGGATTGCTTACTACATCCTCCCTATCAACTTTAAACTCTGCCCATGACCTTAAAGATTTAAGATACAACAAGTAAAATCCTGATTCCACCTCTGTTGCTAGTAGTGTAGCACCACCATACAACCAACCTTCTCCACCTGAAACATTTTTGAACTCCACCCAGAGCCATTCACTCTGGGGTTTAGCAGAAGCCCTACTTATTCTTTTCATGGCTTTAATCTCGACTGAAATCTCAGGCTTGTTTTTCATGGTTTGATTATACGCAGGTCGCCATGTTTTATCTCCTATCCAACGGTCTATGTGGAGAACTCTTTCCTCATAACGGTTGGCCTTCCTTACCGACTTACCTTGTGCCTTCGTTGCTCGGTCGAATTGCTTTTCGGCTGACTCTCCCATTTCAGCACTACGCTCATCTATAAACTCATTTTTTTTCATTTGGGAGCGTATGGTGTCACTTCGGGGGGTCTTCATCATTACTATGATAGGTCTGACCCTATTTAAACTATTCAAACGCCCTATCTTTTTTTTATCATTATCCCTGTTTTGAAATCATATCCTTCCGACAGCAAACAGAGATAACAATAATTAGTGTGATAATATTTCACACCTCGACATTGGAGAGTTTTACACCTTTAAAATCTAGCAAACTCCCTGATTTCATAATTAATAGTAGGGGCTTATACTATAACACCTTTAGTTTGTTTTTGGAGTTAATGTTTTAATCACTAAAGCCCCCAATGGCTCATTTTCATATTCTGGTGACAATTGATAAGTAGTGATAGTATTTTCATTACGAGTTTTTGGGGTGCGATTAGTAATTACCACTCCTTTAGCAACCCACCTTCTTAACTTACAAGATATACCATTGGGTTTTACTCTATACTGATGTTGATTATCCATAAGGTAAGTTAAATCATAAGCAGACATAGGTTTCCTTTTCGCTCTAAGAATCCGCAAAAGTGTGTAATCTTTCATAGAATGTTTTTTACACTTCATCACTTGATGAAGGCACTCTTTACCACAAAAAACTTGGTCTTTAGTGTTTCTCTTATTTTTAAGTTGAAACTCTTTTTCACAATTGTCACATTTACAGGATATGGTAGGCCACCCTCCTTTGGGGGTCAAACTGAGTTTCTGTTCAGAAAATAATTTACAGTATTTACTGCAATAGTGAGGTGTGAACATTAAAGACTGACGCTCGGTATTAGGAATTATCTCTTTAGAGCAGGTCTTACACTTGTTGTGAGTAGTCATTGGATGGCCTCTAATCTTTCAGCGTAAGTTTTTCGACCTCTGTAATCCAGAACGGTTTTACCCAATGGTTTGTTTAGATATGTCTTTGATAATGAATAAATGGTTTTACCTGTGCTTCCTTTTGACAATTTCTTAGTCACTACGCCTTTAGCCACCCAAAACTTTAACATCGAAGCAATTTTGGAAGGATTAGTCCTGTATTGATTGGTTGTTCCAACCATGTAAGACAATTCATCACTTGGTAATCCATTAGGATGTTCACGAAGAATCTTAAGAATGTTGTAGTCTTTGAGTGCATTCCTGCGACAAGTCTTTACTTTGATGTGGCAAGCCCTACTGCAAAATGCTCGGTCGTCACCTTCTTTAGAGTGATTTAAAATTACATCACTAGAACAAGTATCACAGGAAACAGTTATCTTAGGCCAATAGTTAAAACCTTCATACTGTTTCTTACCATGCTTTTCAGCACCATTTATCATCTTGAGATTGTTTCTGTCGAACAACTTACAATACCTACTACAATAAACACCGTGTATTATAGTATTTCCTTTGTTATGAGCCATTATTTCTCTATCACAGACTTTGCACTTACTATGTTTCATAACCTTGCGAGGGAGAATCCATATTTAACACTTTCGGTCAAACAGTCATTATGCTCTCAGCAGATAAATATTGTTGCACCGCTAATTCTTTGGCCTTGCACTCAAACATCACATCAATATGCTGACCATAAGTATTAACAGGGCCAACAATGTAATCTGAATGAGCAGGAGTTCGCACATCTAAGCCTTGTTCCAGCGTTTTACTCTCAGAATAGTGAACAACAGGAACAATATCTTCTGGCCATGTGGTTAAAGCGAGGAGAAGTGCTTCTTCTTCTGTCAAACCACCTGTGTTAAAATAATGGTGGTGATAGTCAAACACCAAAGGGATTCCGATAACTTGATGCACTCCCTCGTAAAGTTCTTTAAGAGAGTAAAGATTGGCTCTGTCATCATTTTCTAAAGTAAGCCTAAGTTTAGTGTTAGGGTCAAGACGGTTAAAGTTTTCACAGAAACGCGACAAGGCAGATTCCTTATCTCCGTAAGCACCCCCAACGTGGATATTGATTTTGTTTTCCACAGAAGGAGCATAACCCATCAGGTCAAAAATATGTGAGTGGCCGTTAAGTTCCACAATGGTTTTTTCGACCACACTAGAATTGGCTGACGCTAATACGTTAAACGGCCCTGGGTGAAAAGTAAGTCGTTGTTTGGTTTGTCGAGCAAAGTTTCCAACATCAGTTAGTAGTGAAAGGATTTTTTCACTTTGAGGTAGGTCTTCTATTTCGTAGCCCCACACAGGGTGGGACATAAAAGGAAACATTTCGCTAGACAAGCGATAAAGACGATAACCACTTTGAGCATTCCAGACTAAAATCTCTTTGAGAGCATTCATATTGCTTTGTATCAAATCAGAAAGATACTCGTAGCCTTTTTCTTCCAATGTTTTCATACGCAAAGTTCTGTTAGCACACACACCTTTAGCACTCAAAGTCATATTGATACAAGCATAGCCCGCTTCTCTCATACCCCTCCTAATCCTGTTTTGCTTTTTAATGTTGCGGTTTCATGTTAATCTAAGTAAAACCAATTGAATAATCCCAAATAGGGTGAGAATGAAAGTTCGGGCTGATGCCACGCCAATAGAGGTTGGTGGTAAATAGATACTAAGGGTTCGGCGTATGTAATAAGTGAGTAGTAATCTGCGTAGTTTAAAGTAAAGTTAAACCATAAATCATTTTTATTTTTCCAGAAGGCTTCGTTAGGGCTTAAATCCTGCACAACAAGTTTGATGATTTCCGAGTCGTTTAAGTAAATCTCTATCTTCTGAGCAGATTCTTTATTTACCGTAAGCAGGTCTTCTGCTTCATTATCTATGTAGGAGAATCCTACTAAACCATAACCTGTGTAAGAAGTATCACGCACATCAAGTATATCCCCCCTAGTTTTATCATGCCACAAATTATCATCGTAAAAGTAAAATCGTTTATACTTACTTTGGAATGGTTCTTTGTCCACACCTTCTATGAAGGGTTTGTGCAATAGTTTTTGATAACGAGTTAAATCTTTAGGATTGTCTATCGTGTGGGAACACATTGGAGAACTTACATACTCAGACCATAAAAGAGAGATTACAATGTCCGAATGCTGACTATCATCATTCGGCTTAACACTAAACAACCAACCGACTTGCTCATTAGTTTCGTTAAAAAGGGGGCGGGCCGTTGGAGTATCTTTAAAGTGTCCTAAACGGTCATTCATAACAATAATAGTGTCAGACACTATATCATACTGTTATGTAGCCACCAGAAACAGCCGCAAAAGCAACAGCAACCACTATTACTAAACCTGCGATAATTTTCTGATTTTTAGATAGTGCATTCCATTTGCTAATAGCGACTTCTGCTTTTTCTGCTAAGTCTTCAGCAGTTTCTAAAGCGTCTTCAGCCGCTTCAAGCGTTTCTTCAGCCGCCTTTTCAATATCATCAGAAGCATCTTTTAACTCAGTAAGTGCTCCTTTAATGTCTCTTTCCGCAAGTTTCTCACTTACATCGCCAACCTCATCTGCCGCAGTTTCAACTGCATCAACGGCTTCTTCAGTTTGCTCGATAACATTCTCAACTGCTTCCACACTTGAGTTTAAGTCTGCTACCAATCGAGTAATCAAATCTGCTTTCTTACCAGAAACCTTCAATCCTCTTTCTTTCAGTTCATCTTTTAGTTCATATACTGTGTAGTCGGAATACTCGGCTTCACTTATTATTTTTTCATCGGACATAATATCACGCTAACCTTCGTAGCGACTTCTATGATATAAACATTAGCGTCTGCTTACAAGTTCAAATAATCCCAATTTAGCAATCCCACTCTGACTTTTTGCTTAACGTGAGTGTTAGAAGGTTTAAAAATAGTTAAACCTGCTCGGTGTTTAGGTTGGCGGAAATACTTAGAAAGATTAACAGCCCATCGAGGTTTTCTTTCATTAATCCATCTGGCTACATAAGCAGAGTAGTATTCTTTATTGGAACTTTGACTACCTTTTCTTGTTAATCTCTGAAACTCTTGAGGTGTTAAAGTTAAGCCTTGCAGCAATTTACTCATCAATTCGGTGGTATCTTCTGATTGAGGGGAATCTTTAACCCTTCGTTGTTGCCTGTCTTTCTGAACTTTCCAAGTGTCCATGCCTACACCTTTAACGGCGATATGAGTGTTATTCCACTTATCCTGTGCAAGCACAAAAAAATCCTCATCAGGATTTAAATCTGCATAACGAAACCTAAAGTAAATGGGGTCGTAAGTCATATTTCCAGATTTCCATTGAACTGTGATGTAAATAAAGCCATCTTCTGCTACAAAACTGCTAACACGTTGGTTCAAGTGCTTAAGATACTTTTCAATGTGTTCAGGCTTAGTCAATGTTTTAGGTTTAATCCAATCGAAAGCGTCATCGAACAGTATCATCTCACCATCTTGATTAAAGTCCCATACTGTTTTTAAATCTTGAATCTGGTGTGAGTAATTAGTGACCCATTCTTCAGCAGGTATTTTCTGAGGTGGGTTGTTTAAGACTTGCTCCATTTAAACTCCTCCTCATGTCTCCGAGTAAGCATTTGCTTATTAGTCTTTCCTCTCCCAGAAGGCAGAAGACCAATTAAACAATCCTAATTGATTAGCAGGATTGAAATATTTTTCTTTCCGAGCAGGAATCCAAATGTAAATCTGGTTGCGATTCTTCTTGTTGGTTAAAGTTTTACCAGATGCCCACTCTGTCCAATATGGCTTGTGCGCTTTATCTGCCTTGCGACTTGTCATCCCCCCCTCAAACTGTTTGTAGTTTATATTATCTGTTAAGGCTTCGT
The DNA here is from genome assembly GCA_002697345.1 of Paracoccaceae bacterium. Taxonomy (GTDB): domain Bacteria; phylum Pseudomonadota; class Alphaproteobacteria; order Rhodobacterales; family Rhodobacteraceae. The sequence goes on along the minus strand of NZVE01000037.1, from coordinate 7,487 downwards.
AAGCATTAGAGTAAGCGGATGAATGCTCTGATAAAGCCTGTGGATATGTCTGATTTAATAGATGTGACCATAAACTTCCTGTTTCACCAGACCAAGTGGGATGAGAGAGATTTGTTTTAAACACATTATACCCTATTAAATCCACACGGTCTGCGTTAGTGAATAACCCAATTTTTTTACTTCTTCTGCTTACATAGGCTTTAAGGTCTATGTAATAAGGGTCGTTAGAAATGTCATCATTGTGTTTTTTATGTCGTGCCACAGCAGATTTAATCCATTCCTTATTATCTTGGTTAAACATAAATCTAATGAAAACAGGGTAATAAGTGCTTGCCTCTGTTTTGAAACTTGTGGCTAAGTAAATAACATTAGCATTGTTAGCAGAGTCTTCAATTAAGTAGGATTTAAGATAGGGGTGCATATTATCATTATAGGATTGAACATCTTCAGGGTATTCATTCCCGAAGTCTGTTAAATCTGCGTCTAACTTAGATGGCTGACCAGAACCTCTTTTCTGCCCCCAATTGAAAGCCACATCGAGAGGCAACCATCTGCCTACGTTAGCAGGTTGGTTAAAATTACCATTGAACTTTAAAGATTCTGAAGGACTACGCATCCACTCAAGGAGTATCTCTCCAACTTCCTCATCTTGAGAGTTTAAAGTGGCCACATCTTTAGAAGTGTAAGGAATAGGATTCCAGATTTCAGCAGGTGTTGGCCACAGTTCCTCAAGTTCCTTAAACTCTTTAGGTGCGGATTTTGGAAACTTATCTAACCTGTGAAGATTAATGACACCTGAATCGTAAAGAGTTTTAATCTGGTTGGACTCATCACTCATACTATTACAAGGATAACCAACTATATCAGTCTATCGTGAGCCGACATCTAACATTACCCATCTGCTCGACTTAGGTTCGGGTAAAACTTCTTCTGCTTGGTTAATCTCATCTAAGTAGTCAAACAAAGCATCCCACGAATCGAAAATCCAACCAGAACGATTCTCAGTATGCGGTTCAGAGGGTATGATTCCCCAAAACCAATGACTCAGATTTTTTCTTCCACCCTCAACCACTAACAGAGTGGGTTTCTTGGATTCAGTCGAAACCACAATCTCATGTATAGTTCCGCACATTAAAACATCTTTAGGCAAGTAAGCGATTAAGACATCAGATAAATCCACACATCTTAAATCTGCTCTCACAATTCCTTTAAACTTCTCAGCCAACTCTGCGTAGCGACCCTCTGCTTTGAGAGTATGTGCATAGGTCTTTTCAACCCCTATTTCCTCATACGTTAAAGTTTGATTCTTGAAAGGTTTATCAGTAGGGTCTAATATTTTCATACCATAACGAGCAGAGAGTATTTCACCAATCTGCTTCCGCCAAATGACTCCATCATCTTCAACATTGTCTATCGGGCCACATAAATATGTGATTGAACCTTTTAATCGTTCCATGTCATCACCCATTAGTGTCATATAGTATTTAATCCATTAGGATTAATCTAAGCGGATTTCTCTCCATTCCACAGAACCATGAACTACTAAATCTCTTATTCTGCGTTGCTTAGTGGTAAGTTGGCTCTTAGCGGCTTTAACGTCAAGTAAAACAATCTTACCTTCTGCTAAGTTTTTCTGTTTGTCCTTATGCCAATCGAAGACCACATAATCAATAGGTTGCCCTAAGAAAGACCAATCTTCTGCTCGCCAATGAGGGTCAATCTGCTTGTGAGTCAAAAAAGGAGTCCACTTTTCAAGAATCTGCCCTTTGCTTGTGTGAGCAGATTGCGCTCGACCTTTCTGCTTACGCACTTCTGCTTGCACAGATTCTATTTCGACAGCCATCTGCTGAGAATTAACTTGGAGTCCGTAAATTAATTCATCTTTTTCTGCTTGTATCTGACGAGAGTATTCCTTGTCTAAAAGTAATGCTTCATTTATTTCACGCAAATCTAAAAGGGTGTCAGCAAAATCCGATTCCTTTTTTTCTAATAACCTTAAGAGATATAATATGGAAAGAAAAGAAGCAACTAAAAAAATAATCATCATTTGCACTTCTGCATTCATTTAAATCCGTCCATTCTTTCTAAATATTTCAATAAAACAATCATGGCAGTAAAAATACCTGCAATCGTTAAAAGCATAAAATTAAGTTCTTCATTCATTCACTCACTTCCATTTCTTGTCGGGCTACACATGATAAACAAATCATTCCTTCTGGGCGAGGCCAGAATCTAATAGCGGGTTTTTTACACACAGCACAATGGATTCCTTCAGGAGACTTCAATTTAATCCACCACCCAGAAAAACACTATCCAAAATCCCACCCATAAAACTAAGTCTGCTATCATTCTAACCACCGTTAAATGGCTTTATCCATTTCATTCTCTTGACTGTGGATGGTGCAAGTATTGTATCTTGTGCAACGACCGCCGTGTTTAAATGTTCCTTGACAGCGTTCATCATCATTCACTACTTCAGGTAATTCCGCCATACCAAAGGGTCGAGTTTTATCTAGCCAAAAGAGACTATCTTTATTTTCAAATCTAATTCCTATGACCTTTCCATTCCAATTTTTTTCAATATGGATGGCTTTTCCGTGTTCCACCTCTAAGTCAGCAATTGTTTTCTCCCTCACCATACCCCAAGTGCAAGAATCCCAAGATTGTGTGCAAACACCAAACTTAATCCTAAGTGATGAATCACTCAATTTTTCTATTTCCTTATTACTTAATTTTGTTTTTGCGAGCCGAAACCATGAAACAGAAGTTTCACCCAAAGATGATTCTAATAATGGACTTTCAGGAATCAATTCTATCACCAATTTACTGCTAATTTAGGGCCACCAATATCAACATAACCTTTTACCACACCAAAAGTGTGAATATCAGACCATAGTATAGTGTCCATAATACAGTAATCCACCACATCTTGATAGTTTCCATTTTCCCACTCAATAGGAGCATTTGCACCATCCATAAGTTTCTCACCACCTACACACCCTGCGGCCATATACTTTAAAGACACTCTAAAACCATACCTATCAGAAATGTATTTGCTAGTATCAACTGTTTGCCTACAATCAATAAAAGCCTGAAGAACATCTTTAACATTTAAACTGTCATCTTCCATCAGAACGGGGAAATCAAAACCTAATATGTTCTGCCCCCCCAACACACAACCCATTCTCAACCACTTAACTAAATGATTACGAAAATTAGACATAGGAAGAACATCGGGAAGGTGTGTGGCCTCGTCTTTAACGAATACCCACTTCATTTGGTGTTTTGAATCCCAAACTACAATTACATTGGCTGTGACCCCTTTAAGGTTCTTAAAATCTTCCACCCTCGTTGTTTCAATGTCAATTGAAAGTGGGGTCGAGCGTAAATCAACTATCTCTTGGATGTCAGTTGGATTTTCCAAACCTAATTGGGTGAAAGATGGGAATTGTGAATTATACATATTTACACCTTATCTCCATCGAGGCCCTAAATGCCAAGCAACTAAACTTTTTCTTTGTCCACTAATCATAGGTTCAACACAATGAGGATTATAGGACAAGAATGCTATAATTGTTCCTCTTTTACGCAAAGCCTCTGAATCAGGTGAAGGAATATGTTCATGGAAGCAAAAATCACCACCTTCATAATCATCACCGTCAGAAAGTTGTAATACAAAAGAAACTTTCCTATGATTCCCTCTTTGGTTATCCCACTCAACATCATGGTGCATTTCATAGTGTGAACCACTATCATTATATTCTGTAAATTGAATAGGTTGAAGGTCAGTTAAATCCACTTTAAAATGTTCATTTGCCTTGTGAGTGTATTCATCCACTATTTCTCTAATCCACGCTAAGTCTTCATTATTTTCTTGAATCCATCTAAGTTGAGTTATTCTGCGAGGGTCTAAGCCTTCCACATTAATCATAGTGGCCTTATGAGTTTCTAATTCAGAACACGCTTCAATGATTTTATCGCAAGTTTCTGCGGAAAGTTCTTGTTCCCACATGACCCAATCAGGATAGAGAGGTGTGTTAGTTATCATGGTCATTCCTCCTCGCCATCCGTAGGGTTGATGGGCTTTCTATCTAATCCCATCTGCCCTCTAGTAATCATCAAGGCTTCCGCCATAGAATAACCACTACTCCTTAAGATTCTAATAGATTTCTTCGCCCTATTTTCTTGCCTTTTCTGACGAGATATTCGGTTCTCCGATTTACTGTAATCCTCCTTCATCTTATCTAAAGGAGATTGAGTTTTCTTAACACGGTATTTGCGAGAAGTATTCTTTTGTCTTTTTCGTGGAACTACCCACCAACCAATAACTTCAAAATCTGTTGAAGTTCCACCACGAACCCACGCTAATACGCCATTAGTCCAAGAACCATCACGGATTTCAGGAACAGAGTCTAAAGGTTTTACTGATTGGATTTCATCACCTTCAACAACTTTTCTTTGTTGCCGTGTGGCTTTGTAGGAATCCCTATACCGTTCTTCTATGGTTCTCTGGTCTTCCACTACACAATCATTGTCTTCACTCATAACAGCACCTATACACCTATCAAGGACTTTAAGTATTTAACCCTTCTCCTATTACCTCTGTATTTCCGCCACCCAATGCGTTGTTCTTCCATCAGGAGTCTTATCTCTTATGACGTTATTTCCCAAAGGGTCTTTTCCTTTACCGAAAACTTGAAAATAAAATCTAACATCTCCTGTCCCCCCTTCAGGTAGTGGATAATTAGTGATGGTTTTACTTCGGGCTTTGTAAGAAGCATGGATTACCCATACTGACATTTCATAAATCCTTCTCAATTCTTCATCACTCAACGAACCTACGGTTCGGTGGGGCGAAATCTGTGCTCGATACAAGGCTTCGGCTTTAATGTAATTACCGATTCCTGCGACTACCTTCTGGTTCATCAAGGCTTTAGTAATATTGTAATGATTAACTTTTCGTAGTTGCTTTTCCCATTGTTCCCATGAAACTTCTTCATTAAGAATGTCTGGCCCCAATTGTTTATTTAACTTCTGGTCTAATTTTTCACTCGCAGAAGCAGGACTAAAAATCTTAAATGTTCCAAACCTACGGAAGTCTTTGTAATGAGCCAACTTACCATCATCCCTTTCAAAAGACAACTTACCATACTTAGGTTTTTTAGTTTGCATTCTCCAAGTGCCTGACATTCCTAATGTGTGAAAGATAACAAAGCCATTTTCAAATGTCCAATAGATGAACTTTCCCTTACATTCGATTTTACTAACCTTAGCAGGTAAAACTTCTAAAAATAAATCAACATCATCTCTCACTTGCTTCTCACGGTATCGTTCATCGTAAAAATCAATTGCATTTACCGTCTTACCTTCAAAAAATCTATTCAAACGATTAACTATCTTTTTTACTTCTGGGCCTTCGGGCATCTAATCACCCCACATATCCAAATATTTCTAAGAATATCGCTACACTCAGCATAGCAGTTATCACAGATAAAATAGTTCTTACTAAAGCCATTAAATTAATGTAGTGGCTAAGTGCGAAATCCATTCTCTTTAACCACCCTTTCATACAGCCTCACCTACTTGCGGAACACATTTTAACAATCTGTTGTAAGCACCTCTAAAAATATAACCTCTATCTTCTAATTCTTTAAGAGCCAAATTAACCTCACCCCTTAAACTGTGATGATTGATAACTCCTAAGTTTCTAAAAAGTAAAGTTTTATTCTTACCCTTTCGACCATCCAAATTAGATAATATGCGTTGCTCTAAAGATGACAATTGATAGGAATTACTATCTTCAACTCTCAAAGTATAACGACTTAATCCTACGCGGCTAACCAAACCTTGTTGAACTAACCAATCAAGAGTATTTCTTATCTTAGTGTTCCAAGTGGAATATCTTCTTTTCATCAACTTAATCATATTAGTCACAGACATAGGCTCACTATCTTTTAGAACATCAACTATTTCCCTAACTAACCCTGTGGAAACATCATTGATAAATAATAAATTATCAACAGGGTCAATACCTTTCATTAAAGATTCTGCATCTTTGAGAGCCGCAGAATATAATCGAGGGTGTGTTATCTTTATTGATTCTGAATCTAATGTTCGCATATCAACAACTTCACCGTAAAGAAGTTTTCTCTCTCTGGCGAATCTAACCTTAATTAGATTATCTAACAAATCCCTTCTAACATCAGGAGGCTTACTTTCACTACGCCCAACTAGGGCTTCCTTTTGAATTACAACGGTTGGAGCAGGTTCATTTTGATATTCTTCAATAAGAGTTTCAACTTGGGAATACTCCAACTCCATTTCCTTAGAAATAAAATCAACTACGAATCTAACAGATGCTTCATCTTCTGATGACCACATATCGCTAAAATCAGACCAGAGCGAAACAAACTTGTCTTTCTGAGTATCATCAAGTGTGGAGAAGACTAAAGACACAAACTTAGTATTGACATATACCCTATAAACTATGCTCAACTTCGTCATATTCATTCCAAAAACTGTCATAAATCGTGACAAGTATGACAAAGTTGCATAGGGATTGAAATAGTAGCAAAAAGGGTTGTCACTTACCATATTAACTAAATATGAAAATTGTCATGGTTTAACTACACCAAATCCCTAAATCGTGACAACTTTCCAACTCAAGACCAGCCTCCTTTATCCCAAGAGGGCAAAAAATATAGAGTATAGCAATAAATCGTGACAACTTGTAGGTAATTAGTGTAAAAATTGTCAAACTGTCACGGTTTATGACACAAAACCAGATTTTGAGAGTGCGATAAGTTATCTAAACTCTGCACTCACCCTTTACTCTGTGTAGTCACCAGATTTACAGGGAAACTGAATGAAGCGAGAGATTTTTCCCTAACTGTATTTAAACTCCGCAAAAACTAAGCGGCTCAAGTCACGCTGCGGCGGCTGGCGGCTTGCCAAAAGACATCCAGCAACCCCCAGAACTAACTTTAAACTTGCGAAACCTTGAAAACAGCCTAAAACTAAAGATTGGCCTGTGAGTAAACTTAAACTTAACCTAATTTTCCCTGCTGGTGACGGTAAAACTAATGGCAGCGCCGCAAGATGTTGTCACCCGTGACTTCATTCGGCGGCTCTGTCAGACGGTCGAGCAACTTTAAACCTCTAAACCTCTGCTACTGAACATCCAGCCACCGAACTAAGCCAGCGAAACCTGTGCGCTCTGAAACTATGGGTGGGAGCAGAGTCTTCCAATGAGCAACCTAAAAAAAAGCAATCGAGTAGGGAATGTCCAGACAACGAGCGAGCATCAATCTCTGATTGATGCGAGCGAGTAGGGGGTGAAACCCCTCACCTGTTTAGATAACTCAACTTTAAACTATGTCAGATTTTCCGAACTCCTGTGAGGGAAGGTTAGGGCGGGAAGCCCTGCTGGTGAAACCAGCCTTCGTCCCGCAGGGTAGCGAACCCTTTTCCCAGATGTGCTTGCACAT
>NZVE01000036.1 GCA_002697345.1 Paracoccaceae bacterium | reverse complement strand
TCAGCATGCGCGCAATCTTGAGTTTGAAGAAGCGGCCCAAACTCGAGACATGCTGGGCAAACTTAGAGAGAAAAGCTTGGCTTCTTAGCTTTATTTAGGCCCACTAATTTGTTGACTTCTTGAATGTAGTTAGTAGTTCAATTGAACTTAGAGTGGTGCTTAGTGTCGTTAAGAGAGGCTCGATGTCTGATTGGTGTTTTTCCCATTTGCGATGATGCGGTTTCGTTATTGCTGTGGTTGAAAGTTCTGAGGCAAAATTTTTGTGAGAAATACTATTTTTGATGCCTATAAAGTCAATAAGCTTATTTAAAGTCGCTTGAGGAGTGGTAAGAGCTTCCTCGTAGCTCACAATACTATATCTTTCTCGAGGGAGCTGTCTGAGGTTGTCTACAATTGTTTGATTACTTAATCGCCATTGGAACGACGCGATTTCAGCCAAGGATCCTCCAATCAAATCTCGCCATCCGGGGGGTAGAAGGAAGCACCAACCTTGCCGATCCCATTCAGGTAGTTTCGGAAACGTCATAAATCGGCCTGTCTGCAACCCTAGAGTCCAGGCTTCTATAATGCTGGCGATATTAGATTGAGGTTTCCGATGCAAAAATATAAAACGAGCATCTGGGAAAACTTTGTTTAAAAAGGGAATATTTAAAGCATTGCGGGGGGTTTTTTCAATAAATTGTGTGGTTCTGTTGAGAAATAGCTCTGGATTTTCGATAAAGCTCTGTCCCTGATGATCACGCAATAGATAGGCCATGTTATCTCTAAATAGTTGCCTGCATTTTGGGTCCGCATGTCTTTCATTGAGGCTAGCCGAATTCATTGCTGCACTCTCTACCCTAAGTTGCGGGAAATGACGAAAAACTTGATGGCTCTCGCCTCCAATCCAGCTAGTCCCTTGCAAGCGAGTAAGATACTCAAAAAGCAAAGTACTTCCAGACCTCGGTGCTGATAAAATAATTATAGGGCTCTTTAGGGCAGCATCTATCTGATTCCTGGATGCTCGGCTCAGCAATGCTGCAGATTGTTGTTTAGCTGAGTACAATGGATCCACAGAGTTACCCTAAATCTCGTAGCAGCTACAGGGAATATTGAGGCGGTCCGTTTGCAAGCAAGCTTCTGGATTGCATGGACCGTTTGGGTGAGTTTTTGCAGCACAACAACACTGTTGACCGGCTATTACCCAGTCTATTATCAAATGAATTCGAGAGGAGTTACTCTCATTGACAACGCTATGAGTTCGACGGTTATTTATCTCTATTACCTCGCCCTCCATGAGATATCTTATTTCACCACCTACATCAAATTTTACCAATGGATTAGTCACCAGTGGAATATGAATCCTATGAGAGTGAGTAAGTGAAAAGTTTTTGTCTTGATGAGGTTCTATTCTACCGCCCGGATTGAGGCTAACTAAGTTTGCCCTAATACAATAACCGGGACCATATTCCTGAGCCAAAGAGACCCCTTCATCTGTGTCATCAAAGTACGCAGCAATCATCTTTACCGCCGGCATAAGAGCAGGTTCAAATAACCTAAAGCTTGGTTGTATCGTTGGGTTAGCATGACGGAAGTCATAATCGTAGACTATCCCAATAGATTGGGTTTGACGATGAACTTCATATCTTCTTTGACGCTGGGTATCCTCGAGCCAGTGCTCCTGTGAAAGCTGATCTAGTAGATGTTTAAAGTGACTCACATCCAAAGTGCCGATTTTATTGAAGCTGCCTTGAAAATTCATTAAAGATTCAAATATCCCTGATTATTTTTATAGATATTACTATAGCTCCTGCACTGTTTCGAGACTAATTACAGAAGATTATTCAGATAATATCGTTTTTTTGTTTTGTAGAGAGTTTTTAGCTATGTAAGCACCGATATCCTTGTCTACATTTGTTTGGGAAGTACGGTTAAGTAATGAGTATTTGCGGTTATCTATAATTGTTATGACTAAAATCATAAGCATTGAGAAGTTGCTATACAATCAAACAAAACATAGGTGAAAAACCAGTAGTCTGTGTATACTCAGCTTGCTGGTAATTGGCACAAGCGCGCTTTTAATACGCTCAGAAATAAGTTTTTGAGTTTTGGAGGATATGATGAGATCAGTTGTTATAGTTGGAGGTGGTTCGGCAGGTTGGATGACTGCAGCCTATTTAAACGGAGCTCTTAATAACCAAGGTCAAGATTCGAATGTAAAGATCACTTTAATTGAATCTCCTGATATTCCGCGAATTTCTGTTGGTGAGGCTACGATACCCTCCATCAAGCATCTGCTCGCCGTGGTTGGAGTTGACGAGCTTGAGTTTATGCGAGCTACCGAGGCTACCTTTAAGCAGTCGATAAAATATGTTAACTGGGTTAATAATGATAATACCTTTTACCATCATCCGTTTTCTCGTCACAAAGTTACTCCTATCGATCACTCCGCAAGAAAATGGCTAGAGAGTGATCGCAGTATTCCTTTTATGGAAACGGTATCTGCTCAGCCTCTAGTTTGCGAAATGGGGCGATCCCCGCGCTTAATCGGAAATGGCTCAAGCGAGGTCAATTTAAATTACGCTTTTCATATGAATGCCCAAAAGTTTGCTGATTATTTGCGAGATTTTTCTACCCAGCGGGGGGTGAAGCATATTTTAGAAAATTTGCAGGCAGTTGAGCTAAAAGAGAATGGGAATATAGCTTCTGTCAAGACAGATAACGATAGAACGTTTGAGGGCGATCTATTTGTCGACTGCACTGGATTTAAAGCCAAACTTATAAGTGAGGTAATGAAGGTCGACGTCGAAGATTGTTCGCAATGGTTACTGTGTGACGGCGCCGTGACTATGCATGTCCCCTATGAGGATTATTATCCAGGAATGGTTCGACCTTATACGACAGCTACTGCTTTGTCTAATGGTTGGATATGGGATATTCCTATGCAATCGAGGCGATCGATTGGTTATGTCCATTCAAGCGCCTTCATTTCGAGTGATGCTGCTGAACAAGAGATGCGGGCATATCAAGGTGTGAACACGACTGATTTAGATAGCCGACATATCAAGTTTTCAGTGCACAGGCGATTAAAAACTTGGGAAAAAAATTGCGTTGCAATTGGTCTTTCGGGAGGGTTTATAGAGCCTTTGGAGTCTACAGGTTTATACTTAAGTGATTTGGGAGCTGTGGCTTTGGCAGAACATTTTCCTTGGACGGATAGTCATATGGAGGCAATGGCTTTTAGATACAACAGGATTCTATCTAATCGCTTTTATGAGATTCTAGATTTCATCAATATGCACTATTGTCTGACAAAGCGAACAGACACAGCATTTTGGCGTGAAGTTCAGAAACCTGAGCACATTAATGACCGGTTGAAAGCGAAGCTGGAATATTGGAAAATGAAATTACCTAGTGCATTGGACTTTGAAGATCAATGTTTTGATGGAGGGTTTGTGACTGGCCAGAATCACCCTGCTGTTGATACAGCAGCTCTTTGGAATCATGATAGCTATCTATGTATTTTACTAGGAATGGACTATTTCCAGTCTGAAGACCAACAAATGGGTAAGGAGCTGCCATCATCATCTCTATATAAAAAGGTATATGAGAGAGTTCAGTGGGCTCATAAACATCTGCCTCTACATTCAGATTGGTTACAAAGCACTGTAGGAATGCGTTCGTTTAGCGCCTCGTCAAAGCCAAAAGGGTGGGTAACTTAGTCACCTGGGCAGTGGGTAAATTTTTCAAGTACAACTTTTATGGATATCTTAAGATGAATAAATTTTTAGTTAGAGTTCTATTAGTAAGTGGATTGATTTTTTCGTCAGGAGTGATGGCTGATTTAACCCCTTTGCGACATTTCGCTGAATTTTCAACTTGGTCTCAAATGCGGATAAGTCCCTCGGGTGACTATATTGCGGGAGTCGTGGATAAAAATAGCGGTCTTGGTGGCTCAAGCCTTATGGTGATGGATGCAAAAACCCTCGAAAATCTCCATGAAATCAAAATGACAGGATCAGCATATATTGGGAGCTTTGTATGGGCTAATGATGAAAGGCTGATAGCTTGGGAAGCTGTAAAGTCAGGCATCCAGGAAATCCCTTTCAGTACGGGCAATATTATCGCTGTGAATATTGACGGGACTAAAAAGAGGTGGATCTATGGTTCAGGAAAGCAATCAAAGAGTCACCTGAGTCGTCATTCAAAAAGAGCTGGCGCATATTTAGAGCATACTTTGCCGGATGATAAAAAGAACGTCCTGATGTCTGTGTACACATACGGAAGCGAGGATGGTGCCTATACTAGGTTAGTTAAGTTGAACACCTATACGGGGCGTGAGAAAAATCTCGCTCGTTCCCCAATAAAGAGAGCGAGCTTGACGCTAGATGGCGATGGTGAGCTTCGTTTTGCTCATGGGGTTGATCTTGATGATGGTGAAAAATTTAAGGTATTTGTGCGTGAAGGCAAGGATTGGCGGTTAATTAAGCAGGCTAAGAGGAACGGGGGAAGCTTTGTTCCTGTAGGCTTTTCAGCTGATAACAAAATAGCCTATATTCTAGACAATATTGAAACTGATACCCAAGCTTTGTATTCCTATGAAATGAGTTCGGGCGATACTCAGTTGATGTACAGCCATCCTTTTGTTGATGTTGATCAAGTAACATTTTCAGGAGAGGAGCAGAGTTCGGACTCAGGCGATATTGCAGGAGTATGGGTTCAGCCGGACTATCCTATGTACGTGCCGCTCTCAGAGAATCTTGACTACAACAAAGTTTTAGTTGGGTTGCAAAGAAAATTTCCTCAGTACAGTGTAGATATAATTTCGAAGAGTAGCAAAGGAGAGGATGGGTCGCAATTAGCTATTGTGGGGGTTACTAGTGATAAGCTTCCAGGGATGTACCTTCTGTACGATTTTGCTACATCAAAGTTGACTAAAATACGTCAAGCGCACTCTTTAATTGATTCTTCGAAACTCAGTAGTACTGTTCCCTATAAGCTGACAATGCGCGATGGTAAAGCTGTCTACGCTTACTTGACTCTTCCAGAGGATGCGGAAGGGCCTGTGCCATTAATTATGCACCCCCATGGTGGGCCTTATGGTCCTCGTGATAGTTGGGGTTATAACCCTGAGGTACAGATGCTAGCCAGCCGAGGATATGGTGTTTTGCAGGTGAATTTTCGAGGGTCTGGTGGATACGGAAAGGATTTCATGTACTCAGCATATAAACAATGGGCCTTTGAAATGCAGGACGACTTGACCGATTCTGTGCGTTGGGCGATTGATTCTGGGATAACAGAGGAGGGACGCGTCTGTATATATGGGGCGTCTTATGGGGGCTATTCGGCTCTAATGAGCGCGGTAAAGGAACCTGATCTCTATGCGTGCACAGCAGGTTATGTAGGAGTCTATGATTTGCAGATGATGTCTCAAAAAGGAGATATCCAGCGTCGTGATGAAGGACTTGATTATATTAGTGAAGCGATTTGTAGCACTGAAGCTGAGTGCAAGCGTGGCTCGCCGCTTACTTATATCGACGATTTGAAAGCGGACGTCATGATCATTCATGGTGCGATTGATCAGAGAGTGCCTGTTGCTCATGCGGAAGCCCTCCGTAACGCTTTAGATGAGCGGGATATACCCTACGAGTGGCTTGTAAAGCGTAAAGAGGGTCACGGATTCGTTAATGTTGACAATAGAGAAGAGTTGTATGGGCGACTGCTGGCCTTTTTTAAGAGGAATATAGGCAGTTAACCCTAAGTTTAAAATGTGTGACGGTTCTTCAAGTTGTGTAATCGCCGCATGGCTGCCCTGGCTCGAGCAGAAATATTCATTTGGGTCATGAGTGACAAAATATGTGATTAAAATAGTTCATTTTAATCAAAATTGATGTAACATCGTATGGAAGTTGTGAATTTTATATTCTTGTAGCTTTGAGTAGTCTGGGGAGAGGGGTCCATCTTTTCTGCTGATTACTCATGAAAATTTTTTAGTTTCTTCGGGAGAGATACTATGTTTAAGAAAAGTCAATTATCAATGGCCATAGGTGCGCTTACGGTATTTTCGAGTCAGGCCCTCTTAGCGCAGTCTGCTATTGAGTCTGAGGCGATAGAGGCGGCGGCTGAAGAGCAAGCGGAATCTACTGTAGAGGAAGTTGTCGTTACGGGTTCTCGTATTTCCAGGGACGTTTTTTCTAGCTCGTCCCCCATGGAAGTTATTTTAATGGAAACGGCTGAGGTGCAGGGGATCGGTGATATAGCGACGCTCTTGCAGACTAACCCGGTTGCAGCGGGATCACCCCAGGTAACTGCAGCCTCCTCAACTGCATTCGTTCAGAATGGTGGAACGGGTGCCGCAACACTATCATTGCGTGGATTGGGAGCCAACCGAACATTGGTTCTGCTCAACGGGCGACGTGCTGGACCTGCGGGAGTCAGGGGAGCTGTTTCATCGTTTGACTTCAATGTATTACCTCTCGCGGCAATAGAGAGAGTTGAAATTTTGAAAGATGGTGCCTCATCAATCTATGGATCTGATGCTGTTGCGGGTGTAGTTAATATTATCACCGACAAGAGTGACGGCGGGACTTTTGATGCATTTGCATCACAACCAGATGAATCAGGTGGTGAAGTTTCAAGAGTAACCTTGTCATTTGGCGAGACACGAGACAAGTTGCGCTACAGAGGTACTGCTGACTATTACAAGCGTGAAGAGCTAGCTAAAGGAGATAGAGATTATTTCCGCTGTGGCGAGCAATACATATTTGATCCCAGCAGTAGCACCCCAGGTAATCGGGCGGACGTGATTGATCCTCGCACTGGTGAGCCTCACTGTACCGACCTCTTATGGGGCCATGTATGGATTTATGACTACTCCGGAGACGTTCCTAGTCGCGCCAAAGCGCAGTATGACTATGATGGTAACCTTGGTGATACCATACCTTCTTTCGAGGATTTTGCTGGCATGAACACTCCTCCGGGATGGTTCCCTGTGTCCTATGACCGAGCATCTGATTCGGTGACTAATGCTGATCACCCCTTCCAGGATGCAGCATCATTAATCCCTGAAACGGAAATCGCGACTTTTTATGGAGAGGCGTCATATGAATTTTCTGACAATGTGACGGGATATGCTGAAGTACTTTTGAACAAACGAAAGAACTATGTCAATGGCTACCGTCAGTTCTGGTCATACACCTATAATTCACAGAGCGACTTTTTTACAGCGAACAGCGCTCCCACTGCAGAAGGTTGGACAGGAAACCAGTGGTTGAGCTCAACGCCAATTACTGATCAAAATGATTCTTCAGTTGAGATTGACTACACTCGATTTGTAGCTGGTGTGATGGGCGATATTTCTGATGATTGGCAGTTTGACGTGTCTTACCAGTTCTCTAAGTCAGATGCTGAGTATAAAACGCAGCAGGTTTTCGATGATGCGATGCGCGGTAATAACTGGGCAGCTGGACTTTGCGAGGGGACTACTCTTGCAAGTGGAGTTCCTTGTCAAGACTTACCTTGGTTTGATCCTCAGTTCTTGGCTGGTGAGTTTAGCGCCTCTGAAAAAGCGTACCTATTTGGCTGGGAAACTGGCACAACTGTTTATGAGCAACAATCCGTTGAGGGATTTGTAACTGGACCCCTAGTGGAGCTGCCAGCCGGTGAGGTCTCTGTTGCGGTTGGATTCCATTATCGTACAGATGAGATTCTCGACACTCCTGGAGAGATCACAAGATCAGGAAATGCGGCATTGATGTCAACAGCGGGAATTACTGAAGGAGACGACACGACAACGGCAATTTTTGGGGAGATTGATGTTCCTCTGATAGAAGACTTACCCATGATCAAAAGCTTAACGATGAATGCATCTGCGCGTTATACAGATGTGGACTCGTATGGTTCAGGCGATACATATAAGGTCGGTTTAAACTGGGAAATCACTGATACCCTCAGAATGAGAATGGGGCATGGAACATCATTCCGTACTCCTGCTCTGTTTGAATTGTTCTTAGACAGTCAAACAAGTTCAATTAGCCAGCGTGCTGTTGACCCCTGTATTGGTTGGGGTGACAAGATAGCTGAGGGCAGCATACCGCAACGTCTAGCCGATAACTGTGCAGCAGATGGTGTCGACCCTGACCACTACGCAGCCATCAGTGCTACAGTGATTACAGGCGGTGGGTTTGGGGTGCTTGAGGCGGAAACGTCAGAGGCTAATACGATTGGTCTTATTTGGAGACCTGAATTTGCTGACCTTAGTATATCGGCCGATTACTTCGATATTGAAATAGATGACGAAGTATCGCAGCTAGGTGCCAGTAATATTGTAGCTGGATGTTACTATTCAGAAAATTACCCTAACGAGCCGCTTTGTGATCAGTTCGAGCGTGACCCAGTGGATGGCAAAGTTGATAATATTAATGACAGCTATCTGAATATTGCTTCTCAAATCAATCGCGGTTGGGATTTGGCTATACGTTACAGTACTGAGGTTAAGTGGGGTGAGTTAGTGTTTGACACTCAACATACCTTCCAGATAGAGGACGCTCTCCAGCTGAGAACTGACTCAACAGCAACTGACTATAATGGACGTATGGGTGATCCCAAGTGGACTGGTAATGCCTCGCTGCAGTTGATTAATAATGACTGGACTTACTACTGGGGAGTCCAGATGATTGGTGAAGCATCTAATCATCGTACTTATGGTGGGGACATGGCAAGCTATCGAGGGACGCCAGTGCGTGTTGTCTTAGAAGCACCGACTGTCATGTATCACAACCTTTCAGTCACGAGAGCCTTCCCGGATCAAAAAATGGTGGCTAGATTTGGTGTTAATAATGTCATGGGTAAAAAACCACCAAGACTGACTACTTTGAACTTAGGTCAGGTAAGCACTGAAGGTAATTCAGCGTTTTACTCCCAATATAATTGGGTTGGTCGCGCTTTCTTCTTGAACGTATCTAAGGACTTCTAGGGGTATTAGTTAGAAAGTTTTTGGTACTCAAAGCGCAAGTAGCGAAAGATGCCTCCTTTTTGGGGGCATCTTTTTATGTGTTACATTTGAATATATGCTCAAGGTAGTTGCTAAAAAGGAAAAATACTATGCCCACTATTAATGCGAAAGCTGATGATCTAAATGATCTAAATGGCAATTTTGATCAGATACCTCTTCAAACGCCAGTCTTCTTAAATAGTGTTCCTAAATCAGGGACTCATTTGCTGCGTAATATTGTTAGAATGTTCGCCCCGGTAGAGCAGCAGTATCACGAAGCATTTATACAGATTCCGATTCTCGGGCAGCATATAAGAGCCTTTGATACATCAGAGCCTAAGTTAAGTTGGGGTCACTTACTCTTCTCAGACGATTCTGCGATGGCCTTGCGTCAAGTCAAGCATATAGTTTTAGTGCGTGATCCCTACGACTGGGTTTTAGCTAGGGCTAGGTTCTTTTTATCCGATACATTTAAAGGTTCCCTTGAACACTTGAAGGGAGGCAATGTCTCAATCGATGAGGTACTAAACATGATGATTTTAGGGATTCATGGCAAGTCTCCATCGCTTGAAGATATTTACGTTCATAATGCGGTCGGATGGTTGGGTACTAAGGCAACTATTGTAAAGTATGAAGATGTTTGCAGGTTTGTTTTGAATTTGGATAGTGATGAGTCCTTTGAGTTTTTTAGTGAATTATTTGGTTCTATGGGTCTCAGTGATCTGCCGACTGATTGGAAGCAGCGGGTCACTATCGGTGCAGATAGAAACCAAAGTGGTACGGCGCGAGAAAATCTAAGTAACGTGACAGATGTGATTCCTAATGAATTACCGGAAATACAAAAACAGTTAATAAATTTTTCTGTACCAGGCTTACGGGAGTTACTTGGCTATAAGTAGTGTTTCCATTAAAACATTTTGTTCTGACCTCCATTGACACAGTTAGTTGATAAGTGGTTTAAAGGATTGATCAAAACTTCGTTAGAGAATAGTCGACGCGCGGCGAGATAACTTCAAACACGTAGCGGCGAATCAACAAATCTCTTTAAAGCGTCGGAGATTGTTTAGTGAACATTTGCTGAGTGATCGGCGATAGAGTTCTGTGCAGTCTACCAATGTTAATGCAGGGCGAACTTAGAGAGAAAATCTCGGCTTCCTAATTGTATTTCTGAAGGGTAAAAGGCCCAGTAAATAACTGGGAGTTTTACGTGTGCTAAATTAAGGTTGTAGGCGTTTAAAATAGCGATCGCGCAACTGCAGAGAGCGGCTTTCCATTGGAATTATTTCACCGTTAATCATAACTAGTTCGGCTTCACTAGTGAGTTCCAGAGGATCGCCACCCCAGAGTACTAGGTCGGCAACCGCTCCCACAGCAATAACGCCACTAACTGGCGCATCAAATAGTTGTGCTGGGTTAGCAGTCATTGCGGCTATGGCAACTATTTTGTCTAGGCCATTGGCTACGGCATTACCGGCTGCTTGTCTGACGAGATAGGCATTATGAGAGGTGCTGCGACTTGTATTGGTAAACAATAGTTTAACGCCCGCATCGGATAACAGCTTCGCATTATCAAGCCGAGCTCCAAGGGTTTCATAGGAACTTGGTAGATTATTGATCGGATCAATTATCACCGGAACGCCGGCTGCTGCGATTTCGTCAGCGACCATCCATCCCTCCATGACACTAGAGAGAATTAGGTTTAGCTGAAATTCTTTAGCCAATTTAAGAATATTTCTAATATCACTCGCGCGGTTGGTATGAACGAGCAAAGGTTTACTTCCATTGACTACTGGCTCTAATGAGGCCAAGTCTGCATAGGAGAGTTCGTATTTTCTGTGGTCTCCAGCCAGCGCCGCTTTTTTGTTGCGAGAAAAGTCCTTTGCATCATCCAATGCCTGACGAAGCTCGACCAATGCAGCCGCACGGGAATTCCCAGATAAATCAAAACCGTGTTCGGTAAAGTCTGCAGCCATAGCTAAACTATCGTGGATTACGCGAGGATTTACGCCAAGTTGCACCAGCGCAACCTGTCCAGAAAAAAGATGAGTGCTTGATTCGGGAATCATCAGGGCGTGAGATAAACCATGAGTTCGGTTGTGAGGAATCAAAGTAGAGTTAGGGTTGAATGCCTCAGCGATTTTTAACGCAGCAGTGACGGAATCATTATCAGAGTAATAATCTACAGAAGGACCTATGGCGCTTACCTCAACAGCTCCAATATGGGTATGGGAATTGAATAAACCGGGGGTTAAAGATTTACCTGTTCCATCAATATCTCGATCTGCGGTCTCATAAATACGTTTGCCGATAGCGACAATTTCACCATTTTTGATGAGGACATTGGTATTGGGCTCCATGCCATTACTCTTATAAACGTCTACATTTTTAATGAGCAATGAATTTGCGTTAACAGAGGTGGTAATAAAAGCCAGAGTGAAAATAAATAGAATTTTTTTCATGGTCGTACCGCTCCTGCTTTAATAATGCCCAAATTAAAGTCACTGGTTGGTTGTATTGATTTGTTTTCACGATCAAAACG
>NZVE01000035.1 GCA_002697345.1 Paracoccaceae bacterium | reverse complement strand
TCATCAAATATTGAAATAAGGACAGGATCATCTGCTGAAAAAAGAAGCGTAAATAGTAGTAAGTAAGCTGGCATTTTTTTGTTGTGGTTAAGACATAAATTAATTTTTAAAAACTTAATTTTCATTGCCTTTTTTATATTGTTCAACTTTTGGATCATTTGAATACACTCCATGTGTTTTTTTTGGGAGTAGTGCAGCAATTCTACACATGACTATATCTCCAATTTCAACCAATTCATTTTCTCTATTTATTTTATCTTTTGATAAAGTATATGGACCAAATGGTTTACCTATTTTTATATCAATGTGCGGTCTTACTCCACGAAATAAATAATACCAAAGACTTTTCTTCAAACCATAAACACCAATAGGCACAATTGATGCTTTTTGGGATGCAGAAAGATATACTACACCTGCCTTTGGTGTTCTGAGTTGATCGCTTTCAGTATCACCCTCAGGAAATATCCCAAGCAAACCACCGCTATTCAAAACTTTTTTTGACATCTTAATTGTAGAGGGGTTAAGGTTGGATCTATTTGTTGGTATGAACCCGTACAACCACAATGCAAAATACTCAACTAATGTGAATTCAGTGTCGCTCGCAGCTAAAAAGCTGATTGGTTTTTGAATTGCATAAATAACAAACGGTGGATCAAAAACATTGAAATGGTTTGCTGCGAGTATATACGGCCCTTTTTTGGGTAAATTGTCTTTTCCAATTATAGTGGTTTTGGTAAAGATACTACCCAAAAACATAGTAAGGTAATGAACACAATATCTTACCCAAAAGGGACGGGGTTTAAATCTTTTTAGCCGCTCTTCCGGGGTCAAGAGGGGTATCTATCTAAAATGAATGCAATAGAAGCGCTTAATTTTTTTGCAAATGGTATGTGAATAAATTCATTTGGACCGTGAGCATTTGAGTTTGGACCCAACACGCCAGTTACAACAAATTGAGCTGCTGGAAACTGCTCACCTAACATTGCCATAAAAGGTATTGTTCCTCCTTCACCCATTGCCATTGCCGGTTTATTGTAAAATGATTGCGAAGCTTCTTCAATTGCATCTTCGAGCCATTTTGAAAGTTTTGGTGCATTCCAACCATTTGCAGGTTCATCCCAATCGATCGATACCGAAGCATGATTTGGAGGATTTTTTCTGAGAACCTTATCAACCGTATTCATAGCAATATTACAATTTACTGTTGGAGGTAGACGAAATGACAATTTTAGCTTAGTATATGGACGTAAAACATTTCCCCCATTTTGAATGGAAGGAATTCCATCTGAACCAACAACTGACAGTGTAGGTTTCCAGGTTCGACCAATTAATCCATCTAAACTATTTTTAGTCATTGGTGATGTTGTATCATGCCAAGGAAATGAACCAAAATCTCCATTAAGAGCTGATGCCATTTTATCAGCCTCAGCATATCGGTGGTCTGGAATATCGCAATGTAATTCAGGAACGAGTATTTCACCCGTTGATTCATCTTCTAATCTAGAAATTAATTGTCGAATTAAACGAAAAGATGAAGGCACCATGCCGCTAGCATTACCAGAATGCACACCTTCGCTTAAAACTTCAACCTTTAAATTACATGAAATCATACCTCTTAATGATACTGTTGACCAAAATTGTTCATAATTCCCCGCTCCAGAGTCCAGGCAAATAACCAAATCAACATTACCTATAGTGTCTTTGAAGTGATCCATGTAATAGGGCAGATCAGGTGAGCCACTTTCTTCAGAAAATTCTATCAATATGACTATTCTAGGTAGTTTGACCCCTTGAGTTTTCAATGATAAAATTGACCCTAAAGATGCAAATAGGGCATATCCGTCATCCGCCCCGCCCCGCCCATATAGCTTATCATCAAGATATACAGGGTTCCAGGGACCTAAACCATCCTTCCAGCCTTCCATTTCGGGCTGTTTATCAAGATGGCCGTACATTAAAATATTTCCATCTCTTTCTCCAGGTATTTCAATAATGATCATTGGAGTCTTATCTTCACCTTCTTCAATATGAACTGTGCTACCATCAGGCTGAAATTTTTCTATCCATTTCTTTGCCAGAGCTAGCACTGCATCCATATGTCCATTTTGTTTCCAATCTGGATCAAAAGCAGGGGACTTATTTGGAATTTTTATATAATCGGTTAACGTTGGGAGTATGTTTGCGTCCCAAAAATCTTCGATGTCTTTTTCAAGTTTATCTATTTTCACAATGACGTATTCTAGTAGTTGGTTTAATTAAAAAATTATAAATAAACGCTAAAATGGCAAATCATCATCATCTGATTTATCTTCAATCTTCTGTTCAGGACTACTAAAACTACCTGAAGATTGGTTGTTTTCATTATCCATTTTTCTGCCTAGCATTGTAAACATTTCGCACACTACTTCAGTAGTATAACGCTTTACTCCGTCCTTATCTTCCCAATTTCTGGTTTGAAGCTTTCCTTCAGTAAAAACCAACTGACCCTTTTTTAATAGATTGCCTGCTAATTCTGCTGATTTTCCGAACATGACACAGCGATGCCATTCCGTTTTATCTTGGTATTCACCATTTGCATCTTTCCACGATTCGTTCGTTGCAAGGTTAAAATTAGCTACCGCTGCCCCGGATGGCGTGAACCTTGTTTCTGGGTCGCCACCCAAATGCCCAGTTAGCAATACTTTATTTACACTTCCTTTTTGCATATTAAACTCCTGATTTAAGATTATAATTTACGCGTATAATAAATACTACATATCATTGTTTATCCAAGTCAATAGCTTTTAATAGCTATTGATACCTATTACCAGACTCTGGGAATTAATTTCTTCCTTTTTTTAGGATAGTCATTAAAATTTTCTAAATACCATAAATGATTTGATCTTGCTCGAGGAGCAAGATTTGCTATTACCCAAAATGCAAAAGAAAAACCCGCCAAAGACCAGGTTGCTATTGCCCACCCAATCCACTCTAAAATCTCACCTAAATAATTTGGAGATGACACCCACCTGTACAATCCGCCCATGGGAACAACATATTCATCGCTAGCATGCTTTCTTAAATTGAAAAGAATATTATCTGAAGAAATATTTATCCAGAACCCAACTGTAAATAATAATATACCACATATGAATTGCGGGCTGTTGATCCAATCGTCAGTGTATGACGAATAAACTCCAAACAATCCTTCTGCATTAATGCTTGTATTAACACTATTGAAAAAAATTGCAAATAGAGTTATTGATATTGGCATCTTTTTTTTATTTATTTGCGCTCGAAATGGCCAAATTAAAGTTCTGTGGACGTAGTGAGACATCCATACTAAATAAAATAGTATGCCAATCAAATCACCGCTATTGTAGATAAAAAAGTGATTGTAAAAATATATGCTCATAATGACAATAGTTGGTGATTCCATTGTAATCCAGCCAAGCCTAGCCGAAATACTAATCCCCCAGCCCGCTCTCAAATGTCGACCATAAGGAGCATTTACAAACATAAGTACTATAAAAACGCACAATGCAAGTGCAAGCCAGGAAAAAATAAATAGATTAAATTGTGTTTCACTAAAAATCATTTTTTACTAACCAATCTATAGTATCTTTGATTGTTTCATCAAGTGGCCTTGGATCAAATGCAAGACGGTCTCGCGCTTTTTTGTTTAATGGACTTGCTTGTACAGCCAGTGCCCGTAAGCTTCCCACACTAAAAAGGGGTCGTTTTAAAAAAATTTTCGAAAATAAATATGAAAAAGGTAAATATAGATACGCTACACAAAATGGAAGCGTTACCCATCTTGTCTTTTTACCTATTTGTTTTGAAACAATTTCTGATAGATCTTGAAATGATGCCCATTTTCCACTGAGTATATAATTATTGCCTGGATTCGCTTTGTCCACAGATTCGATAGCTGCAGAACAAACATCTCTTACATCCACCCAATTAAAGCCAGCATTAATAGTAATCGGCATTTTTTGATTCATTATATTTGTAATTAACTGCCCCATTCTGCTTGGTTTAAAATCGTTGGGACCTAAAATACCGGTGGGGTTTAAAATAACCGTGTGCAACCCTTTCTTGTGTGCCTCATTAACTTCATTCTCTGCCCTAGCTTTTGTCAGGTCGTATTGTGAGGATCTTGAATCTGAAACCAATATTCGATTTTCATTTAATACACCCTCAAGAGGTTTTTGCTCATATGCATGGATGCTAGAAAAGTAAATAAACCGCTCAATTTTAGACATAAGCGCGGCATTACACATTGCCTTAGTGCCTTGAACATTTACCCTTTCCATTTCCTCCGCGTTAATATTTTCAACACCAACAATAGCGGCTGCATGAAATACAGCATAGCACCCCCACATTTTCTCCTCTAAAAAAAGACTATCTAGAATATTGCCTTCGACAAGCTCAATATCTAATCCTGCAAATGCGCGTATGTCTTTGTTTACGAGACAACGCACTTTCCAATCATCATTTATCAGCTGGCGTATTAAATTTGCCCCAACATGACCAGAGCCTCCGGTTATGAACGCCTGTTTTTCCATTTTAGTGATTCACCTAATTAGTATAATTGTGCTTAAATTGAACATATTATTTTTAAACTTATTATTTATACGCTAAACAAATAAGGAAATTTTTTTGGCCACTATAAAAATTGACGGAATGACATGCGGGTCTTGTATCGAGACAATTAATAACGCACTCAAAGAATTGATAGATAGTAACTCCTTCACTATTGATTTAAAATCTGGAATTGCACAATTCAGCGCTGATATTGATCCAAATGAAATCCTTTTTGCTATAAAAAAAAGCGGGTACACTGCTTCGCTAATTGAAGAAAAAAAAAGCGAAGAAATCTTACCTAAAAAAGAAAAATCTTTTTACGATTTAGTTCCTCTCTATATAATATTGTCTTATATACTGTTCGGATCGTTGGGTTTAAATATTTCCAATTTCACTATTAATAAGTTTATGACAGATTTTATGGGATTATTTTATATCGTATTTAGTCTTTTCAAGTTTATTGATTATCGCAATTTTCCTACTGCATTTTCGCGATACGACCCTATAGCCAAGGTATTTATGGGGTACGGTTGGATTTATCCATTTATTGAGGTTTATCTTGGAATTAATCTGCTTTGGGGTGAGCACATCTTGCATGCATTGCTAATAACTTTAGCTGTATTGGGGGCTACAACTGCTGGAGTTGTAAACAATCTTATGCAAAAAAAATCTGTTCAATGTGCATGCATGGGAACTGCAATTCAGTTGCCGCTGACCAGAGCAACTTTGATTGAGAATATTATAATGATAGGGATGGCCTCTTGGATGCTGGTCACAATTTTGCTCAATACGTAAAACTATTAGGACAATTTTTTCTTTAAATAATAAATTTTTAATTACTCTATTATATTTTACCCTCGGTAAAATCCTCTGTAAAAGCCAAAAAAACCCCCCAGTAAATTTTTTTAAAAAAAAAGCTGTACAATATTGAAAATAAATATTAGGTTCCTAAGTAGAGGTAAGTGTGATATGATTGCGTCACAGCGAGTAACGTATAT
The DNA here is from genome assembly GCA_002697345.1 of Paracoccaceae bacterium. GTDB lineage: Bacteria > Pseudomonadota > Alphaproteobacteria > Rhodobacterales > Rhodobacteraceae. The sequence goes on along the minus strand of NZVE01000035.1, from coordinate 3,861 downwards.
ATATGTCACTTCCTCCAGGAAATTTTTATTTAAACTAAATAAGTAACAGTTAAGTGGAGTAAAATAATGAAAAAACTCACAATAATGTTCTTGACTACTATTTTAACAGCAGGTCTGTTTGCGCAGAACTTGTCTGGAAAACTTAGTGGTACCGTTACGTCAGATGGTCAACCTTTGGTTGGTGCCAACGTTGTTCTTCAAGGAACATCTAGCGGTGCAGCAACTGGCGAAGATGGAACGTATTATATTTTTGACGTCCAACCTGGTATATACACGATGCAGGTAAACTATATTGGTTATCAAACCCAAATAGTTTCAAATGTTCGTGTTTCCATTGGTCTAACATCCGTTCAAGACTTTGAACTTGCAGTCGCTGCAGTTGAAGGTGAAACTGTTGAAGTTACAGCAGCGAAGCCCTTGATTGAGGTTACAGCAACGAACGTTCAGAGAACTATGGACTCCGAAGCGGTAGATAACTACGCAGTAAGAAATGTAACCTCTATGGTTGCAAGTCAAGCTGGTGTGGTTAGCATGCATGACGGATTACACGTAAGAGGTAGTCGCTCTGAGGAAATTGGTTATACCCTAGAAGGTGCTTCAATGGCTGGTGCAGGTGGAAAAGTTGTTTCCAATGCAATCCCAGAAGCTCTTGAGGCTATCGCGGTTCAGACTGGTGGTTTTGACGCTAGTGTAGGTCGTGCTACTGCTGGTATCGTTCAACAGTCGCTCAAGACTGGTGGAAGTCAGTTTTCTGCTTCTGTATTGCTTGAAAATATGGCTGGTGATGTTGCTAGTGAGCCATGGTCTGCAACGGGCGATCAAGACATGACTTTTACAGTTCAAGGACCTATTGGCGATAAAATTCGTTATTTTGGTGCACTTCGAATGACTTCTACTGATAATTATTCAAATCAAAGTAGATGGTTTACCCCTTTCACAATTGCGGGCGGAAATGCTATTGGAGATAAAGTAGGTGGATTAACCACCTCTCATGATTATGTTGTGCTTAATGAAGGTGATAACTACACCTTTACGGACGGCGCTAATCATGATGGTGTTTATGATCCTACAGCAGACGCTGGTGATATGATTAGAGGATCAAATAAGCATTATGCTTTTGATAATACTTCAAAGGATATGTCTTTTAATGGTACCCTTCAATACGATCTGAACCCACTCGTTCTACGTTTGGCTGGTACATTTACCACTGATACCTATCAGAATGCTGGTCTTCCTGTTCAAAGTATGTTTAATACTAGAAGACACGAAACCACAACTCGCAATCATCTTATTAATCTGAAAGCAACTTACTTCTTGAGTACGAACACTTACGTTCGTTCAAACTTTAGAATGATGGGCCGTTTCTATGAAACTTATGATAAAGCTTTCAAGGAAAAAGGTAAGGTTACTACTGCTGATGGCAGATCATCTAATTTCGAATTAGGTGGTGAGAGTACAATTAGTGATTGGTTAGCATGGGGTGATCGTGATGCGGTTGCTCAAGTTGATTCAAACTGGGCAAATCACTTTGGTGATCCCGGTCAAGATTCATTTGCTGCTGGACAAGGTCGCTATACCGAACCAGTAAATTATAATATTAATGGTTTTCGCTTACAGCGCGACGGACAACGACGCGGTGGATACAGCAAAGGTCGTGATGGCTATTTTGGCTTTGATGCTGAGTTTGTAACACAGCTTGGTGAGCATGAACTAAAAGTTGGTGGTGATTATATGAATTACTCATACCAACGTTATTCATTTAGTGGTTATTCTCTAAACTCTAAGATTGGTTTAGATTCGACTCTTTACGATGCAGTTGCAAACCAAACACAAAGAGCCTACACAGAGGTAACCGAAGCTCGTCTATCTTCATTCATTGGATATGATCCACTTGGAAACGATTGGGACAAAAATCCTCAAAAGAATGAATATGATAAGCCTCGCAACCCTTGGAACTTCTCAATGTATGTCAATGACAAGTTTGAAGCAGGTGATCTTATCGTAAATGCTGGTGTTCGCTATGAAGCTATCAACCAAGCAAACGTAGATCTTAAAGACTGGAATAATCCACCTTTAGATCGTAATTATGAAATTGTAGCAGCCGATAATGCACAGTACGGATTTAAGGATATGCCAACTCAAACATATATCCTTCCAAGACTTGGCTTAGGTTTCCCAATTTCAGATCAATCATCTTTCCGTTTAAATTATGGTAAGTATGTTCAAATGGCTCCCATGAATCGCCTCTATCGCAGTCGCGCTAGTGGAACGTCTTCTTGGGGTCTATTGCCAACTAGAGAAACCAAATTCGAAGTTGGATACGGTACTCTAATTGGTGACGTCGCATCTATTGACCTTACGGTATTCACACGTAATCCTGAGGATCAAGTAAGTCGCGATGTTTATATTCCTGGTCAAGGTGCCGGAATGAACGAATACGGAATGAGAGATCATACTGTTTATACAAATACTGACTTTTCAAACGTAACCGGTGTCGAAGTTGATTTCAAATCATCTCGCGTTAATAACGTACAGTTATTTGCCAACTACGTTTTCCAAGATGTTCGTGGATTGAACTCTTACCCAACATTAGGTACAATTGGCTGGGGTAAGTCAACCATGATTAGCGCAACCCGTTATGATCAACGTCACCAAGCGAGTGCAGTTCTTGACTTTAGAACTAGTCGCACTGGTAATGTTATTACGGATAACGTAGGAATGAACCTTATTGCTTCATACAATAGTGGACATCCATATACACTATCTGATGGATCAATGGGACAGCGTGATGCTGGTGAAGGTGCATTGCTTTCTGACAATGACCCACGTAACCGTGCCCCGCTAGAAGCGCTAAATTCATCTACTACACCATCTTTTTTCAATTTAGATCTTAGTGTAGAGAAAACATTCGCAGTACCTGGTGTAGCAAACGTAAAGGTTTATGCAACCGTTACAAACTTGCTTAACACACAGCACATCATTAACGTATATAACCGTACCGGTGACGCGTATGATGACGGGTTCTTGAATGATCCAGATCTAAGCTCATTAATTATTGAAGGTCGTGGACCTGAGTATGTAGAAATGTATAGGGAAATTAACCTAGCAAATCGTAACCACTGGTTGAATGACCATAGTTTCGATCTGTTTGGTATTCCTCGTGAATTTAAAACAGGTATCCAAGTCTCCTTCTAGGGTGGTTTGAAGATGCTAAGAAATAAAGTGGAGAGTTTTATGAACTTAAAAAAATCGATCACTTGGACAGTCACCGGCTTGTTTATCTTTGCCTCAGCGCTTCAAGCAGAGGAGATCAAAGGAGACAAGAAAGCAGGAAAGACAGATGCTAGAAGACTAGCGAAGTCTGGAATGGCGGACGACGGTCCAACATCTACTTTTTTTAACATTAATAGTTGGAAAATCCAAATGGAAAACCAAGGATTCTTCCAGTGGAATGGTACTTCTCACGGCTCTGCCGGTAATTACCCAAAGGGTATGGGAAGTGTGATTTTTGCTGAAGGAATTCTATGGGGTGTGAAAGCAACTGATAATTATGCTGTGGATGGCAATGGTGAATTAATAACCAATCTGGGTTCATCTGTTTTATATGCCGATACAACTAATTCAAAGCAAACCTATGGTCTTCCACGTATTCGTGTTAACGGTTCCATGTATAATACCGGTCTCAAGGCTGGTAAAGTACTGCTTGATGCCAACGGAAAAATCAAAACCAAAGATTATGCTGAGAACTATCGTGATCAGCAGATCTGGAGAGTGCGCAGAGACTGGAATACTGGAGACCTAGCGGTTGACGCTTCGATTCTACGTGACGTTGCTGTTGCTGATGTAACAGAAGCAATGATC
>NZVE01000034.1 GCA_002697345.1 Paracoccaceae bacterium | reverse complement strand
GGACAAGCCCCAAGATTAGTGTCCCACCCATCGTCACCGCTTCCACCGTCACCGCTTCCACCGTCACCGCTTCCACCGTCACCGCTTCCACCGTCACCGCTTCCACCGTCACCGCTTCCACCTTCATCGCTTCCACCTTCATCGCTTCCACCATTGGAAATAACTTGAGAATCTATCCAAACTTTAGCCATACCGACAGCCGCACTTTGCTCAGTCCTAGCCGAATAGGTTTGAGTAAAGACAGTTGTTAAACCTGCGATATTACCTTTAACGTCTATTTTGAATGGGGTCGAGCGTTCATCTCTCCATATAGGATAGCCTTTGTAGGTTTCTAGTTTTATGTTAGTTCCACTTTCGCTGGTTTCGTCTATCTTACAAACACCTAAAACTTCAATGTAAGAGTTGCCGTTAATGTCACCTGTTCCGAAATTAGCATAGGTTTCATTTCCTAACTTTAAGCGGAACTTGGCAATTCCATCCCATTGACCTTCCAAATCCATACTAAGATAATCATCTGAATCTCCAACTAATACTACATCCACCTGCTCTTTACCATAAGTAGGAGAATCATCTTTTCCCATAACAGGCCACTCGATTACCTCATCCCACTCACTCCCTACACCCCGAATATATCTTTCACGCCGCGTAAGACCCTTTCCAGAGTTCACAGGTGCGCTTTGCTCTGTGACTGTGGGGGCTTCACTCTTTTTCCCTAAGATGAAATCTTCCTCTCCTACGGTTATTCTAAGTTTAACGGCGTAGCCAGACTTTACTTTGACTTGGGCTGCACCAGATTTTCGACTTTCTAAGATGTTAATTTTGTTATGGTTCAATCTCAGATTCCCATTTGCCGTCCATTTCCATTGTTTTCCTTTCGTTCCTTTGATAGTTATAGCACTAAAAGGATTACCTGCCTCATCTTGATTATAGTAATAATGTTCCAAACTTCTTCCTGTTGTAAAAGAACAGTTTTCATACTTTGCAGGTGCATCATCTTCTGCCCAACGAGTCAAACGAGGTGTGATAAGATTATCAAAAGTGCTGAAATAGTCCATGTTATCATTTTTAATACTCAACACCACTATTTTAACTCATCGTAGGGAAACCATTAAAAGTAAAGTGTCCCACCAATAGTATATGCTTAAGATTGCAGTATCGGGTAAAATGGCCGCAGGTAAAACTACCCTCACCAACATAATACAACAACACCACGAAATGCAACAACCACATGATGACAGATTCTTTGAAGATATTTTCTCTTATTCCACTCAACTTTCCTTAGCCACACCTGTCAAAGAAGTCGCTAAGGAGTATTTTTTTATGCGTGAAAACCATAAAGACAGACCTTTGCTTCAGAAGATAGGGCAACAGTTCCGTGATATAAGACCTTCTGTTTGGATAGATTTACTAATAGCAGGAGCAGAGAAGAAAACCAAAGATTTCGCTGAAAAGGGAGTATCAGGGTGTTTAGTCTGTGATGATGTTAGATTCCCCAACGAATTAGACGCTCTTAGAAAGGATGGTTGGTTCTTAATTAGATTAGAAGTGGATGATGAAATCCGAAAGAAAAGAATAAAGGACACTTATCCCCAAGATTACGATGTGCATTGGGCTAACAGAAACGAAATATCGGAAACCGCGTTGGATAATTACGATGGTAATTGGGACTTAGTTCTGAAAAACCCAAAGTATGCTGACCTTAAATCAATAGTGGATGAGTTTTACACTCGCTTATCCCATTCTGCATACGCATAGAAACTAGCACCAACTCCTAAGAGAAGCATAGCAAATCTTTGCATAGAAGTAAATCTGTCCATGTAAGTCTCGGCGGCCAAAGGGTGATAATGTCCGTTGTCTCGCCCCTCAATGTCCACAATACCCATATAACCTGTGTTTCCTAAAGCCTCTTGGAACTTAAACCAATCAATTCCCATGTCATTGAGTGCCGTCCCATTTTGAGTTGCCTTATTCATTCCATTCTCCCTCGTTATTTGGAAAGGGTCAATCTTAGGGTTCGATGCTTTCATGGCTGAAACGATAGTTTTAGAATTGGGAAACTCTAAAATCCTGACTCGATTGTGAATGACTTTTTCCCCCTTCTCAATCTGTTCGTGTGGATAAACTATGAATTGAACTATTCTATTACGTCCACCACTTTTAGCGGAATCTCTTACTTCTAAAAACTCATCTATTAAATCAACTGAGGAAAAATACTGTCGGCCATTGTAAATCTTTCCGTCTTTGAGAGGGTGTCCGTGTATAGTCCATTTTCTCTGAGCAGGTTTAAGACCTTTGGTAGCGTAATCTTTAACGCCCTTTTCAGCAGGTATTACTGATATAGCAGATTCTCCGCCTAATGACGCTTCACCTATGTAGTATCTTCCGTTCTTTTCATAGACGTAAGACATCCATTCCTTTTCTAAGTGAGTGTCGTCATTATGACTCTTGATTTCCTCTATTGCTTGTGGAGTAAATCTGTTCCACTCTTTTAACCAGGGCTTAGTCATACTGCTATTTACCCGTAAGACTATAAGAAGGCTCGTCTTTAAAATGAGTTAGTGAGAACTATGAGTCGTTGCTATAATTACAATGAGTATCAAGTTTTTACTACTATTGTGACAATATCCAAACCTTTCCATCAGGGAAATCCAACCCCCATTCAGAAGGGAAGGAACTCGCTGTTTCTCCTGTGTCTTCCCAAGTGGTGTTATCACCATCTTCTGCCCTTCCTATTCCATTTTTAACAGACTCAATACTTGATTTTACGACATCCCAATGTTTATCTGCTTCGGGGCTGTTAGGTTTGACAGAGAAAACCATATAATATCCTCCACCTTTAGCCTCTTTAAAAGAAACTAAATTATCATCCATTTGTTCCTTTAGCCATTCAGAAACTCCATATAAGTCTGAGTAATCCCAAACTCCTGAATATCGGTTGTTATTAGAATCACGACCTGATAACTTTAAATCTTTCTTTTGAACAAAGGCCCACTCTGTCATATCATTTGGTCTTTGTATTTGAGTCGCCCCATCAGATTTATTAACATATCTTTCATCAGGTAATTTCGGTGTTCCTCTCGCATCCTTATCTATCTTTAAACCTTCAACTTCTTCTTCGACTTCTTCTTCTTCCTCATCTGGAATGTCTGAAGGGGTGCTAATTATAGGGTCTGGTAGGGTAGTCTCTGAGTCTGTTTCTATTTTCTTACAGACCCAATCTGCCAACACAGGGTCATATTTCACTTCTTCATCTGGCCCACATTGTAGTTCTTCTTCACACTTACCTGTCATCGAATCCCATCTTCTCAAGGTTTCCACTCGCTCCCCATCTTTAAACACAACTGATTTAGGGCAATCACAATTTCCTGTGGTGGGATTGAATACTGTTCCTTCTTTCTCTCGGCAATCTGGTCTAGGATAGCATTGATTTAAGTCCTTGTCGAAATAGAATCCTCTAGGTGCATCACCTGAAATTAAACCGTTTTCATCAACGCAATTTTCATCATCATCCATTTCATAACCATCAGGACATTCTTTACAGGCACATTTCTCTCCATCCCACTCTAAATTAACGCCCTCATTGTCACAATTGACACACTCATCCCTTTCCACATGATAATGCCAACCTGCACCGTAAAGTTTAGCACAGTCTGGAACACACTTGTCTAACTGAGGATTACAGTCATAACCTTCAGGGCAAACGCGAGGGATGCACTTCTCACATTCAATAGTATCAACCTTATCACCGCTACCATCTATGGCTACGCACTCTGAACCTTCCATTCTATATCCTTCAGGACAGCACCTAATCAACTCTCCATCTCTTTCTATGTTGTAAAACGGATTCTTAACCATACAAGCAGGGCATTGGTCAGGAGGTCGTGGGTCTTCACAACCGTTTAAATCGAGTTCAATCCAAGAGCCTGTATCGGGATTCCACACTTCTGACCAAGCGTGACAAGTTGAACCAACCATTCGACACGGAAGACCTAAGCGGTTTAAAGCCAAGAACATGATATACGCTCTGTGGCGACACGCTCCCGCATTGGTGCTCAAGTATTTTCCTATCATATCATCTTGATTACGAGGAATGTCTTCACAGAACCAATTGTAAAGCCAACCGTAAAGTTTTTGGACGACCTCTCCTATTTTCATATCCCCTGTTATTTGTTGATTATCCAAAACCTTATCAGCATCAGAACGACCACTTCCTTGTAAGATTACATTCTCGGCTTGATAGTTTCCGTATTGCTCACCTTTGCCAGATTTATAGTCGTTAAAGGTTAAATCGCAACTGAATAAATTACTTGCGGCTGAATCTCCACCGTAAGTGGAATATGGTGGGGCTGCTTGGGTGACTGTGAAAGTGCAATCACGGTGTAATCCTGAGTTGTAATCTTGAATCTCCATATACAAACCGTCAGCCGAGTCCTTGAAGAACCTGACTTTATTTGGAACTTCTATTTCAATAGTAGGTGATAGGATATTATACCCTATGACTACTGCTTCGGCACTCAAAGAGGGAATCCTCAGTAAGAATCCTTGCTTAAACAAGGAACACTTCTGAGGTTTGGTTTCGTTTAAAACGAAACCTTCAGGCTGTGCATCTGGTAAAATCCTTCGCACTCCTTTTTGACCTGAGATAATGTGGAAACGCGGCCAAGTCACTACTTGAGTCTTACGGAAAGTTTCAGGGTTGTTGGACTCTGATAAATCTGATACTGACCATGCAAAACCATCAGGGGCAGACGGTCTTGCTGAATCCACTATGTTGTAAGCGTCAATACGACTCATACGAGCGTCAGGAGGCATTTCTCTCCACACAGGCTTACACGGAGGTTCTTTTTTAGGGTCTTTTAAAGGGTCAGGTTGTCTCAAGTCTAAACTAATTATATTTTCAGTAATAATATCCTTTGTTCCCGAAGGCCATAAGTTGCGGCTTTCCTCTATAAGTCTCAATAGTTCAGAAGGAAAACTTTTAGCATCATCCATCCTTTCAGGTGCAGACGGCATCCCTTTAACATTGTTAGAAGTTGGAACACCCCCGAAATTAGGGTCGCCGCCAATGCCCATTTCATTTGTGGGAAGAGAATCATAATAATCAAACTCCTCTTGAGCCGTCATTCCTTCGGTAGCAAAAGTGTGCGCTTCTCCGATAAGGTTGTCAAACCAAGTTTTAATCGCTGGTTCAGCCGCTAAACTCTTGTGGAACATCTGGGTGAAATCAGATTCACTTAACACTTCACTATCTTTAAACTTCTTTCCTAATTTAAGCAAGATTCCACCGTTATCAGTTTTAATCAAACTCAAAGAGTAATCAGAAATGTTCTTCTTTAGAACCTTTAACGCTTTCTTAGGCTTGCCTACGAATCTAACAGCATTGTTTTTCGCCATCATTTCAGGATTAAAACCTGCCCGTTGTAAGATTCGATACGACTTACTGAAAACATCATCAGGATTTTCCGCTTCTAAGGCGATTACTCTCTGATGAAACTCTTTAATGATGAAATCAAAGGGAACGGTTTTTCGATATTCAGGCCAGACACCATCATCCGAATCTAAGTAATAAGTTAAATTAGTGGATATATCTTCTAGTTTAATCCTACTCTTTTCACTTGCGTGAGGGGCTAATTTAGAACATCTAATGATTAATTGAATGATTTTTTTGCGATTATCATCAGAAATAGGGTTCATTACCATGCAAACACCATTCTTAATTATCAGACCCACTATTTTATTGTTTGGGAACACTAAAACGAAAAGGAATACTTGATATACTAATTGACTATACGATAGTTTGCCGAACACGGCACTAAAAAATGGAGTTGAAGAAAATGACAGAAACAGAAATGAATACAGAACCGATAGTATTGACAGACGAGGCTTCCGCCTTCCTTGACAGGGTTGAAGCAGATAGGGCGGCTAACGCTGGCCCTAAGTTCAGAGTGAACACAGATAGATTCACCGCAGAGCAAGGCCACTATTACAGTAATTTTGCTATTGTTAGAACACCTAACTATGAAATCCCTTCTCAGAAAGGATATGGCCCAAGCACAGCCGTCACTATTGCAGACCTCTCTGATGGTCGCCGATACACTTGGTGGGTTAGCAACACTTTTGAACAAGAAAGACTTCAAAAGACTCTCGACAACGCTATAAGCAACGGTGATTCTTACCCTTTCGCTGTTGAGTTTGTGCGCCACAAGAAAATGTCCAAGAATGGAAACGAATACAATGTTCTTAGCATCGCTATCACCGATTCTGGTGACGCTGTGAATCTGCCGCAAGTTCCAGAAGACCAACTTGAAGAGTGGATTCCAGAAGACGAGTGATTGCTGAAAAGCATTCTCTGATTCGCCTAACTCAGCGAGTTTGCTCTTTCCGAGCAACTCGTTGGGTTGGAAACATAGCCCACTCGCCATGCCTATGTCTGTGGTCATCACGACATCACACAAGGACATTTGCTATATTAGTGGGGCGTAGCACCTAAAACCGTCACTTCCCTAACTGTTCTTATCAGTTGAGCGAGTCGTGCGTGAGGCTGAGAATATTCTTCCTTCGGTTAAGGTGGGTCTAAGGAAACGAAACCACCACCCAATACTTGCCTACAACAAGTTATACTATGCTACTCATAGTGTAATTCAAAACGGCTTGGAGTTTGTAGGACTCTAAGCCACCAATTTCACAAGGGTTAGTGAAAGCCAAATAACAAACCCCTAAATAACAAACCACTAAATACTGTATGACTATGATTAAGGACTGAGGAATCCTAATGGCTGATAAGAAAATACCTGCTGATATTCGTAATTGGGTTAGTAAGCAGGTTGATAACTTCAAGGAATCCGAAGGGGATATGAACTCAGTATTTCTTTCTTCAGTCACAGGAGAAGTGAGCGAAGGTTCAGGTTATGTTATTCGTTTAAACATCAATCCTATGACTAAAGCCAAAGGAGATAAGAATCCTGCACCATCTGATAGAGTGATTATAGAGTTCGCAGTTGGAGATGGTTCAAGAGCCGCCCCTTGTGCTATTCACAACGGTTCTGCTAAACAACTCGGTGGTGGATGGGATGATTCTGAGGAGTTTAAAAACGCTTTGGACTTATTAGCACAAGCACAATACGATGGAAAAAGATTAAGAATCAAAGGTCAATATCGAACCTATAAAAATAAAAGATTGTTCATTGTTGATACTATTGAAAAGGATGAAGATTCTAAAAAGTCTAAACTGACAGAAAGACAGTTTAACACTTTTATCCGTAAATGCAATAAAGCCAACTTAACACCTTTAGAGATTATGACCCAAACTCTTTGGGAAAAGTTCTTTGCACCAGAATACATAAGGAAGGCAGTATTACTTTTCTGCCTTTCACCTTATGAGAAACACGAATTGATTCACATAGGAATCATTACATCTCATGGTGAAGGTAAAGACACTTTGGTTGAAAAGGTTATTCAACCCTTAGTTCCTTGTGGAGTAGCATCATCAGGACAAATGACAACTATACCAGGTTTAGTAGGGGCTATGTCAGGAGATGATTTGGGTTCTGTTGATGTTGGTCTATTACCTAAGATGAACAATGAAAGAATAGCCCTTTCCGAGTTTCAACTTTGGAAAGATACTGTCTTTGGTGAATTGTTAGGTGCTATGGCTAATGGTTTCGTTCAATTGACAAAAGGAAAGTTAGATATTAGAAAACCAACTTGCGTCAATATGCTACTACTCGGTAATCCACCCCACCACTACTCTCAAGACAATTCAACAAAAAGGGAAATGATGGAAGCCTTCGGCAGATACACACCTCAGATTGTTTCCAGACTAACTTTAATATTCACCCAACTTAAACTATCAGAAGACGATAAGCAAGATTTCGTTGATGAAATAATAATTAAGAATATGGATGACTACGGTTCAACTGTTTCTGATTTAAAGATGTGGCAAGCCTTTTTCAGAGAATACCTTCGTTTCGTTTCCCGTATTCCTGTTTCTATATTTGATTCTTATGGTTTGATAAAATCAGTATTCGACACTTTAAAATCTAAAAGAGAGTTCCAAGAAGTATTCCACGCCAGAGGATTACCTGATAACAGGAAGTGGGCAGAGTTCGCTAATCTTTGTCGTTCCTTTGCTCGCTTGAACGGAAGAAATCGAATAACTAATGAAGATATAAGAGAGTCTTATAGTGCTATGCTCACTTCACTTCAAACTCTGACAACTCATTTCGATTTAGACGATTTAGCATTGGACTTATCCCCTATTATGCGAAACATATATTTGGAAACCAAAGAGGCAGGTGCAATAGATACTACAACGCTTGGAAGAAAGTTAAGATTGAAACCTAGAACTGTTATGTCCTGCTTAAAAGAACTTAAAGAAAAAGGTTATATTCAAGAAGTTGGTGATGTTTGGGTGGTGACTTCAGATGAAGCCCCCACTAATGATTCCTTTAAAATTACTACTGATAAAACTGAAGGTTGGGATATGAAAGAGATTCCTCAAGGTGATGGAGTAATTAGTGATGAACTATTAGAAGCGTTAGAATCATCTGAAAAACCTTGAAAACGACAGAATAAACAAAGACCTAATATAGCGGCTGACAATAGGTGTATATAGATGAAAGCAAATATCGTCAAAAGAGTGCTACAAGCAATATCTTTTATTGAGAATCAAAACATGGGTGTTGATTCTGCGGCACGAAAGGCGGGGACAGATAGAAGAACTGTCTATAAATATCTCCAACAAGTAGGTAAAGAAATAATACGCTCTGGAAAAGGTAAAAACTTTAAAATATCTATTCGTGATTTACCTCAACAAAAAACAGCAGTTTTAGAGAGAGTAAAAAAAGCCATAGCCTTGATGGAAAGAAGAGGTATGGGAATTGACTCTGCTTCTAAATTAGTTGGAACTGACCGCCGAACTGTTTATCGTTATCTTTCTCGACAAGGAATAAAAACTGTTAGAGAAGGTAAAAGTCGAAAAGTAATTATTCAAAGAAGTCCTAATCAAAAGAAAGTGGATTTCATCTGGGCTATGTCTAAAGGTCAAACGGCAACTGAGGCCGCTAAAGAACTTAAAACTACTGTAAAGTCTATGGCCAAAGTTAAAGAAAAAGGAAAGCCTATAATAAAAAAGAGTGGAAGAATATGGGTTGCACAATTTTTACCTGTCTTTAATCACAAATTAGTTGTTTATGGAACTTTGTCTGGTTTCAATGGTAAAACACTTGGTAGGAAAAAAGTTGCACCCACTAAAGCCAATCAGAAAAACTTGGATAAAGACTACGCAGAGATTTGGTGGCAGATTGATTTTAATAACTTTAAATCCACATTAGACGCTTTGGATGTAGGAGAGTGTCACGCCCCTCAAATATACTTGATGTTGAAAAGCAGATTGGAAATACCAAGCCTTTTCAATCCTCAATTAGTGACTTCCTTCAATACTGACCCTCGCATTCAGCAACATATAGTGAATGAGGGTAGGGGAACAAATGCTTCTGACACTTTGATTTCTCCATTGGAGAATATGTTTGAAAAGTATGAACTTCATTTTGACGATGAGTTCAAGTGGGGTGTGGATGACAACATGAATGCGCGACCTATTGAACTTTTAAGTATCAAAGATGCACCTAAGAAATATTTCCAACCTGTCGGGATGTTCCAAGTTTTAGTCTTAAGAAAAGGATATGCTGAATATTATCCAGAAACTCCTATACGAATGCACTATCGTGTAAATGTTAAACAAGAAGAAGAATGCCGTAAAACTCTTTGAGCAAGACTAATATAGTGGAATAATTAATTATTGGTGAAGAAAATGAAAGAGTTTGAATCGTTTCTCCCAAACTCATTAACTGATGTGTTAGAAACATTGGATAAAGAAAGAACTTCTCTTAAAATGAAAACTGATAAAAGGGCTTACGGTAAAAAAGTCACTTTGGTGTCTGGATTTGATAAAACGACTAATGTAAAGAAAGTCGCTAAACTTTTGAAATCCCAATGCGCCACAGGTGGAACTGTCAAAAACAATGTCATCGAACTTCAAGGCGACCAAGTTAGAAGGGCTACTGAGATTTTGGAAAAGGAAAATTACCATGTGGATTATCTCAGATAAGCATAGCGGTTAAATAGCGATTGACCCTACATAGCAGTATGTCAAAGGTAATTATGTCTTCAGCACAAGAAGCCTATTTCCAAAAACTCCAAGAAGGTGTGGAAACTGCATACACTCTTGCAGAAAAGTGTCGTCAAAAAGGTTTTGATTCTCGTAATTGTGTGGAAATACCACAAGCGGAAGATATGGCTTCCAGAGTTCAACAACTTCTTCAATTCCTACAACACAGAAATACTGCTGAACAGATAAGAAGTTTAAATACAAAGTTCGATGGCAACAGAGAGTTAGTAGCCATTGAAATAGCCAAAATTGTTTGTTGGGAATCTATTGTTGATGAATACGATTTAGACTTTGAAACCCTTAAAAAGAAGTTTGAGCATTTAAAACTAAATAAAACTGATATTGAAATTGGGGTGGCCATTTATCATGGAGTCTGTGCAGGTTTGGCTGTTATTACTGAAGGAATCTTAGTAGCCCCACTAGAAGGTGTTGTTGATTGCCACATTGTTTCTAATTCTGATAACTCTAAAGCATTAGCAATAAATTACGCTGGCCCTATCCGTTCCGCAGGAGGGACGGGTCAAGCCCTGTCCGTTCTCTTGGCTGATTACTTAAGGCGTGATTTTAATTTAGAAAAACCTGTCCTCACTAAATCGGAAATAGAAAGATACATTGAAGAAGTGTTGCTTTACCCTAATCTCCAATATAAACCATCTGCTCAAGAAATGCGTTCTATTTGTCAAGAAGTTCCTGTGTATATCACAGGTGAAGGTGTAGGAAAAGAAGTTTCTGGGGGGAGAGATTTACCGAGAGTTCCAACTAATAATGTCAGAGAAGGGATGCTATTAGTCATGTGTGAGGGTATGTTGCTTAAAGCACCTAAACTTAAGAAATACACAGACCAATTGAAATTAGATGGATGGGACTTCCTAACGGCTTATTGTGCAACCCCTAATGAAGATAAAGAAACTACTATTTCGTTTAAACCAAAGGATAAATACATATCAGATGCAGTAGCAGGAAGACCAACCATATCTCAACCTATGGTAAAAGGTGGCTTCCGTCTAAGATATGGGAGAAGCAGAGGTGCAGGTCTAGCCGCCACAGCAATTCACCCTGCATCTATGTTCGCCACAGGCGGTTTCATAATAGCCGCAACACAAATGAAAATAGAAAGACCAGGTAAAGCCACAGTAGTTTCCCCTTGTGATAGTATAGACGGCCCGTATATTCAGTTCACCGATGGAACTGCTAAAAGATTTAACGATGCAGAAGAACTGAATCATAGATTAAAGCACAGAAATATCTTAGACTCCTCCGAAGTGAGCAGAGTGTGGGACATAGGAGAAATGCTAATACCTTACGGTGAGTTCCGTGAAAACAATCACCCCTTGATGCCCTCACCCTATGTCCCCGAATGGCATCAACAAGTAGTGAACAGACTGAATCTGGATTACCCGTCAGATTTTAATTCTGCCGTTAAACAATCTAAAGAACACGGAATCCCCATAGCACCTGATTACGTCACTCACTTCAACGATGTGTCTGCCCCAGAATTGAAACTACTGTTCGACAATATCAGTTTAGATACGTGTGAAGACCAAGCCATAATCTCTCCTAACGCCCTGACTGTCGCTTACAAAATGAACCTAAACGTCCGTCTAACTCAAGACAACCGATTCGCCCTTTTCGGAGACTCCACCCATGTCTTACTCAACTTACTCCTCGCAGGGTCTAAGTGGGAAGGTTCATTAGACAGTTTCCAAGACGGATTAGAGTGGGCTAACAGGCTCGCTGATTACGAGATTAAACCCAGAGTGACCTTTCGCATAGGCTCAAGGATGGCCAAGCCTGAGAAGGTGGCTATGCGTCAGATGAAACCTGCTATACACGGTCTTATTCCTATTGGGTTCGACTTGAAAAGCCGTTCTTTGAAGGAAGCGTCTATGAAAGGAGCAAAAAAGATAAACATAGGGTGGAGATTCTGTCCTAATTGCCTCAAGGAGACTATTGACCCTAAGAAAATCCGCCAAGAAATAGACGAGGGAAGAAGAACACGGCCAGAGCAGTTCACTACTGATGTTTATTGTAAGAAGTGCAATATACCAACTGAGTTTGCTTACACACCCTCTTACAAGACTCCTAAAAAAGATTGGCCTACCTTGAATTACAGTAAGATTTGGGCGGATGGCTACTCTATCACTAACTATGGAGATAACACTATTAAAGGAGTTAAAAGTTTAACAAGTAAAGAAAAAATACCTGAAAACATAGTGAAAGGTATGTTGAGACATAAAAACGGAATCTCTGCCTTCAGAGATGGAACTGTTAGATTCGATTTCGTGGACATGACTTTGACTCACTTTAAACCTTTAGAAATAGGTCTAACTGTGAAGAAAGCACAGGAATTGGGATATACTCACGACTATCTAGGCGAAAAACTAACTCGCCCCGAACAGATATGCGAACTTAGGGCGCAAGACTTTATCGCCCCCACTCAATTACAGGAAACTTTAAGCAAAACGGCTAATTTCATAGATGAATTACTCGTCCGATTGTATGGTCAAGAAGCGTTTTACAATGTAAATGAGCCATCTGATTTGATAGGACATTTATTTGCTACTCTTGCTCCCCACACATCAGGGGCTATCCTTTGCCGAATGATAGGATTCTGTGATATTAAAGGGGCTTACTTCCATCCTTATGCAATAGCAGGAAGAAGGAGAAACAGCGATGGAGATATTGACAGTTTGATTTTGCTGATGGATTGTATTTTAAACTTTAGTCGAACATTCTTATCAGAGCACAGAGGTGGAAAAATGGACGCACCTTTGATTCTGACTACTCGGATAAATCCATCTGAGATAGATAAAGAAGCGTTAAACATTGATACACCTTTTGCTTATACTGAAGAGTCTTACATTCAAACACAAGACTCCGTTAATCCTAAAGACTTAAAATCACTTTTTGCAGAGGACTTTTTAAATACAGAGAAACAATTTGAGGGTTTTGGTTTTACTCACCACACTAAAGATATTGCGGAAACTCCTACTGAAAATCCTTACACATCTTTACAAAGTATGAGGGATAAGGTGGACGCTCAGTTTAAACTAGGAGAAATACTTTACGGTGTGGATAATGAAGACCAATCGAGCCGTCTGTTAGACAGGCATCTTCTCCGAGATATGAGAGGTAATATTCGTGCATTCGGCCAGCAAAAAGTAAGGTGTGTAAAGTGTAATCACTCTTATCGCAGAACTCCTCTGACTAAATCTTGTAGGCAAGTGGTTAAAACGGAAAAAGTTGCTATGTGTCAAAGTTGTGGATGCTATAATGCAGTTAATGAGAAAACTAAAACTTTACCTGATAAGTGTGGTATTTGCTCGGCCTCTTTAGAAGTTGAGATTAAATGTGGAGGTAAAATAATCGGAACTGTTTATCCTAATTCAGTAATGAAGTATAATAAACTAATGGAACACTTGATTGAAAACTTTGGGTGTTCTGATTACAATAAACAGAAATACTTTCAATTCAAAGAGTGGACACAAGATATGTTCGGATTAAAGAAGAAGGGTGAGCAAAAAACCTTAGACTTCTTTACTAAACCCTAAGTGTAGCCCCCGAAACGAGGAGCGATAGAGATTGTTGGGATATGAAAGGGAATCATAACCAGGGTCGGGAGATGTTGGGTGTGCGGGCTTCCAAGATGCCTGTTTCAGAGTTGATTTCATAGTATTGAGATAATCCTTTGTATTCTCCATAGAATCCTAAATTACTTGTGTAAGGGGAATACTTAGTGGTCATGTCTTGTTTCCAAGTCACAGGGTTTTTGGGGTTGTCAAAAGTCCAGCAATCTAAGAATATGGTGTCCCATTGGCTTCCGTCAGGTGCGTCCCATGTTTCTGCATCACACTTGATTAAAGTGAAGCGGTCGTCTTTAGCACAATGTGGCCAGACTAAATCTATAACATCTTGTGATACTTCTAAAATGGTGACTGAAGTGATGGAATCATTACGGATAAGTGCTTCATTTACCATTCCCAAACCTAACCCTCCAATTAACACATCTCCTGAAGCGTTGTCCCACAACCATTGGTGTTCTTCAAACTCAGAAAAAGTATCTTGCATAAAGGGATAGTTATAACCGTCTTTAACCAACAAGGTGTATGTTTGAAGATGAGGGAACTCTTTTTTGGCTTTGACATAATTAGGGAAAATACCATACCACGAATCTTCATTAGTGTTATCACAATGAATTATAGAGTAATCATTGGACGTTCCTTCGGGTATTTCTGCGGTGTAGCGAGATTGAAAGTTTATTCCGTCAGCGTCAAGGACTTCACCATTCCAATTTATTCCATTTTTCATGTATTCGTAGCCCATTTTCTCACCTCAAACCCAATCCAGATTCCATCTAAAAGTCTGCTGTGCGCTCCCACCAGAATTAGTGGCTGTGACTGTAATATCAACCACCATAGTGTCACCAGGGGCGGGATAACCACCTCTCCCCGCATTGAGTATGATATATTGACCTATCCCAAATCCTCCTACGGTAGCGAATGTTGAATCCTGAGCAGTTGAAGGAGCACCGACAAGTGTGGCGACACACCCGTTAGATAAACTTTGGAGTGTAATGAGTGTAGTCCAACTGAAGGTGGCTGTGCCTCCTAGATTTTCACAGAATCCTCCAAAGTTAAACACATCTTCATAAGAACCCGCACCACCGTAAAACGACCAATTATTAGAGTAATCAAAAGCGTCCACAACCATTGTAGTTCTCTGTGAACCAGGGGCGTTTGAACCATTAATTACGAAAGTAGCATTTGGCCCGCCTGGAACAGCCCACAAGGAGTCAAAGAACTTATTAAAGGCTATACCCAATTGTCCTGTCCCTGTTAATATATCAGTCACTCCTATGGATAAACCGAAATTAGGAAATTGTGACGAGTCCAGAGCACAACCAGATATTGTAGCGGGGTCGCCAATACCAGGAGATGAAATAAGCCCGTAAATAGTAAGCGGCCCTGGTGGTGATACGGGTGGTGGTGGTGCTGCCCCTCCCGAAGAAGCCGCATATCCCGCAAAACCAAACTTTCCACCTCCTGTCATGTTATCACCATAAGTAATGTAAGGTATTATTTATCCTTATGCTAATTCTCCTATGGCGAACCATTCAGTTGAAGTGGCTTTAAAGAATGTTGCACCTGCGTATTGTTGGTCGAGAGCAATCGAAGTCGCTCCATTGATTGTTTCCGAACCAGCCCTATTGATGGTTAAAGTAGTTCCAGAACTGTTAGTGTTTATGATACTGAATTGAGCACCCACATCTGCACCTGATGAAATAGTAGCCGTGTTAGAATTAGTTCTTATAATAGTTCTTCCTAATTGTGATGTGCCGATGCTGGTAGGGTTTGTGGTGTCAGGTTGTCCTCTGGGTGGTATGAACTCGGTGTCATCTTCAAGTTCAACCACACCTGCACCGAACTTCATAAGTAGGCTTCCACCTGCCGTAATTCCGACTTGATTAGTAGTGACACGATAGATTCCCGTATCAGGGTCGCTTTGGAAGGAGAATGAGGGTGAAGCAGCCGAACCGTTTCCTGCGTGAATTATATCAACATCCATCAAGTTAGTGGTAGCGTTGTAGGTGAACGCAGATTCTCCTGTGACACTTGACGCTCCTGAATTGACATAAACGATTTCATTCGCACCTGCTGGAACTGTCCCTGCTATTCCCTGAGCACCTGTTAATCCTTTGTCTCCTTGTGCTCCTGTTGCACCAATCATTCCCTGAGTTCCTGCTACTCCTTGAGCACCTGTTAAACCTT
>NZVE01000033.1 GCA_002697345.1 Paracoccaceae bacterium | reverse complement strand
GTTAGGGTTTTGAGGCCATTAATCATACCTGTTTCCCAGTCAATAAGGGTTCCATAAACATCAAATGTTAGCACTTTGAAGTCGGTTAATTTCATTTTTGTTCCTATTTTTAATTATGTTATTTACTAGAACGCTTGCTTTTACTGAGGGTGGAGATAGGGTATTATACGGTTTTTATTTCTTAAATTGAAAATAGCAAGCTTTGCATATCTTGCCAAGTATTCGTACCTCTTATTTCACTTTCAAAATATTTTTGATTTTGCAGCCAAACTCAGAGATTTTATTGCTGCTAAACCCTAATTTGAGATCTAAAGTAATATCTGCCGTTTGTAGGTTGAAAAAGAAAAGGTTAATGTTAATTAAATAAAGAATAAATTAACATTTAGTTTTTTAGTAAGGTTGATGTTTGGATAACTTAAGTACACTTGATAATCCATTCTGTTAAAAGTTGTTATTTTCAATTTTGTTTTGTTATATGTTTTCTCAGGTAGTACTATTTATAATAGGTACTATAAATAACAAACTTAAAATATATAGTACAATCGATGAAGCGATAGTCGCAGGGCCTTTGTGTCCAGAGGTAGTCTCCGCAAGCATAACAATAAGTAAGAAGGCGGTTGCGAGAATATTCATTAACCCAAACGCAAACATAGTCATCATTAAAGGAAAGCAACATTTTAAGCTTGCTTTCCCAAAGCTAAACCCAGACTTAGCAATTTTAGTTCCACAACAAAGTATTAAGTCAGTTTCACTTTTTAAACCTTTTAATCTTTTGAGGTTTTTTACTTTGTGATTAGATAATTGATAGGTTGCGACTAGAGCGAGAAGAAGTGCAGCAGTAAACTTGTTTGACAGAACCATATGTCCATCAAGCATTCCAGTAGATCTGAGGGCCCATTGAAAGAAAACCATAACTATACAAAAAATTAACCATACCAAAATAAACCCAAAGATAAATCTTAATGTATTTTTATTGTTTAAAGGCCTTTTCTTTAAAACAGCGAAAATGCAAGGAAGCATCATGGCAAAAATCATAGCTACCCACATACTAAAAGCTTTGAAAAAATCCCAAACTTTCCATAATAAGTCTGTAGTAGTGCAAAAGTTCAAAGAGGATTCAAAACTAAATGGATCATTAAAGAGAAGAAAGTTTATAAAAGCAAAAATTTCCATCCCTGGACCTGCATCTGAAAAACTACTAAATGAATTAATTGAAACGACTTGAACAATTGAGTACAGCCAACCTATGCTAATTAAAAAAAATATAAACAATAGTGAAATATTATTGTCAGATTTTAATCTGTCAGTTAGTAACCTCAACGTGCTTTACCCTTCTCGATTAATTCCTGAGCATTTGGCATAGAAAATGGATTAACATATAATTTATCGTGAGACTCCACGCCAACATCGAAGACACAATCTTCTTGGGGTCTAGCTACACATAATAACACGTAACCCTCTTTCGATTGACGTTTATTTAGAGCAGTGCCTTTTGGTTGCTTTACTCTGCCCGATATCATTTTAGCTGCACATGTTATACAACCCCCGTAGCGACAGGCTATTGGTAGCACGTAGCCACCTTTTTCGACAGCATCTATTACAGGTGTGTCCTGATCAACAAAGAAAACTTTATTTTCCCTGTTGCGAAAAACGACTTTGAAAACTTTTTGAGACATATTTAGAATAGAAGGGGGGGAATAAATCCCCCCTTTCTTTTTAAACCCAGATGTCAGAGGAGCAGTCACCACCCGGATATCGAGTTTCATGCGCTCGAGCTGGGCCATTTGGTTCTTTGCCGAAGTCTATCATAAAGTCTTCACGTATTTTCATTCCACCATTTTCAGGGTCACAATCAACGATAAGCATCATGCCACCATTCTCTTTCATACTTGGATAAAATTGATTGTCCCATGTAGAGAAAAGTGATGTAGTTACAAATAGACGCTTACCATCTAAAGACAGCTGAATCATTTGTGGAGCGCCATCAACTGTTCGGCCATTCACTTCATCAGCTTTTCCTAGCATTCCCCCTAACCAAACTTGACCAGTAAGTTTGGGATTTGAAGGGTCTGATATATCATATTGACGAAGGTCTCCGTGTAACCAATTTGAGAAATACAGATACTTATCATCCATAGAGACAAGTATATCAGTAATCAGTCCAGGCATTGGAACTGGTAAAATTCCATTATCTATTGATTCAACGTCTATTACTTTTTCAATTTGGAGTTCTCCAGCATCATCTTTGTACCAATGAAAGATATTTGAACTCAATGTTGCACCAACAAATCCATGTGTTGAGTCAGGGTTGTGGAGAAAACGAGCCTCAAGAGGAATCATGCCTTCTTCACCTAAATCAATTGATTTTTCA
Organism: Paracoccaceae bacterium; assembly: GCA_002697345.1. Taxonomy (GTDB): domain Bacteria; phylum Pseudomonadota; class Alphaproteobacteria; order Rhodobacterales; family Rhodobacteraceae. The sequence goes on along the minus strand of NZVE01000033.1, from coordinate 11,219 downwards.
ATTGACTTGTTTTTGAAGTCCCAGAAATGAATATGTCTTCCATAATTTCCTTTTCCAACATCTTCTAAGTCAAAACCCGGCATAAACGTGTTCGGTGCCGCCCATTCCGTCGAAACCATCATATTGTGGCGGGGCTGATACCAAAAATCGTAGCTAAAATTCATGCCTGTGGTGTCAGTCTCCCAACGCCCCATAATCTCAAAATCTTTATTTAAATGTAAATAACCCCCTGGAGCATTACCATCTGCATCTCCAAGCATTGAAACTATAATGTCTGCTCCCAGGCAGTGAACGGTATGCGGAGCTGAGAGATTAGTTTTAGCTTTTATTTCTTCTCCATCTACTGTCTTGTAAAGAGTGGGTGCTCGTGGGTCTGTAGCAGTATCTACTATATAAAAATTTGACGTCCTAACGCCGGGTATAATTAAGTATTTACGTTCCATATCACCATCGCTATTGCATGATGAACAGGCGTTCCATCCCATGTGATGGAGCTCATCTCCAGCACTTCCCATTTCTGTACGATGAATTACTTCTCCATAAGTCGAGCTCGTTTCATCGACATCTACAGTAGCTAGATAATCTGGTTTTTCAATTCCTGTGCCAGTATAAATACATATAGTGTAAACAACTTTTTCTCGTGGAGCTTTAATAGCATCCTGTGGTGATGCGTAACCTGGGCCCGCACAACAAACTTCATTTTTTGTAGACATTTTTTTCTCCCTATAAATACAGAACTAACTTTGACGTGAATTAAGCTCAGCACAAACGATTAAAATATAAAGTATAAATAAAAATATCTTTATCCATACTCTAAAAAATAGAAAGTATTTGTGGTTTTAGAAATTATTTTGGGCACATCAGAGCGGATTATCTTGCCATTTATTAGAAGTGATGTTTAACTTTATCAGCATCAAATTGGGAGATTAATTATGAGAACTCGTGCAGCAGTAGCTTTGGAAGCAGGCAAACCTCTTGAAGTTATGGAGGTAAATCTTGAAGGGCCGAAGTATGGTGAAGTTTTAGTGGAAATTAAAGCTACTGGGATATGCCATACGGATGAATTTACTCTATCCGGTGCGGATCCAGAAGGGCTTTTTCCAGCAATACTTGGACATGAAGGAGCTGGGGTTGTTATAGAGGTTGGTCCAGGCGTTAAGTCTCTTGAAGTAGGTGATCACGTTATCCCTCTGTATACCGCCGAATGTCGTGAGTGCGAATATTGTTTAAATCCTAAAACAAATTTGTGCCAAGCAATTCGAACCACCCAAGGGCAAGGCCTAATGCCAGATGGAACCAGTAGGTTTACTATGCTTAATGGGACGCCAATACTACACTACATGGGGTGTTCCACATTTTCCAACCATACGGTACTACCAGAAATTGCGCTTGCAAAGGTTCGCAAAGATGCCCCATTTGACAAAATTTGTTATATTGGTTGCGGTGTTACCACAGGTATTGGAGCAGTTATAAATACTGCAAAAGTAGAAATTGGGTCTACATCCATTGTTTTTGGACTTGGTGGTATTGGACTGAACGTGGTTCAAGGTTTGAGACTTGCAGGTGCTGATCAAATCGTTGGTGTTGATATAAATGATAGCAAAGTTGATATGGCTTCGCAGTTTGGTATGACTGATTTTGTTAATCCCTCAAAAGTTGACGGTGATTTAGTCGCACACCTGGTTGAATTAACTAATGGTGGTGGTGATTATACTTTTGATGCTACCGGTAACGTTAGCGTAATGCGTACTGCTTTAGAAAGTGCCCACAAAGGTTGGGGCGAAAGTGTTATAATCGGAGTTGCACCCGCTGGAGCAGAAATCTCAACTAGACCTTTTCAGCTTGTTACAGGAAGAGTATGGCGTGGAACTGCCTTTGGTGGAGCTAGAGGGAGGACAGATGTCCCAAAAATTGTAGATTGGTATATGGATGGAAAAATTGAAATCGATCCTATGATTACTCATAAATTGTCTCTTGATGATATTAATAAGGGTTTCGATTTAATGCATGAAGGAAAATCAATTCGTGCTGTGGTAGAGTATTGATCGGTGGAGGCGTCTCTAGCAGAGATTTACAGCTACTTTGATGAAAATACGAATGCGGCTTGCTACATCGTAAAAGATTCAACCTCTAATTCTTGTGCTGTGATTGACTCAATACTTGATTTTGATCTTTCAGCAGGAAAAATTACCACTAAACATGCAGATATGATAATAAGTGAAATACAATCTATGGGGTTGAGCCTTGAGTGGATTATCGAAACTCATGTTCACGCAGATCACTTATCAGCCGCTCCTTATCTCGCGAGTGAGTTAGGAGGAAAAATTGCCATTGGATCTAACATTGATGCTGTTCAGAAAGTATTTGGAAAAATTTTTAATGCTGGCACAGAATTTCAAATGGATGGAAGTCAATTTGATCGGCTGTTTGACGATGGTGACAAGTTTCATATTGGTAATTTAGCTGTACAGGTCATGCACACACCTGGCCATACTCCGGCCTGTGTAACATATGTAGTTGGTGATGCGGCCTTTATCGGTGATACATTGTTTATGCCCGACTTCGGGACTGCTAGAGCTGATTTCCCTGGAGGGTCTGCAACTGAGTTATACAACTCTATCTTGAAAATCTTGTCTCTTCCTGAGGAAACACGTTTATTTCTTTGTCATGACTATAAGGCACCTGGTAGAGATTGTTTTGCTTGGGAAACTACTGTGAAAGTTCAAAAAGAGAGCAACGTACATATTGGCGGAAAAAAAACTAAGGAAGAGTTTGTTGAGTTTAGAGAAAAACGAGACTCCCAACTTTCTATGCCAAAGCTTATAATTCCATCTATTCAAACAAATATGCGAGCAGGAAATTTACCTGAACCGGAAGACAATGGAACCCAATATTTAAAGATTCCAATAAATAAATTATAAAATTAGTTTTTGAGTGAGGTTTTAGTGGAAATTATTTCTGAAAATTTATGTTACGGAGGGATTCAGGGTGTATATCGGCATGCGTCTTCAGCTTGTAATTGTGATATGACCTTTGGTGTATTTCTCCCACCACAAGCTAAATTGAGTAAAGTTCCAGTAATTTGGTTCCTTTCAGGACTTACGTGTACTCATGAAAATGCTATGGTTAAAGCTGGAGCTCAGGGTTGGGCATCCAAGCACGGGGTCGCAATTGTATTTCCGGATACTTCTCCAAGAGGAGAGCAAGTTGCCGATGATGAGTCGTACGACTTGGGGCAGGGTGCCAGTTTCTATGTCGATGCAACTGAAAAACCTTGGTCACCAAATTACAATATGTGGACTTATATAAGTGAGGAATTACAGGGGTTAGTTATAAGTGAGTTTTCTGTTGATGATCACAAACAAGGAATTATGGGCCATTCAATGGGAGGGCACGGAGCGCTGACCCTGGCGCTTAGTTTACCAAAATTATTTAGATCAGTTTCAGCATTTTCTCCAATTTGTAATCCAACAATATCTGATTGGGGTAAGAAACAGTTTACTGCATATCTTGGATCTAATGAAGACCTTTGGCGGGCCCATGATGCAACTATTCTTATGGAAGAGAGGGGCTTTGATAATCGTGTTTTAATTGACCAGGGTAAGGCAGACAACTTTAACGATTTGCTTATGCTTAACTCAATAAAATCTGTCATCTCATCTCGAAAACAGGTTGCTTCGTTACGTGTTCATGATGGGTATGATCACAGTTACTTTTTTATTCAAAGCTTTATGGAAGATCATATTCGACACCACATTGAGTCGCTTTAACTGCTTAAAACCAAAATATAGATTAAATTAATTATATCTGTAGAGGTTTTTATTTTCGTTTGTAAAGAGTTCGCTAGAGGTAAAAGCTCTTAAGAGTGAATTTTACGGGGGATACAAGATGACCAAAATCCATGAAGTACTTATTGTTGGTGGAGGGGCCTCAGGGCTTGCAACAGCTTCTAGTTTAAGAAAAAGAAATCCACAGTTAGATATAACTGTTATTGAACCAGCAGAAAAACATTATTATCAGCCGGGATGGACCATGGTTGGTGCAGGTGTTTTTAGTAAAGAACAAACTGAAAGAACAATGGACTCTGTTTGGCCAAGTGGGATTAAAAGAATAAAAAGTAAAGTTGTTACATTTGAACCTGATAATTCATTAGTGACGATAACCTCTGGTGAAAAAATTTCATATAAAACTCTTGTGGTTGCAGCGGGACTTAAGTTGGACTGGGAAGCAGTTGAGGGTCTAGAAGAAAGCCTTGGATCGAACGGGGTTACCTCAAACTATCGTTATGACTTGGCACCATACACTTGGGAACTTGTTCAAAAGATGTCTGGAAAAAATGCAATCTTTACTCAGCCTCCAATGCCTATCAAATGTGCAGGAGCCCCTCAAAAGGCCATGTACCTATCTTGTGATGAATGGTTACGAAAGGGTATTCTTAAAAACTTGAAGGTATCCTTTTGCAATGCTGGACCTGTACTATTTGGATGTGCGGCTTATGTTCCAGGTTTGATGGAGTACATTAATAAGTATTCAATCGATCTTGATTTTGGTCATAATTTAATAAAGGTGGATGGAAAAGCTCAAAAGGCATGGTTTAAGGTAGCAAAAGAGGGTTCAGAGCCTGAAGTAATCGAACGCAGTTTTGATATGTTGCATGTTTGCCCACCTCAGTGTGCGCCAGATTTTATTAAAAGTAGTCCATTGGCTAATGCCGGTGGTTGGGTGGATGTTGATCCAGCTACACTGCAGCACACAAAATTTAAAAATATATTTAGTTTGGGTGATGTGTGCTCTACGGCTAACGCTAAAACTGTTGCTGCAGCACGGAAACAGGCTCCTATAGTTGCTCAAAATGTTATCTCTGTTCTGAATGAGAGTACACCGAATATTCAATATGATGGATATGGGTCATGCCCTTTGACTGTTGAAAAGGGTAAAATTATTTTAGCAGAGTTTGGCTATGGTGGGAAACTTATGCCTACTTTTAATTGGGATTCCACTAAACCACGTAGATTGGCTTGGTTCTTAAAAAAATCAATCTTACCAACTGTATACTGGAGCTTGATGCTTAAAGGCAGAGAATGGCTTACTAAATAACTTCTTAATGATAAAGGGCATAACGTTGTGCCCTTTATCTAAATATATTTTTAAATTTAGTGGGATTTTTATTTAATTCTATTAATGACACCTAGCTTAGATTTTTTTATACCTTATTAAATAGTTTAATTAACTTATAACTTTCCCAAACTTACTAGCTATTTCATAAACCCGAAGCACATCTTCCCGAGTTGTCTCAAAAGACCCAACTGATACGCGAATTACGAATTTCTCACGGGTTAACGTTTGTGTGAGGTAGCATTCTCCATCAGCGTTTATTAAATTTAAAAGCTTTTTGGTGCTTTCATCTGAGCTTTCACCTTCTTTTAAAAGTTGAAAAGTAAATAAACCAAAAGGACTAGAAGTTATAACTTTGAAGTCTTTATCTGCTTCGAATAAATTTTCGAGCTCTTTTGCCCATGTTATGTGGTTTCGTAACATCCCTCTCAGTTGCTCTAAACCATAAACTCTTATTAAAAACCAAATTTTTAGAGCTCGAAATCTTCGGCCCAGTGGTATTGTCCACTCATTATAATTAGTAACCTCTTCGACGTCTAAAGTTTCTAAGTATGCAGGCCTTAAGCCTAATGTATTTATTTGGCTTGTCGGGTCTTTTAAAAACTGTATTGAACAATCGAACTGTGCTCCTAACCACTTATGAGGGTTGAAGACAATTGAATCGGCCATATCTACGCCTTCCCATAAGTGACGAAACTCAGGACACAACATAGCAGATCCCGCCCATGCAGCGTCAATGTGGGTGTAAAGATTGTACTTCTTCGCGAGAGACATTAGAGGTAAAATGTTATCAGAAGCTCCAATAGATGTTCCTCCTAGGCTTAGAATTAGGCCAGCAGGAACGTGACCGTCTTTTATATCTTTTTTAAGTTCTAACTCTAGTTTAGCGCAGTTAATTGATAGGTTCTTATCTAATTCAATTTTGCAAAGATTATTTTCACCTATTCCGGATAATCGAACTGCCTTCTCTATTGAGCTGTGAGCATTGTCTGAAGCATATATTCTTAGTTTCTGTGAACCATAAAGGCCATCCTTTAAACCAGAAAAGCCTAGTGCTTTCTCTCGCATAGTTAACACTGCGCAAAAAGTTGCTGTTGTAGCTGTATCTTGAATTGTGCCCTTAAACCCCTCTTTGAGTCCTAGTGCCTGACGTAGCCAATCAATTACCACAGTCTCCATCTCGGTAGCCGCTGGTGAAGTTTGCCATAACATAGCTTGAGCACCCATAGAGTTTGACAAGCTCTCTGCGAATATTGAAGCAGGGGATGCATTAGCTGGAAAGTATGCAAAGAACTTTGGATGCTGCCAGTGTGTCATTGCATCGGGAACAATATTTTTAAAGTCTTCGAATACAGTTTTAACGCTTTGGGCCTTTTCGGGCGGTGATAATGATAACTTTTTGGTGAACTCCCCTGGAGCTATATTTGGTCTTACGGGTCTTTTGGAGAGGGTTGAATAGTAGTGATCTACCCATTTTGCAGATTCAGTTAGCCAATACCCTAATTCGTGATATTTCATATTATCTTATCCTATAGTCATAATAAAAATTTACATAACGACGTTACGCTAAGTTATCGATTTAAAACATGTGCTACAATGAATTTATTTAACTGAGTAGTTTTTTCACGAGAGCCATGATTGTAATATTATGCGTTTCACTTGTTAGCAGCAATATAAGTTTTATGTTTTTTGGTTTTTCGGGTATGGCTTAGTTTATGGCCCTACTTCAGTAAGAGGACTCTTTTTCTTTAAATATTTTTTACTCGTACCAGAGCAATAGATCTTATTAAGTATCATTAGATTAGCTAATTGTTATTCTAATATAATTTTATTTAGTGATTTTAGAGCTGCGGTAAATCCTTTTAGTGAAAGTGATGCTGTAACTTCTAAATTTGGATTTCTGGCAGAATATATTTTTGCTTGAGCCCAATTACCCAGTTTTAGGTTGCTTAAATCGTCTTCTGTAAGTCTCATTCTAGCTACGCATCCTGAAATATTGCAAAAAGAAAATTCATAAATTTTTATGGGACCATTATCGATAGAAAATAAAATATTTTCAGTCAAAAGAGTTTCTAATGGTGTCATCAAGGAGGCTCCCGCTTGAGTATTACCACCATCTGACAAAATAAAGATATGTATATCGGCAACTGGGTTTGAATTGATATCGAAAAGTTGTTGATATAGTTGACATGGATCTGTTTGACCATCAGGAGCCTTGATACACTTAATAGACCAATCATCATATTGAGCTAAGAAGTAAGTGTCCCCAACCAGTGCTACTGAATTTTTGGATAATTTCTTTAATGTATTAGATGATTCAGCAGCGTATGAAGGCACAGAAAATTGCGATATACTGGCTAAAAAGTATATTAATGCTAAACAAAATTTTTTTTTAAAATCCATTTTATACTCCCAACAGTGTTATAATGACTAATTGTAATTACTTCTGAGTATTTTGTTAAGAAAAATAATTGGAACTAAGCCTGCTAAAATAATCATTAAAGCCGGCAATGATGCCTCACTCATAAGTTCATCATGAGCAAACTGATATGTATGCGTTGCTAATGTATCAAAGTTAAAAGGCCTAAGTAAAAGTGTCATTGGGAGTTCCTTCATTATATCAACGAAAACTAACACTCCGCCTGCAATTATAGAGGGTCTTATTAATGGGAGGGTAATTTTTGTGATAGTCCCTGAAAAACTAATTCCAAGAGTTCTACTTGCCCAAATTAGGTTTGGTGAAGTTTTTTCGAGCCCTGATAAAATTGCACCATAACCAACAGCTAAAAACCTTATTAAATAAGCAAAAATTAGAACAAATAAACTTCCGCTAATATAAAAAGTACCGTTTGAATTTGTAAAATCAAATAATAAAAATATTTTGTCAAAATAACCAACTGTAATTATGACACCTATTGCGAGGATAGTGCCTGGAAAAGCGTAACCTGTTGCAGATAGCTTCGAAAAAACTTGTAGTTTCTTGTCATCTGTTATTTTTGACACTGTTACACATAGTGTTGCTATAAACATTACAGTGAGAGAGCCTACAGATGAAACTAGTAAGGTATTCTTTAAAATTACAAAACTCTCTAGAATGCTAGGCCAACTAAGACCACCTATTGCATTAGAAAGAAGAATAGAAATAGGGATTAAAAAACCAAAACTAACGGGTAATAAGCAGATAAAGCAACAGAAAAGGGCTTTAGTTCCTTTTAAATTTAGTATTTCAGGTCTTCTTTGTTTTCTGCTTGTATCATTAAATCGTCTTCCATAACGCGATTTTATTTCAAGAATTAGCAATGCAATTATAAAGATAAAACTGAAGGTCGCTAACTGAGCTGCCGCGGTTATACTATTCATGCCTATCCAAACATTAAATATTCCCAAGGTTAGGGTCTCTAGAGAAAAATACTCAACCGTTCCAAAATCAGAAACAACCTCCATGCAGACCAGTGCTACGCCAGCGACTATAGCTGGTCTAGCTATTGGTAGACCTAATTTCCAAAATGAACTTTTATTGTATAGACTTGTGATTTCAAGAAGACTTTCAGGGATCTGCCTGAATGCAGTTCGAGCAAGCAAATAAATATAGGGATATAGAACAGACGATAAAACAAAAATTGCTCCACCTAAAGATCTGATTTCAGGAAAAAAGTACTCGGATGGTGAGGACCAAGACATTAAGTTTCGCAGTATAACTTGAATTGGGCCTGCATATTCAAAGAAATCAGTATAAGCATAGGCAACTAGGTATGCGGGACAGGCTGCAGGTAGTAACATCATTAAATCAATTACTTTAGAAAATTTAAACCGATACCTCGCAATAATCCATGCTGTAAAAATTCCAAACACTGATGATAGTGCTGCCACCCCTAGCATTAGGAGTATAGTATTCATAACGTATCGAGCTAAGACCGTTTCCACTAAGTGTGTCCAGAGACCGTGAGTATTGTCAAAACTAATTAGAATTAAAGATATCAAAGGGCTCAGTAACGCAACTGAAAGAAAATAGACTAAAATTTTCCACAAAAGTGTATTATTGACTACAGAAAACATCACATTCCATTAACAGGTTAAAATTTAGATTTATAGTTGAAATTAAAATTAATTGCATAAGCTCGTGAGGAAGTATTAGATTTCCAGTTTATCTGGAAACCTTGACTAATTTAATTCAATTATACTTATAAAAAATCATTACAGTTCCTCGTACTCTAAAATACTTGAAAACTGTAGCTGCTAACAAGTACCCATTAAACGTTTTACTGTTTTCTTATTGATAGTCTTTGCATTGTAAAAGGATAAAATACAACTCTACTACCAGCCAACCCGATCTATAATTTTTTGTGCTTCACCTGATAACTTTGCGATCTTGTCGATAGGTAATTTATCTTCTTTAAATGAACCCCATGATTTTAGTTCCTCTGACGCATTAATACTTGGGTTGACCGGGTATTCAAAATTTATATCTCCATAAAGTTTTTGAGCAGTTGGATCAGTCAAGAATTCCAAAAGTAAGATTGCCTCTACTTTATTTTTTGAATACTTTGCAACTCCGCCACCAGATATATTTACGTGAGCGCCACGTTCACTTTTTGCTTGATTAGGAAAGACAAGGTTTAATGATTTTGCCCATTCACGTTGATCGGGGTCTTCAGAATATTTTAGTTTTCCAAAGTAGTAGTTATTTATTATCGCAATATCACATTGACCATGATAGATTGCTTTTACTTGAGCTCTATCGTTTCCTTGTGGTCGTCTAGCCAAATTTGAAACTAGCCCTTTAGCCCATATTTCAGCCTTATCTAAACCATGCTCGGCAATAATTGATGCGAGTAGAGCTCTGTTATAGACATGACTTCCAGGTCGACTACATATCTTTTTTTTCCAACGTGGATCTGATAGGTCTTCTATGTTTTTTATAGAACCGACTGGCACCCGTTCCTTTGAGGTAACTATTATACGTGCCCGTTTGGATAACCCAAACCAGGTGTTGTCTATACTTTTTAAATGTGAAGGAATATTTTTATCAAGTTTAAGTGAAGAAATAGATGCGAGTAACCCCATATCCTGGTAAATGTATAGTCTACCAATATCTACGGTTAAGATTAAATCTGCTGGACTATTTCTTCCTTCTGCCTTGAGTCGTTGTGCTAACCCTTTTGTTGAGTAAACAACATTAGTCTTAATACCAGTTTTATTACTAAATGCTTCAAGAAATGGATTTATTAAAAAAGGTTGACGGTGAGAGTAAATATTGACTTCAGCTGAGTGTGCCAAGTTTGCAAAAGAGATAAGAATTGCAAAAAATATTGGAATTTTAAATTTTAACATTAGTATTGTCCTTACGCTGACTAATTAATTTTTTCTTAATTTGTCGTTTTATTTTTAAAAATTGATAAATTATTTTTTTAGTATTTTGGTAAGAACTTATAATTTTTGTCCTTATAATTTCAATTACTTCAACCATTGGTGATATATATATCGTATAAAGACTATGCTCTTTAGATGTTTGGTGCTCATCTAAACCTAAAGTAAGTTTTTCTGTGTCTGTTGAGTAATGAAGAGATTTGAATATCCAATCCCATATGGCCAATGTAGCACCAAAATTCTTATCGTGATGTTCTTTTGCTATGGAGTGATGTAACTGATGTTGAGCTGGAGAAATTAATATAAACTCTAACCACCTCCAATATCGTATGCCTATATGAGAATGACGCAAATTCGATCCAGCCACATTGAATAGAAATATCACAACGTTTACCCCTAGAACGGTGGCTAAGCTTACCTTATCTCCAAATAAAAAGAAAAAAACTGATATTGCAAGACCCTGAGTGAATGCGCTTCTTAATGAAAAAACAATTCCCTCTAATGGGTGAGTTCTATATATTGTAAGGGGCGTCAATTCTGTAGCTGAGTGATGTACTTTATGTAGAGCCCATAAAATAGGGTATTTATGCATCCATCGGTGAACAAAATATTTAGTTAGATCATCAAGTAAAAATATAAAGAGTGTAAAGAGACCAACTATTATGGTCTTTGGAACTTCTTTAAACATGTTTACATCAAGCCAAGTAATTTGATGCAACGCATGAAAAATAAAAGTC
>NZVE01000032.1 GCA_002697345.1 Paracoccaceae bacterium | reverse complement strand
GGGTGTTCAAAAACAATTTTAGGATTCTTTCGTTCACCTAGAGCTTCCCAAATTGCCTTACCAAACGCTCTAACTCCTGACATCCACGCTTTGTAATCGGGAGAAGTCGTATTTGGCATTGGACCCCAATGGGTAAAGTCATTTCTGTTAATTACACCCACAGCACCTTTATCTAAACAAAACTGTCGTTTATCTTCACTTGAGATAACAGCTATAGGTTTACCGCCAAGTGCTGAGACAATCTGAAGTGCCATTGCCCCTAAGCCCCCTGCAGCTCCCCAAACTAAAACAGCATCACCAGGCTCTACAATGTTTGGTGACCACCCCATAAGTTGCCTATAAGCGGTGGAAGCACAAAGCATATAGCATCCGGCTTCTTCCCAGCTGAGGTGTTTTGGTTTCTTCTTGATTTGATGTGATTGTGCTCGAGCAAACTGACAATATGACCCATAGTTAGTTTGGTAACCCCAGATTCTTACTGAAGGTGCAAGCATTGGATCTTTTCCAGAAAGAACCCAAGGATCTTCTGGCTCCCACCAACCACTATGGACAACAACTTCTTCACCAATCTTTACATCATTTACTTCAGATCCAACGGCCCAAACAATCCCTGATGCATCTGATCCGCCGGCATGAAAATCTTCTGGCTCCCCTTTTTTTTGTCGATCAGCGATAACGTCAACTGGGTATCCCAAGCCAGCCCATACGTTATTATAATTTATTCCAGTTGCCATTACGTACACTAAAACATCTTTTGCTCCTAGTTCAGGAGTGTTAATTACTTCCCGTTGCCACGATTTTGATGGTTCCCCGAACCTATCTTGCCTGACAGTAAAAGCGTGCATTTTAGGTGGTACTTCGCCTAATGGCGGCATCTCTCCAAGAGAGTAAAGTTCTTTTTTAGACACTGGTATGTTTCCTTTATTACTAATTAAGTTTTTATGATTCCTATTTGTCAGACATTTGAATATTAAACAACAAAATTTTTATAGGATGATAATTTTGATATTTTATAAGTGACTACTGTTAAGAGACTTAATTAATTTTTTATTCTAAAGGTTTTTATAAAAACTGTTTTGTAAAATCTATAATTTCATTAAGAGCATTTTTAAATTCTGCATCATTTACTGTCATTGCAATTCGAACATACCCTAAAGCTGATTTTCCAAAAATTTCTCCTGGCATGACTGCAATATGCTTTTTTGCAAGTAATAAACTTGAAAATTGTTTTCCTGTAAGACCTGTTTTGCTAACATCTAGCAGTAAATACATTGCCCCTGTGGGTGGCACTAGTGTTAAAAGGTTTTGCTTAGAGAATATCTGAGTTGCTAAATCCCGCCTATGTTTGAACGGAGTTGCTATTTCATTTTCAAACTTTTTTCCAAGACTTAACCCATGCAGAGCTGCATCTTGAATGAAACCGGGTACGCCGTATGTCGTATGAGTTGCAAAATTAATCAGGTGATCTATAAATTCTTCAGGGGCTACTGCCCAACCAATTCTACTTCCAGTCATAGCATGACTTTTTGACATTGAGCCTATAACAATTGTTCTCTCAGACATTCCTTCAATAGATCTTGGGGAAATATGGGTGCCTTCCCAAACCTGAGTATCGTAAACCTCATCAGAAATTAACCATAAATTATTTTTCTTACACGCTAGTGAAATATCTTCTAAAGTGTCTCTAGTATACACGACACCTGTAGGGTTATTCGGTGAGTTTATCAGTAATGATTTTGCTCCGTCTGATGCAGTGTCGATAGCCTCTCCTGATAACTGAAAATTTTCCTCTGGCCTTGCTTTTATAACTTTGGGTTTGGCACCTGTTCCTGCAATTGTGCCTGGATAAGTTGCATAATAGGGGTCACAATAAAGTGCTACGTCTCCCGGATTGCAAACACCCAAATGCGCAGCAAATAGTGCTGACTGCCCTCCAGGTGTAATTATTACGTTTTTGTATGTTGTAGGAATGCCTGTTCTCTTTGATACCCTATTAGCTATTGCTTCACGTAAATTTTTATTTCCACTAACTGGTGCATAACCAGTGTTTCCATTAATTGCTGATTTATTTAAAGCATCAAGAATTCTTGGATCTGTCCTAATGTCGTGTTCACCTATTGTTAATTCAGTAATTTTCTGTCCTGAATTTTTAAGCTCTCTAACTTCATCTAATAATTCCCAGTCATTTGCACTTAATAATGTAAGCTCTTTTATCCGAGTGGAGGGTTGTAATTTAATCAATGCTCTAGCTCCTGTTACAAAGGTATTTTAGATGTGCGAATATCAAACACTAAACCTTTCCCAATTCAATATTACTAAAGCTTTTTTTTCAATTTCTAACTTGATTGGTATTTAATTCACTTCAATAGAGCTTTAATTTTTATAAAATTGATGTAAGAGAACTTATCTTAGCGTTTTCGTGATAACCATTGTATTAATTATTCAAAGTATAGAAACAATGCCTAACATAAAAATTTATAACTCAATCACAAGAAAAAAAGAGGATTTTTTACCTTTAGATCCCCAAAATGTTAGGATGTACGTTTGTGGCCCTACTGTTTACGATCGAGCTCATTTAGGGAATGCGAGACCAGTTGTCGTTTTTGATACCCTTTTTAGGTTGTTGATAGAGGAGTATGGGGAAGACAGTGTCACTTATGTTAGAAACTTTACTGATATAGATGATAAAATAAATTTACGCGCCAAATCACTGGGTATTAAAATATCTGAAATTACAGATCAAACTATCGATTGGTTCATGGAAGATATGGGCCATTTAAATTCGCTGGTTCCATCAGTCATGCCACGCGCCACTCAATTTGTTGATAAAATGATACAAATGATTGATGGCCTTATTAAAACAAAAAATGCGTACTTTAATGAGGGTCATGTTTTGTTCAGAGTAAGATCGTACGAACACTACGGTAGCCTGTCTGGCCGATCTTTAGATGATATGATAGCTGGTGCGAGGGTAGAAGTGGCGCCTTTTAAGGAGGACCCTTTAGATTTTGTTTTGTGGAAGCCATCTACTGATGATCTTCCTGGTTGGGAGTCCCCTTGGGGAAGGGGAAGACCAGGTTGGCACATTGAATGTTCTGCCATGGCAAAAGATTTATTAGGTGGTAGTTTCGATATTCACTGTGGTGGAAGCGATCTTAAGTTTCCTCACCATGAAAATGAAATTGCTCAATCTAATTGTGCACATCCAAATGAAAGTTTTGCAACCTACTGGATGCATAATGAGATGTTAAAAGTAAACGGCAAAAAAATGTCAAAAAGCTTATCAAATTTTTATACTGTTAATGATTTGTTGCAATGTAATATCTCAGGTGAAGTAATTAGGTTTATTTTACTTAATACTCATTATAGAAAGCCCTTAGATTGGACAGAAAACCGAGTTAATGACGCCAAAAATATAATCAAAAAGTGGAGGTCTCAAACATTAAATGTCAGTCCTGGTGTTGTTGACAGAAGGGTTATTGAAGCGTTGTCTGATGACTTGAACACTGTTGCTGCAATTGGTGTTTTACATAAGATTTTCAACCAACGTGATTACTCAACTTTATTAGCTTCAGCTAGATTTATTGGTTTACTCTCAGAAACGTCAGTTAATGAAGAGGAAAATGAATTTGATCAAAAAATATTAGATAAAGTTTTAGTAATACTATCAGACAAGAGGCTAACTGCACTTGAGGATAAAAACTACGAAGAAGTGGATATATATAAAAATAGAATTATTAAAACTGGTATTGATGTGCAAATATCCAAGGATACAATTAAATTAGTACCTAATAGTTCGTTTGATCGAGTTGCTTTAAGGGGATTAGTAGATGAATAAAGAACGGCTATATATTTATGACACCACTCTTCGTGATGGACAGCAGACGCACGGAATCCAATTTTCAACTGACGACAAGATAAACATATCAAAACTAATTGATATGCTTGGAGTGGATTTTATTGAGGGAGGTTGGCCTGGAGCCAATCCCACAGACAGTGAGTTTTTTGCTTCTGTGCCAAAGTTAAATGCGACAATGACAGCATTCGGGATGACGAAACGAGATGGGCGCTCTGCGGAAAATGACGAAGTGCTTGCAGCAGTAATTAATGCAGGTACCACTTCTGTTTGCTTAGTTGGCAAAACTTATGATTTTCATGTGACTAAAGCGTTAGGTATAAGTTTAACTAACAATATTGTTAATATATCAAAATCTATTGAGCACATTGTCGCAAAAGGAAGAGAAGCGATATTTGATGCCGAACATTTTTTTGATGGGTATTACGCAAATCCTAATTATGCACTTGATTGCTTACATGCAGCTTATTCGTCAGGTAGCCGTTGGATAGTTCTATGTGATACAAACGGGGGCACTTTACCTTCAAAAATTTATCAAATTACTCAAGAAGTAATTAAAAGTGGTATTCCAGGGTCTAGCTTAGGGATCCATTGTCATAATGATACTGAGAATGCTATTGCTGGCTCTCTAGCTGCTATTGATGCAGGTGTTCGTCAAGTGCAAGGTACTATTAATGGTCTTGGTGAGAGATGTGGAAATACTAATTTAATATCATTAATACCAACATTGCTGTTAAAAGAGCCCTATAAGAGTAAGTTTTCCCTTGGGATAGGCGAAGAAAATTTATTGGAATTAACAAAAACGAGTCGTTTACTCGATGATATCTTAAATCGTGTTTCGAATACCCATTCAGCTTATGTTGGTAGTTCTGCGTTTGCTCATAAAGCCGGTTTGCACGCCAGTGCAATTTTAAAGGATCCGTCCACTTACGAACATATTGATCCAGGTCTTGTGGGAAATGATAGAATTATCCCAATGTCAAATCAAGCAGGGCAATCAAATCTAAAAAAGAGATTAAGTGATGCTGGGATAGAGGGATTTGAAAAAGCCTCGTTATCGCGACTACTGGATACGGTAAAGGAAAATGAAGATCGAGGCTATTCTTATGATACAGCTCAGGCATCCTTTGAACTTTTAGCCTTAAAAGAACTCGATAAATTACCTATATTTTTCAAAGTAGTTCGGTATCGTGTTACAGTTGAAAGAAGACAGAATAAAATTGGAGATTTTGTTACACTTTCGGAGGCCGTTGTAGTTGTTAATATCGGAGACGAAAAGAAATTGTCTGTGTCGGAGTCTATGGATGAGGTTGGTTCAGATAGAGGCCCTGTTAATGCACTATCAAGAGCTTTAGCTAAGGATTTAGGGTCATACCAAAGCGCAATAGACGACATGAGGCTAGTTGACTTTAAGGTTCGTATTACTAGCGGTGGAACAGAGGCAGTGACGAGAGTTATTATAGACTGTGTGGATCAATCTGGTGCGCGTTGGTCAACAGTAGGCGTTTCTCCAAATATTGTTGATGCTTCTTTCGAAGCGTTATTAGACGCTATAAATTGGAAATTAATCAAAGAGAATTGTAAAGTTTGACCTCAAACGAACATTCAGAGCAGGTTAGATGTTTTGATTCAGATCGGTATCTAGCTTCCCTGCTTGCTGAACCATCAGATCAAAAAAAACTGCATCTCCTTTACTGTGCAAACCTAGAAATTGCTAAATCTGCCTGGACTTCACCAGAGCCAATGATTTCAGAAATTAGGTTGCAATGGTGGAAAGACAACTTAGTAAAAAGTTCTGAATATAAAGAGAATTCTACTCATATAGTTAAAGACTTAGTTGCTCTTTTCGAGGCGAATGATATTCCATTAACTCTAATTAATGAGATGGTTGATGCAAGGTCGTGGGATTTATTATCTAAGCCTTTTAAATCACAAGATGATCAAATTAAATATATAGATAAGACGTATGGCAATCTTTACTGGGCGGGGGCACTTCTACTGGGGGTGGATCGTAATATGGAAAGTTTAGTACGTAAATATGCATTTGGTGCAGGACTAGCATCTTTTTTCAGTGCAGTTAAGAGACTCGAATCCTTAGGTAAAAGACCACTTATCAAAACTTCTAATGAAAGTATTAAGTCATTAGGTAAACTCGGAATGAAAAGCTTTGATGAAGGTGTTAAAGGTTTAAGAAGTCAAAAAAAATTATTCCCCGTTTTGTTATCTGCCTGGACAACTAAAACGTTACTTAAGCAAGTAATTAAAAATCCATCAACAGTAAAGTCTGGTGATCTAAGCGTAAAAAACATTACAAAAAAGTGGGGTTTTTTATGGCGATCTACTCTGAGGTTACTGTAATCTTTGAGGTTTATTTATACTGGGGCAGAAACTCTTTTGTTCATTATTAGCCATGTTAAGGCTATCCCTGCAAGAATAAGCATTGGGATCATGGCTAAGCTTACTGTGGACCATCCTTCTTGTGGAGAGCCACCAGAGCAGTTCATAAGTCCCCCAGAGGTGAGAGAGGCCAGAGTGACTGACCCGAAGATAATAAAATCGTTAGTTCCTTGGACAACACCTCGTTCACTCTTATTGTGACTGGAGGAGATTAATGTAGTGGCTCCTATAAAGCCAAAATTCCAACCAACACCCAGTAAAGCCAACGCAAAGTAAAAATTCATTAGATCAACTCCTAGAAAGGCAGTTACCCCTGAGAAAGCTAATATTATTAGGCCTATAGCAATAATTTTCTCTGCGCCAAAGCGAACGATTAAGTGTCCTGTAAAGAAAGAGGGGATAAACATTGCCAACACATGGGTTGAGACAACGTTATTTGCCTGTGTTTGTGTGAATCCACAGCCAACAACTGCTAAAGGTGTTGAAGTCATGACAAGATTCATTAAACAATAAGATACTAATCCACAAATCATTATGGCCACAATTCTAGGTGTTTTTAATATCTCAAGTCTTGAGCGAACTTTTTCTGTAGTAAGTTTTGCCTTATCAGCGATTGTTTTTGGAAGATCTAAGGCAAAAAATAAAAATAGTCCTATAATATTTAAAACTATTATAGCTAAGTAAGAGCCTAAGAACTGTGTAGAGGTTGTTCCCTGAAGTAAATTATTTAACTGTGGTCCAAATATAGCAGACAGAAGACCTCCGGCCATCACATATGAAATGGCTTTTGGACGAGACTCATCTGAGGCACTGTCAGCAACCGTAAACCTATAAAAACCTTGCGCTGACATATAAATCCCAGAAAACAAGCTACCTACTAAAAGCAATCCAAATGAGGCGTTGAGTAACCCTATAGCTGCGATGGATGCACCTAAGGCGCCGCCACAAGCCCCAACCATTAAACCTATTCGTCGACCACGTCTTTGCATTAACGCACTGAGCCATGGTGCAGTCATCATTGAGCCAAACACAATGAGTGAAATGGGTAATGTTGCTAAGCATGGATTAGTGGAAAGCATGTTTCCTGCTAAACCTCCAACTACAAACATCATTGGCATTTGGCAGCCAAGGGTAGCTTGAGCTATAATAAGTACAATTACATTTCTTCTGGTTCGGGGATCATTTTTAAAAAAACTGTTTGCTGAAGACATTTGCAACTATTCGCTTATAAGTGTTTCTATGTTTCGGTCTTGTCGATGATATGAGCGAATGAACCACTTACCAAACCATTTACTAATCCTAAATTAGGGAGACTATTGTCCGATGAGTCGGAACTTGTAAATAGTGATTCACCATTAAACTGTTCAGTTTTTGCATAATGAAACTCGTGACCAAAGAAACTTCCAACAAAACTACCTTTGATACTCGTCAGCTTTCTATACCCAAGAGTTAATTTAGGGCTTTCGAAAGTTGTAACCAAATCAAGTAGGTTGAGCATCTTATGTTTTGTTCCATCGTTGCCAATTAAAATTTTGCCCAAAACCATGTATCCACCACATTCTCCGTAGATTAATGATTTTTTTGAAGCATCTTGCATTGAATTAATGAAAATACTGTTGTTAGCTATAATACCTGCGTAGAGCTCTGGATATCCTCCAGGTAGGTAAATAAAGTCAGAATTAGGTACTGGTTCGTTTGCTAAAGGAGAAAAATATCTAATTGTTGCTCCGGCTTTTTTCCAATCCTGTTCTAGGTGTGGATAAATAAAAGAAAATGCTTTATCCCTAGCAATGGAAATATTTTGTCCTGGTGGTGAATTAAGCTTCTTTGACTTAAGCTTTAAATTATTATTAAAATCTAATTTATCTAAATCTACATTCACCTCAATTTCATCTGCCATATTGTCCAACCAATGCTCAAGGTCATCTCGTTCTGAGGCTTGGACCAAACCAAGATGCCTCGATGGTTGGTGAAAAGCACTGTCACGTTTCAGTGCGCCAATTACTGGCGGAAAAAAACTATCAGAAAGCGAGTTTCTAATCATTTTTTCATGTTTTTCGCTTCCAAGTTTATTTAAAATTATACCTAGGAAGTTTAATTCAGTATCATGAGTTATAAAACCTCTGACAAGGGCAGCTACTGATTGTGCCATTTTGGAACAATCTATTACTAATACTACATGCAAATTTAAAGTTTTTGCTAGCAATGCCGTTGAACCGCTTAAGCCCGATGAATCCCCATCAAACAAACCCATTGCACCTTCAACTATGTAAGTTCCTTTGCCACAAGAAAGTTCTTTTAAACGGTCGCTAGTCATGGCCCAAGTATCTAAGTTAAAAGATGTGTTTCCACATGCAAATTCATGGAACCTTGGATCAATATAATCAGGCCCAGATTTCGCTGAACGTACGTTCACTTTTCTTGCTAAAGCTCTAAGTATTCCTAGAGTTATAACTGTCTTACCCGAGCCAGAGTTAGGAGCTGTAATTAACACACCATTTTGCATCATTATGCACTTTCAATGGAAAGACTGGAGCCCAATGGATCAAGATTGCGAGGTGGAACACCGACAGCCTGAGATTGCCAGTCAAGTACCTGTCGCATCATTACCGACTTACCAATGCAAATGATCGCTGGTGGTTTTAAATTTGAAGAAGATATATCCTCCACACATTTTATTAATGTAGTTTCTAAAACTTTTTGTTCAGGAAGAGTGGCTGCCGTAACGATTGCTACTGGTTCACTTGGATCTCTTCCAGCTTCAATTAGAGTAGAACTTATCTTATCTATATGTTTCATGCCCATATATATGACAATAACTTGAGAGCCTTTTGATATTGAGTGCCAGTCAAGTGAAGACGGCGTCTCTCCTAAATGATCGTGACCGGTAACAAAGGTAACAGATTGATTGACATCTCTATGGGTGACTGGAATCCCTGCATATGCTAGACCTCCAATTCCAGCTGAAATTCCTGGAATAATTCGTATTGGAATACCATTTTGAACAAGAGTTTGGGCTTCTTCACCTCCTCGACCAAATACGAATGGATCGCCCCCTTTAAGTCTAAGAACTTTCTTATTTTTTCTCGCTAACTCTATTAACTGTAGAGAAATATCTCGTTGTTTAAATGAAGGTTTTCCTCCTCGCTTTCCTGCATAAACTAATTCAGCCTGGGGAGCCCATTCTAAGATTTTTTTGTCAACTAAAGCGTCATAAACTACTACCTCTGCTTGTTTTAAGCCGTTTAGAGCATGTAAGGTAATTAACCCTGGATCACCTGGGCCGGCACCACATAGCCAAACCCATCCAGAATGAAGAGAGGGCCAAGACCCACTTATGTCAAGAATATTAGAATTCATAACTAAATGTATTACCGTTTTAGTTAAAATATGCAAAGAAAATTATTGATTTAATATAGCGCCTTGGCGTCACAAACATGTACGTTTATAATGAAAATATTATGAATCAAGAAAAACCAATTGTATTGAGAAAAGGTTGGACTACTGGAGCATGTGCAACTGCTGCTGTTAAGGCTGCGTTGGTAGGCCTTTGGGGAGGTAAATTCTTAAAAACTGTAAGCATTATTTTACCCAAAGGTGAAACACCAACTTTTGATTTGGTCAAACCAAAAAAAGGAAATGGATGGTCAGAAGTTGGAATTGTGAAAGATGCTGGTGATGATCCTGATGTAACACATGGGTGCGTGGTGATTGCTAGAGTTAAAGAAACACCTAATTCAGTTACCTTTAAAGCTGGGAAAGGGGTAGGTACCGTTAGCATGCCTGGATTACCAATTGGAGTTGGAGAACCAGCAATTAACCCCAAACCACGAGAAATGATGAGTTCTATTGTTTATGAAATGGCAAAGTTGTATTCAAAAAAGCCAAATATCGAAATAACAATATCGATACCAAATGGAGAGATCATTACTAATAAAACCTGGAATCCTCGTTTAGGTATAGTTGGAGGATTATCTATTTTAGGAACGACAGGAATTGTACGTCCCTTTTCTTGCTCCGCCTGGATAGCATCAATTCATCGGGGAATAGATGTTGCTAGAGCCGCTATGTTTCCTCATGTTGCTGGTTGCACCGGATCAACTAGTGAAGGTGCTGTCCAAAAATTATTTAACCTTCCAGATCAGGCAATGCTTGATATGGGTGATTTTGCCGGAGGTATGATTAAATACTTAAATAAAAATCCTGTTAACCGTGTTACTATAGGTGGAGGTATTGGAAAAATTACGAAGTTTGCATTTGGGGCTGTTGATCTTCATTCGAAACGTTCACAAGTTAACTTTAAAAAACTATCCCAATTAGCTCAAGACAATGATTTGCCAGATATTTCAAATGTTAACACAGCGCTAGAAGCTCTAGAGTTGGCTGGAAATGACCTTGCTGGTTTAATCGCTGATTTGGCACTTCAAAGATTAAAGTCTCTAACCAAACACTCAGGTATGGATTGTGGGATTGTGATCGTCAATAGAGCTGGAAATGTTATCTCAAGAGTTGGTAATTGAAAGTTCTTCTTTTAGCTGGAACCAACGAGGCTCGCCTGTTAGCTCCCAAACTTTTAGCTAGAGGCTTTGACGTGACAGCGTCACTTGTAGGAAGCACTCGAGCTCCACGTTCGTTGGGCTGTAAGACCCGTTTTGGGGGATTTGGTGGAGATAAGGGATTTATGTCCTGGTTAGATACCTCTAAGACCAATATAGTTATAGATGCTACTCATCCTTTTGCTTTTAAGATAACTGAAAGGACCCAGCGTTTATGTATGGAAAAGAAGATCCCCTATATGTTTATTTTAAGAAATGAATGGGTCCCGAAAGAAGTCGTCAATTGTACATCAGTTGAGACTTACAGAGAGGCTATTAGTAAGATATCCGCTGGATCTAGAATATTTTTAGCAACTGGAAGGCAGTCACTTGATGAGTTTTCTCTTTTAACCGATTCTTATATTTTTTGTAGATTAATAGACAAACCCACAGAAAACTTTCCGTTTCAGAATGGAGAATATGTTGTTGGGCGCCCACCTTTTACCGTAACTGATGAAGTGAATTTATTTAAAAAGCTTGAAGTTGATATCTTGGTGCTTAAAAACTCTGGGGGAGAGTCGTCTAAAGCTAAGTTAAGAGCTGCAAATATATTAAAGATACCGGTTATCATGCTGGTGCGACCTGACTACTCAGGTATAAATAGTGTTAACAGTATATACCAATGTTTAGAGTGGGTGAGTGAAATTGATAAAAATAGAAAATGAGCAAGCGTTAAATAACGCTTTAAGTGAGTTAGTCAAAACTGATACTGATATGGCAAGTGTTATTAAGAGTGTGGGAAAAGTAAACCTTAGGAATCGAGAAGATGGGTTTCAAGCGCTTTTAAGAGCTATTGTTGGACAACAATTAAGTGTTAAGGCTGCGGCGGCTATATGGGCCAAGTTAGAGCTTGCAGGTTTAATTTTCGAACAAAAAATAAATTTTTGTACAGATGAAAAATTACAAGAGTGTGGCCTGTCTCGACAAAAAGTAAAATATACTCGAGCGCTTGTTGCTGCTGAAATTGACTACAACGAACTTCGTTCTTTAACAACAGATCAGGTCATAGAGGTTTTAATTAAAGTTTCTGGGATTGGACGGTGGACAGCCGAGATATACGCTATGTTTTCACTTAATCACCCAGATGTATTTCCCGCGGGAGACTTAGCTTTGCAAGAAGCAACTCGAATTTTATATGACCTAAAAGATAGACCAAAAGAAAAAGAGATGCGAAGTATTGCGGAAAGATGGAAGCCTTGGTGTAGTGTCGCATCTTTAGCTCTTTGGGAATATTATGCAAAAAATAAAAATCGTGAAGGTGTTTAAATGACAGTAATTTTAGATAGTAACCGTGTTAACTCACGCTCAGGAGTAGACTCCTCGTTAGTTATTTTTTTACATGGGTATGGTGCCAATGGAAATGATTTACTGGGGTTAGCAGATCAATTGTCTGAGCACTTACCTGATACTGTGTTCTTAGCACCAGATGCTCCAGAAACTTGCAGTGTAAACCCAGGTGGCTTCCAATGGTTCCCAATCCCATGGATAGATGGTTCCACTGAAGAAGAATCTGAGCGAGGGCTGCTTAGAGCCACTGAGGATTTACAGATGTTTATTAAACAATCTATGGAAGAGGAGGGGTTGAGTGAAGCAGAAACAATTTTAATAGGGTTCTCACAAGGGACTATGATGGCTCTACATGTTGGACCAAGAATGGTTGACTCTATTTTGGGAATAATTGGATTTTCAGGACGGATTTTAAATCCAGAATCTCTTTTAGAAGATTGCAAGAGTAAACCGCCAACTTTACTTATTCATGGAGATCAGGATGATGTCGTTCCATTTTCATCACTGTCTACTGCAGAATCTACTCTACAAGAATGTGGTTTTGAAGTTGAAACACATGTAATGGAGGGCACAGGGCATGGTATATCCCCTGATGGATTGTTGGCTTGTCTAAATTTTATATTACTGCAGTTGGACTTAGTCTGATTCCCCTCAAAGTTATATATAAGTTAGTAAAGGTCTTATGGTGATAACTAAATTAAAATATCTCTTAGGCTTACCGAATTTTATTAACCACAGTTGGGTTTCTTAATGCTCTTAAATGTTAGTAACCATTCAGAATCTGATGTTAACAATATTAATTATAAACCGGCTTTAGTTCTGAATGCTGATTACCGGCCTTTATCATATTACCCATTATCCCTTTGGCCTTGGCAAGATTCTATTAAGGCAAAATATCTTAATAGGGTTTCGGTTCTGATGGAGTATGAGCAAACTGTACGTTCTCCAAGTATGGAAATTCAAATTCCATCTGTGGTTGTTTTAAAGGATTACATACAACCTAAAAGGCATTTAGCCTTTACGCGATTTAATTTATTTTTACGAGATGGGTTTAGCTGTCAATATTGCGGAGGATCTGGAAACTTAACTTTTGATCATATTCTACCAAGATCTCTTGGAGGAGTTACAAGTTGGGAAAATGTAGTTTCTGCATGCTTAAGTTGTAATCAAAAAAAAGGTGCAAAAACATTAAAGCAGGTTGCGTTTAATGTGAAAAAGACTCCAATTAAGCCAACTGCAGAAGAATTACAAAATATGGGACGTAAGTTTCCTCCAAATTACCTTCATGAAAGTTGGTTAGATTTCTTATACTGGGACGAAATATTAGAAGTTTAAAACATTATTTAAATAAATAATAAGTGTTTCTTTTTAACGTTTAGTTCTTCTTCGACCGCCCCTATCTATATTTCGGTTTTCATTGAAGTTAACGACTGGCAAACTAACAATAGAGTTTAATATTGGGAATGGCTCAACCGAATTAGGAATATTAGAAGCATTCACAAAATGTTCTTGAAATCTCGGTTCAATTGCCGTTTCAATTTTGTGAATTTCTAAAACTACTTTTTCTATTAAACTCCTGGAACCCATATCCAACAATGCAATTCTTGCTCCAGTCCCAGCAGCATTTCCTGCACTTGAAACCTTTTCTAAAGGACAGTCAGGTATCATGCCTAACACCATAGCGTGTTTAGGACTTATGTGAGCACCAAACGCTCCGGCTAAAACAATTCTTTCAACTTTTTCAACTTCAAATTTATCCATTAAAAGTCTAGCGCCGGAGTACAGAGCAGCTTTTGCCATTTGAATTTCACGAATGTCTTTATTCGTAATTGTAATGCGTGCGCCCCCAGTCTCTGTTTCGTCCCAAACAAGATAAGAATTTGTTCTTCCATCAGAAAAGCATCTATCTGTTCCGGTTTGGTCTGCTGAACCAATGAGGCCAGAGGAATCTAAAATTCCTGCAATTCTCATTTCAGCTACCATCTCAATAATTCCAGAACCACATATTCCTGTTACACCAGAGCTCTTGATTTCATCTATAAACTTAGGAGAATCTGACCACAACTCAGACCCTATGACCTGAAACCTAGGGTTTTTTGTTTTAGGATCAATAGTTACATGTTCGATAGCTCCTGGCGCAGCACGTTGACCACTAGAGATTTGGGCTCCTTCAAAAGCTGGACCTGTGGGAGAAGAACAAGCATATACCCTGTCAACATTTCCCAAAAGTATCTCTGCGTTTGTTCCAACATCGACAACAAGCAATAATTCAGTGGATTTCCCGGGCTGCTCACTTAAAGCAACTGCAGCAGAATCTGCTCCAACATGCCCTGCTATACATGGTAAAAAGTAGATATGACCGTTTGGATTAATTTCTAACTCTAACTCAGATGCTTTAAAGACTTGTGAGTTTGATGACGCCAGAGCGAATGGAGCTTGTCCAAGCTCGTATGGATCTATGCCAAGTAATAGATGGTGCATCACTGGGTTGCAGACAAACACAGCTTCTAAAATTAAATCTAGTCGGATATCAGAACCATTGCATATGTTTAAGAATAATTCATTGAGACCCTCTCGTACAGCTACGGTCATTTCCTCTGCACCGTTTTTGTTCATCATTGAGTAACTAACTCGGCTCATTAGGTCTTCGCCGTACCTTATTTGAGGATTCATTACTCCAGATGAGGCTAAAACATCACCATTTCTTAAATCACAAAGATGGGCTGCAATAGTCGTCGAACCAATATCTACTGCGAGACCAAAAATTGACCCTTCATAAAATCCAGGCCATATTTTGACAATACGAGGAGGAAATACATTATCACCTAAATAAATAGCACAAGTTACAGTCCAGCTACCTTTTCGTAAAGTTTTTTGTAAAATTTTTAATACATCTAAGTTTGCCGTAACGTCTTGAAGGTTCCACTCAACTTTAAGTGCATTCACAAGTCTTTCTAAGTCACCGGATGGATCATGCATGTCTGGTTCTTGCACTTCAACATAAAATAATTTTGTTGAGGGGTTCATCGTTATGTCACGAACCTCAGCTCTTTTTCTTATTACCTGCTTATGAACCTGGCTCTCTGAGGGAACGTCTATAACTATATTATCTAAAACAGTAGCCTGGCAGCCAAGCCTTCGTCCTTTAATCAGTCCTCGTTTATCATCATAACGTTGCTCAACTGAGTTCCAAGGACTTAATGCACTTTCTAGTACTACTACACCATGTTTTGAAAAGTCACCAAATGAGGGCGTAACTTGGCATTTTGAGCAAATCCCTCGGCCACCACATACTGAGTCTAAATCTACACCAAGTTGTCTTGCACAATCCAGAATTCGTGTGCCTTGAGGAAAATTACCTCTTTTTCCAGAAGGAGTAAAAATAACTAAAGGATCGGTTTTTTTTTCCATTTCAACTCATAATTCCTAAATTAACTACGACTTCGCCTACCGGTTCTCCGACGGCCGCTGTCTCCGTCAACGGCATTTGTGATCAATTTATTGCTAGAAATCCAAGTACGTCCGTGTGGATCATTATTTGTCAAAAAATTAGCTGCACGGATAGCCTCCATTTCAGATCCAGACCTGGCCTTTGTTGAACCAAGACCTGTTACATTCGCTAGTTTTTCTGGATCAATCCCCTCAGGAATAATTATGCCTAGAGATTCAAGTTCAGTAACTTTTTCCTGAATTTTTCTTTCACTAATTGGAATACTTATCGGGTTCATAATTGCACTAGTCATTCCTGCAGCCATAGCCATTGGAAGGAAAGCATTATTGATTCCGTGCCTATTCGGCAATCCAAAGCTTATATTTGATGCACCACAAGTTGTGTTCACACCTAATTCCTCTCGTAACCTTCTAACTAACTTAAATACCTGCAACCCAGCTGTTCCCATTGCTCCTATTGGCATGACTAATGGATCGACGACTATATCATTTGCAGGTATGCCAAAGTCTGCAGCCCTTTCTACTATCTTTTTAGCCACCTCGAACCGTACATTAGGATCCTCACTTATACCTGTATCATCGTTTGAGATAGCTACCACAGGAACATTATACTTTTTTACCAAGGGTAGAATAAGTTCTAAACGGTCTTCTTCACCAGTTACAGAATTCAAAAGTGGCCGGCCTTCTGCAAGTTCAAGCCCTCTCTCGAGAGCCCCTGGAACAGAGCTATCAATACATAAAGGTATGTCTACAAGAGCTTGAACTAACTCAATTACTTTACCCATTAGCGGAGGCTCGGTTTCATTTGGGTTGGGATTTGAGTTATACACTACGCCAGCATTTATATCTAATATGTTAGCACCAGCAAGAACTTGGGCAATTGCATCAGATTCTACCGTAGAAAAATCACCAGCTTCCAACTCAGCAGCTAATTTCTTACGACCAGTTGGGTTTATCCGTTCTCCAATCACACAAAAAGGTTGATCAAACCCAATTACTACGGTTTTAGTTTTCGATTCTACTACTGTTTGGGTCATTTAATGTTTTTCCTAAACTTTTTATAGTTTTGATGGTTCTAATTTTCCACCATTATTAGAGATCCATGTGGCATTAGTCTTTATTCCACCTAATGGAAAAAAGTGGATTTGTTCGATATTAAGGTTCCTATCTTTTTCCAATTCATCAACTAAAGAATTTAATATTTCAGTTGGCTCGTAAGGAAGAAGTAGCTTAGTTAAATCTCGCGCACGCTTTTGCAAAACACCCAAAGACGCTCCTACGCCGCATTCGATAGCAAATTTTATAAGGGTTTGCAGTTTTGCTGGTCCTGCTATCCCAATATGGATTGGTATTTCGATACCTGCAGCAGATAATTTACTGGCCCAATCAATTATCGGCTTTGCTTCAAATAAAAACTGTGTTGCTAAACCTACTTTTACATCTGTTCTATCGCTGTAAGCTTGTTTCCACTTTAGAGCACTTTCAACGCTATAGTCACTTCTATTTGCTTCAATATCTTTATTACCTTCAGGATGCCCCGCAAAGTGAATTCTTGTGAATCCTGTTTTATCAAAGAGACCTGTTTCTAATAATTGCATTGAAGAATCGAAATCCCCTATGGGTTTTGGTATTCCTCCAGCTAAAATTAGCGCTTGAGAAACATTAGCCTCATTTTGATACCTAGAAATCCAATCTGCTAATACCGATTTATTTTGAATTATACGTGCTGGAAAATGAGGCATAACTTCAAAGCCATCTTTAGAGAGGCGAGCGGCAGTCTTTACCATGTCTTCAATAGGTGTGCCCTCTATATGAGCAATGTATACTCTGGTAGATTTTGGTAGGATAGCTGAGAAATCTTCTATTTTCTCAGCAGTTCGTGGCATAACCTCAATAGAAAAGTTCCTGAGAAGTGACACTAGACCTGAAGGGTTTTTCGTTCTTGATTTATTCTTTTTAAAGTTAAATAGCGCCATAATATTTTAATTAACCTTTTATGCTTTCTTGCCATCATTATCTATTAAGGCTTTAAGAGTAGGGTTGTCGTATTCTCCTTCGAGTCTCTCCGCTTCCGCTTTTGCGACGTCTTGAAGGTTGCCATCGACACTGCCTATAGTTTCTTTTCTCCATTCTGAAAGATAGGCATCTGAATCCTTTGCATTAATCTTCATTGCGCATCGATCTATTGCCTTTTCAAATCTTTCAGTAAGTTGAATTTTTGCAGCTTTTCTTCCACTTCCTATAATTACTTGTGCAGGAATATCACGCCAGTATACGATGGTTATTGGTTGCATTTTTTTTCCTTTTTAAGAAAACTGTTTTTTAACGTTGAACTTTATTTTCTTAATTTGTCAAACTAAATTCAAAAATTCACTTAGAAATTTTATATCGAATTTTTATTTTGTTTGAATGACAAAAATCTAACCTTGTTTGAAGGTAAATTCTGAGGTAACATTACTTATATTTTGATGTGTCAAAAAACGCTTATATGGTAAGAAAATAAATAAGATATGGCATTAAAACAAAAAACAAAATCTAAGATTATTAAGTTCCCTGGAAGTACTCCTAATCAGATTAAGTCAACTAAAGTTCCTCCCTCTGCTGAATTATATGCCGCTTTAGATCTTGGAACAAACTCTTGTCGAATGTTGATTGCACAACCAAATGGAAATCAATTCCATGTAGTTGACAGTTTTTCCAAGACAGTTCAATTGGGAGCCGGGCTGGAAGGTACCGGTAAACTGTCAAAAATCTCAATGGCTAGAACAATTGGGGCATTAATGATTTGTCAGAGGAAACTTCGCCATCATTCTGTGACCCGAATGAGATTAATTGCTACTGAAGCTTGTAGACGAGCTAGTAACGCGGTCGAGTTTATTAATCTAATTGAACGAGAAACAGGGTTGCAATTGGAAATAATACCAGCAGAGGAAGAGGCCAGGTTAGCTGTTATTTCATGTGCTCCTTTAGTTAGTATTAATACAGAGCAACTTCTTGTGGTAGATATAGGGGGAGGTTCTACAGAATTAGTCTGGATTGATCTTTCTGAAGTTCCAAAGGTTGACCGTAGAAAAGCAATTATGAAACTCCATTTAGGTTTTGAGTCAGAGAATGACGACTTCCCTAAAGCAAAAGTTGTTGATTGGATTTCTGTTCCATTAGGGGTAGCTACTTTAAAAGAGCAATTTAATGACGTTACGGACGACTCCGCTAAGTTTGCCCTTATGAGTTGGTTTTTTGAAGAAAGCCTTGCCAACTTTGCTCCTTATAAGGATGGCATACAAACGAAAGAAGGTTTCCAGATAGTTGGAACTTCTGGAACAGTGACAACTGTTGCTGCATCTCATCTTGGGTTAGATAGGTATGACCGAGGAAAAGTGGATGGGTTGCGAATGACATCTCCTCAAATTGAAAATGTAATACAAAGTTATTTGGCCTTAGGACCTGAAGGAAGAAGAATGGACCCACGGATTGGTAAAGATAGGCATGTTTTAATCATGTCAGGGGCAGCTATACTTCAGGCTTTAATGCGTATTTGGCCGACTGATAGAATGAGTGTGGCAGACCGGGGCTTGAGAGAGGGTCTTTTGTACGCCCAAATGAGCCAAGATGGTGTCCTAGAGGAAGGTGCGTGAAGTACAAAAAACTTGTTTAATTTGAATTACAATCAAAAGCTTTACCCGTTACAGAAGAAGCCATATATGTGTTTTTTTTGACTACTTTCTGATAGATAGGTTAACACGCTATGACAAAGATAAATGACGGCCGCGGTTCTCGAGACTTAAGAGTTAAGGTAAAAACCTCACGTGGTCGAAAGATATCCTCCACCAGATGGTTGGAACGTCAGCTTAATGATCCGTACGTAAAAAAAGCTAACAGCGAAGGAATGAGAGGTAGAGCGGCTTACAAAATATCTGAAATAGATGATAAATTTCGATTTCTACTTCCAGGAAAACGCATTGTTGACTTAGGATGTGCTCCGGGCGGTTGGTCTCAAGTTTCGTCAGTTAGAGTGAACTCAGGGAATTCCAGAAAAGATAAACGTGTAGGCTATGTTTTAGGAATTGATATTAAAGAAGTGGAACCTATTTTTGGAGTAAACTTACATGTGCTAGATTTCCTTTCTGAAGGGGCGGACGAACAAGTTAAAAAATGGCTAAATGGGAAAGCTGATGTTGTTCTGAGTGACATGGCAGCTGCCTCTTCAGGTCATAAGCAAACAGATCACTTAAGGATAATATCTCTTTGTGAAGCAGCTGCAGACTTTGCCTTCGATGTTCTTGAGGAGGGTGGCACATTTGTGGCGAAGGTGCTTGCTGGCGGAGCGGAGGGGACATTACAAAAAGTTTTAAAGAATAAATTTTTAAAGGTACACAATTTTAAACCTCCTGCAAGTAGATCTGATAGCTCAGAGAAGTTTGTTGTTTGCCAGAGTTTTAAAGGGTAGCTGCCATTACTATTTAAATTTTGCTATTACTCTATCTAATGAATTTTTAAAATTGACTCTATCTCTATTACTGTAAGGTTTTTTATTTCCTAGCTTAAGACTTTCTATGCCACCACGAAGGTCTGCTTTTATGGCTCGATCAGAAACAGCTGATCCAATATTTTCTACAGTAAACTCTTTTCCGTTTGAGGATACTACTGCCAAAACATCTTTTTTAAGACACCTATGTGCTAAAAGAATGTCTTCAGTTATTACTATACTTAATTTGTCACTGTTTTCTTCTATCCAATCGTCTGCAGCATCAAATGAATTGTTTACTACGACTAATTTAATTAGTTGATGATCTGGTATTTTAAAATAGCTATTTGAGACTAGTTCGACATTAATGCTTAAACGAACAGCAATTCTGAATATCTCTTGTTTTACCGGACATGCATCAGCATCGACAATTATCTTTTTCAATAATTTATCTCCATTTTTGAAATAATTAATTTAGCTTTTTCTCTTATAGTAATACTGAAGCAGTGTAACAGTATAAATTAAAAATAAACTCTTTCCTCTTAACAGTTTTCATGAAATAGGAAACCGTCAAACGGAACTTCTAAAGGAGATGTTTGATGAAAATTCGAGAAGCCCTTACTTTCGATGATGTACTACTTGTTCCAGCTGCTTCGTCTGTACTTCCTGGTGCCGCAGATACACGAACGATGGTTACCAAATCCATTAATTTAAATATACCACTTATGAGTTCAGCAATGGATACTGTGACCGAAGAAAAAATGGCAATTGCTATGGCTCAATCTGGTGGTTTAGGCGTTATTCATAGGAACCTCACTATTGATGAGCAGGCAAGGCAAGTTAGAAGAGTTAAAAGATTTGAAAGTGGTATTGTGTTTAACCCAGTGACACTCACACCGGCACAAACGCTTGCAGATGCACAAGAGTTACAATCACGATATAGAGTTTCAGGATTTCCTGTAGTGGGTGATAATGGAAAAGTGATTGGAATTGTAACAAACAGAGATATGAGATTTGCGACTGATTTGAAAACACCAGTGAGTAAAATGATGACATCTGATAACCTAGCTGTTTTAGAAGAGCCTGCTGATTTGACTGAAGCCAAACATTTGATGCAAGAACGTCGGATAGAAAAATTACTTGTTGTTAATAAACTTGGTGAGTTAACAGGGCTTTTAACCCTAAGAGACTTAGAGCAAGCAGTTTTGAATCCCACGGCTTGCAAGGATAAGCTTGGTAGGCTGAGAGTTGCAGCTGCGACAACAGTGGGTGATGGAGGGTTCTCTAGGTCGGAGGCTTTAATAGACGCCGGAGTAGATTTATTGGTTGTTGACACGGCTCACGGTCATGCGATTGGTGTTATCGAGGCTGTTAAACAAATAAAGAAGGCATATTCTAACATTCAAGTTATCGCAGGAAATGTTGCAACGGGTGAGGCCACAAAAAGCCTAATAGACGCGGGAGCTGATGGAGTTAAGGTGGGAATTGGGCCTGGTTCCATTTGCACTACTCGAATGGTAGCAGGCGTAGGTGTGCCACAGCTTACTGCAATTATGGATTGTGTCAAAGAAGCAAATTTAAGTAATGTTCCTATAATCGCGGATGGAGGTGTGAAGTTTTCTGGAGATTTTGCAAAAGCTATTGGAGCGGGAGCTTCTTGTGTTATGGTTGGGTCATTAATTGCTGGAACAGATGAGTGCCCAGGAGAAATAGTACTATATCAAGGAAGAAGCTTTAAAAGCTATCGTGGTATGGGGTCTATTCCAGCTATGGCTAGAGGTTCAGCAGATCGATACTTTCAACAAGACGCGGAAACGGATAAATTAGTTCCTGAGGGGGTTGAAGGGCAGGTCCTTTACAAAGGGTCTGCAAGCTCTGTTATTCACCAACTTGTTGGTGGACTTCGTGCCTCAATGGGTTACCTCGGGGTAAAGAATGTCCAAGAAATGCGTATGAACGCTTCTTTTGTGCGCATAACGGGTGCTGGATTAAGAGAAAGTCATGTACATGATGTGCAGATAACAAGAGAAAGTCCAAATTACAGGGTTCTATAAATGACACCAAGTGCATGCATTGCTTCGGCTATATTGATTCTTGATTCTATTATATCTGGGGATCCGGCAGAAAAGACGTTAACAAATTGGGCTCGGAAATCTCGTTTTGCCGGTTCATCAGATCGATCAGTAATTAGGGATATAGTATTTGATTGCTTAAGGTCATTAAATTCTTTTGGAACCTTGGGTGGAGATAAGACAGGTAGAGGTGTTATCATCGGTTACCTTTTATCTTCCAATAGAGAGCCCAACTTACTTTTTAACGGTGTTGGTTACGGTCCTAGTGAGCTAACTCCACTAGAGAAATCGCATATTGCGTCAATACAGAATGGGAGCTCAGACCTTGAAGTTCTTGATTTTCCCGATTGCCTCCTGGATGATTTAAGAGTTTCACTTGGTGAAAGGTTCCTTTCAGTTAACAAAATCCTAAAAAAAAGAGCTCCATTTTATATACGTGTTAATCTAGGAAAAGCCACACTGGGAGAGGTGCAGGAAACTTTAAAAAGTGATAGT
The DNA here is from genome assembly GCA_002697345.1 of Paracoccaceae bacterium. GTDB lineage: Bacteria > Pseudomonadota > Alphaproteobacteria > Rhodobacterales > Rhodobacteraceae. The sequence continues at coordinate 30,335 of NZVE01000032.1, read as the reverse complement.
ATTGAAACAGTTCCTGACCTTGCATGCTTAACTGCATTGAAAGTGCTCTCGAACCCTAGAAAAGTGAAGCAGTCAGTTGCTTACAAAACTGGGCTCTTAGAAATACAAGATCTTAACTCTCAAATTTCTTGCAGGACTATCCCTATAGAGAATGGTTATAACATATTAGATTTCTGTGCAGGAGGTGGTGGTAAATCGTTAGCTTTAAGTGATAGGTTTTCTGGTACTATTTCAGCATATGATAGAGACTTTTTAAGAATGAAAGATATTCCTGTTCGAGCTGAAAGATCTGGGGTAAAAATAAAGCTACTGTCCAAAGAAGAACTGGGAATGGTTTCTTCATTTGATTTAGTTATTTGTGACGTTCCCTGTACTGGGTCCGGAGCGTGGCGGCGCAACCCTGAGTCTAAATGGACAATTACATCTGATTATTATGAAGCATTAAAAGATACTCAGCAAGAAATTTTAGATGATGCTAGTAAACTTGTGAATAGGGATGGGGTTTTAGTTTATATGACTTGTTCACTTTTAAAAGCTGAAAACACTGATCAGATAGACGCATTTTTGCTACGAAACTCGGACTGGAAAGTTATCTTTCAAGAAAGTTTTCCAGTATCTGATTCTGGAGATGGTTTTTTTGTTACTCATTTTAAAATGAGTTCCTAATACGCATCGCTAAACATTTCACTGACTTTTGTATCTTTCATTTATTAGGGTACCTATATCTAAAGAGTAATATATTAATTAATAGCTTGATTTTAATCTATTATTGTATATTACATGTTAGAACATAACAAGAACATTATAGGCATTGCCGTTTTAGTAGCGGTATGAAATAAGAGGTTTAAATCATGGCTACAGCAGAGATATTATCAATGACAACAAAATCAGAAACAGAAAAAACTAAGGCTTTAGAATCAGCACTTTTGCAAATTGAACGTCAATTCGGCAAAGGTTCTATCATGAAATTGGGCGGTGAGCACTCATTTCCTGAAATTGAAGCCACTTCAACTGGTTCACTTGGTTTAGATATCGCACTAGGAATAGGTGGGTTACCTAAAGGTCGTATCATTGAAATTTATGGACCAGAAAGTTCAGGGAAAACTACATTAACTCTACACTCGGTTGCAGAAGAGCAAAAAAAGGGTGGAGTTTGCGCATTCGTAGATGCGGAACATGCTTTAGATCCACATTACGCTAAAAAATTAGGGGTTAACTTAGAGGAGCTTCTGATAAGTCAACCTGACAACGGGGAACAGGCACTCGAAATAGTTGATACTTTAGTAAGATCAGGCGCAGTAAGCGTAGTAGTTGTAGACTCAGTTGCAGCACTAACTCCTAAATCTGAATTAGAAGGTGATATGGGTGATAGCCAAATGGGACTTCACGCTAGGTTAATGAGCCAAGCTATGCGTAAATTGACAGGCTCCATTTCAAAAAGTAACTGCATGGTAATTTTTATTAATCAAATTAGAATGAAAATTGGAGTGATGTTTGGTTCGCCAGAAACCACAACTGGCGGAAACGCGTTAAAATTTTATTCATCTGTTAGGCTAGATATTCGCAGAATTGGTGCAATAAAGGATCGTGATGAAATAGTTGGAAATGCGACTAGAGTTAAAGTAGTAAAAAATAAGGTAGCACCACCCTTTAAACAGGTTGAATTTGATATAATGTACGGTGAAGGTATTTCTAAAATGGGAGAAATAGTGGACCTTGGAGTCAAGGCTGGCATTGTTGAAAAATCTGGATCTTGGTATAGCTACGGAGATGAAAGAATTGGTCAAGGAAGAGAGAATGCAAAGATTTATTTAAAAGAGCATAAATCCATAGCAACTGAAATTGAGCAAAAAATTAAAACTGCTAATGGTTTAGATTTAGACATGTTAAGTGTGGAAGATAATAAAGAAGAAAACCTCTCAAACTCAAATGATGACAGCGTGGTTGAAATCTAAAAATATAATAATCAGAATGTTGTGTAAGCTATTTTACTATTCACTTTTAGCTTACACAAAAAATCTCTTTGGAAACTTATTTGAACAAAAAATCACTATATATACACTGGTTTCGACAAGATCTTAGATTATCTGACAACCCAGCTCTAACCCAATGCGCCTCTAATGGTGATGTACTTCCAATTTTTATACTAGATGATTGTAATGCTGGAGCTCAGGAGCCGGGCGCAGCGTCGCGTATATGGCTCCATCACTCCTTAATTGCATTAAATAAGTCACTAAATGGGGAGTTAAGGGTTTTTAAGGGTGATCCTATAGAAATTATACCAAAGCTTATGAGTGAAGCAGGAGCAAGTGGTATTTATTGGAACCGATGTTATGAACCTTGGCAGATAGAACGTGACCGTGTCCTAAAACTTAAACTTAGAGCTAAAGAGCTGGAGTGTGAATCATTTAACGGATCATTATTGTGGGAACCATGGGAAGTTTTAAAAAATGATGGTACGCCGTATAAGGTATTCACTCCTTTTTATCGACGTGGTTGTTTGGGTACAACAGAACCAAGGTTTCCGATTTCTGAACCTATTGATATTACTTTATATAATAAGGAAATTGGACTTACAAACATTACTGATCTCAAGCTTCTCCCGAAATCCAGTTGGGATAGAAAAGTATTCAAGGGCTGGGAGATTGGTGAAAAAGCCGCTAACCTTAAAGTTACAGATTTTATTGAAAATCGGTTATACGATTATAAAGAGGGTCGAAATTTTCCTAGTAGAAAGAATGTCTCAAGGTTATCCCCTCATTTGCATTTTGGAGAAGTATCTCCCAATCAAGTTTGGTACGCTGCCTCTAACCCAAAATATGTGAACTCTAAGGGTAAGGATCATTTTCTATCAGAGTTAGGCTGGAGAGAGTTTTCTAATTCACTACTTTATTTTTTTCCAAACCTGCCGACTGAAAGTTTGCAAACACGTTTCAAAGCCTTCTCGTGGATTGAAGATCCTGATTTATTATCTCGTTGGAAAAAAGGGAGTACAGGTTTTCCAATTGTTGACGCAGGTATGAGAGAACTTTGGAGTACGGGTTATATGCATAATAGAGTAAGAATGATAGTAGGATCGTTCTTAGTTAAGAACCTTCGCTTACATTGGAGAAATGGGTTAGATTGGTTCTGGGATTGTTTAGTAGATGCAGATCTAGCAAATAATAGTGCAGGTTGGCAGTGGATAGCTGGGTGTGGAGCAGATGCTGCACCATATTTTCGAATTTTTAATCCTGTACTTCAGGGTGAGAAATTTGACAAAGATGGCGTTTATACAAAACGGTTTGTTCCAGAGTTAAAGGACTTACCAAATAAATACTTACATTGCCCATGGACGGCTCCAGAAGAGGTTTTAAACGCAGCGAACATCTACCTTGGTAAGTCATACCCTTACCCAATCGTAGACTTGAAGCAATCTAGAGAGGCTGCCCTAAAGGCATTTTCTGATATGAAAACTAATGATTAATATAGTTTAATCCCCTTACTTACTGAAAAAAATTAAAACTTATTGTGAATGTTTTTTTAATGTTTAAATTGATGTCCAGTAAACAGTTTGCTAGACGATCGTTAGAGATGCGAGAGTATAATTAATTTTATTGGACTAATTCATGCCAAGTTTAAATGAGATCAGGTCATCATTCCTGAGTTACTTCAAAAACCAGGGTCATAGTATACAAACTTCTAGTCCTTTAGTTCCTAGAAATGACCCGACACTTATGTTTGTCAACTCTGGAATGGTTCAGTTTAAAAATCTTTTTACAGGTGTTGAAACTCGTGATTACAAGCGAGCGGCGTCGGCACAAAAGTGTGTTAGGGCAGGTGGCAAGCATAATGATTTAGATAATGTTGGATACACAGCTAGACATCACACTTTTTTTGAAATGCTTGGAAATTTTAGTTTTGGTGATTACTTCAAAAATGATGCTATTCCATTTGCTTGGGAATTCATTACTAAAGAACTTGGTATTCCAAAAGAGAAATTGGTTGTAACAGTTTACCATGACGATGAGGAGGCTATGTCCATTTGGAGGAAGGTTTCTGGTCTTCCAGATAGTTCTATTATTCGTATATCCACAGATGATAATTTTTGGATGATGGGGGCTACTGGCCCTTGTGGACCCTGTTCAGAGATTTTTTATGATCATGGTGAGGATGTTTGGGGTGGGCCTCCAGGAAGTCCAAATGAGGATGGTGATAGGTTCGTAGAGATTTGGAATTTAGTGTTCATGCAGTATGAACACCTTAAGGACGGAACTCGTATTAACCTTCCCAATCAGTCCATAGATACTGGATTAGGGTTAGAAAGAGTTACTGCTCTTCTACAAGGCACCAACGATAACTATGCTACCAACCTCATGCAAAATTTAATTGAGGCTTCCGCAAACTTAAGTAATACCGAACCAGATGGGTCAGCAAAGATACATCATCGAGTTATTTCTGATCATTTACGTTCAACTTCTTTTTTAATTGCGGACGGTGTCCTACCTTCCAAAGACGGTCGTGGTTATGTTTTGCGACGTATAATGCGTAGGGCGATGCGACATGCTCACATGCTTGGGATAGCAGAGCCGTTAATGTATAGGTTGGTTCCAGCTCTAGTTAAAGAAATGGGAGAAGCTTACCCAGAGCTTTATTCGGCTCAAGGGTTAATTGAGGAAACTTTGAGAAGCGAAGAAACGCGGTTCAAAGAAACATTAGATAGGGGGTTAAAGCTCCTAGATGATGAAATTCTAAATATTGAAGAGGGTAAAAATTTATCTGGAGATACGGCATTCAAGCTGTATGACACTTTTGGTTTTCCATTAGACCTTACTCAAGATGCTTTAAGAGAAAAAGGACTTAAAGTTGATGTAGACGCCTTTGACTTAGCTATGAAATCCCAAAAGGAGAAAGCACGAGCTAGCTGGAGTGGATCAGGAGAAACTGCTGATTCATCTATTTGGTTTAATATATCTCAAGAGTTCGGTTCCACCGAGTTTTTAGGATACGAAACAGAGGAGTCAGAAGCTAAAGTATTGGCTATTGTGTGTGAAGGTAAGGAAGTTTCTAATGCCATAGCAGGCGCTAGTGTACAGATAGTGTTTAATCAAACTCCGTTTTACGCAGAAAGTGGTGGACAAACAGGAGACTCAGGACAAGTTGAACTAGATGGATCTGTAACACATATAGAAGATGTAAGGCTTATAGCTGGTATTTTTGTACATTTTGTTGATAGCTTAAAGTTTAATCTTTCAGTAGGGGATGAAACAAAACTAAATGTAAGTTTCGAGAAACGCAGAGCTATTAAATCAAATCACTCTGCAACTCATTTACTTAATGAGTCCTTAAGAAAAAATTTAGGAAATACAGTATCTCAAAGAGGTTCATTAAACTCTGACGACAGACTAAGATTTGATTTTAACTATAATAAAGCTCTTTCTTCTGAGCAAATCAATAAGATTGAAAAAGAGGTTAATACATACATTCGTCAGAATTCCTTGGTAGAGACACGAATTATGACACCTAATGAAGCTAGAGAGTTAGGAGCTCAGGCCTTATTTGGAGAGAAGTATGGAGATGAAGTCCGTGTGGTATCCATGGGGAATGAAGCTACTGGCAAGGGTGTTGATGGTCAGACGTACTCGATTGAACTTTGCGGTGGCACTCATGTTAAACGCACAGGTGATATTGGATTATTTTTGATTCTTGGAGAGTCTGCATCCAGTTCTGGAGTTCGAAGAATAGAAGCTATTACAGGTGATACAGCGGTAAATTATGTTCGAAGTCGGTCAAACCAACTTTCTCTGGTTGAGGGATTACTCAAGTCAAAGCCCGAAGATCTTGACGCCCGATTAAAGTCTTTATTAACCGAAAGGAAAACCTTAATAAGCCAAGTAAATGACTTACGTACAGAAATTGCATCAAATGAAGATAATTCCAATGAAAGAATAGAAAAAATTAATGGTATAACTTTTATTTCTAATGTTACAAATGGAATTGAATCGAGAAATTTTCCATCAATTATCGATAATTATAAATCTTCTATTAAAATGGGTATAATTTTACTAATCGGAGAATCTTCAGGTAAGGTTTCAGTAGCAGTTGGTGTTACAGACGACCTCTTAACTAAACACTCTGCTATTGAGCTCGTAAAAATAGCAGTTTCACAACTTGGAGGAAAAGGTGGTGGTGGAAGACCTGACTTGGCACAGGGTGGTGCAAAGGAAATTAGTGAATCTGAAAGTGCAATAAACGCAGTAAAACAAATGATAGGAGTTTAAAAATGTCAGCATATTGGATAGGAAATGTTAAAGTAACCGACGAAGAAGCTTACGGAAAGTATGCAGCAATAGCGACAGTCGCTATCGCTGAGCATGGTGGCAAGTTTTTAGCCAGGGGTGGTAAGTACGAACAGTTAGAAGGAAATGATAGATCTCGAAATGTTTTAGCTAAGTTCCCTAGTCTAGAAGCAGCACATAACTGTTATTACAGTGAGAGATACCAAGAGGCTGTTAGCCACGCCAAAGGTGCTTGTGAGAGAGATTTAGTAATAGTCGAAGGATCGGACTAATTACGCATTTTACTATTGTTTGAATCAAAAATAGGTTTGGTTAAGATTTTAGCTAATTTTTGTCTTCCCATTATTTCAATTTGAACTTCGGCACTGTCGTTTATTTCAGTCACCGGCAAAAAACCAAACGCAATTGACTTGCCTGTATGGTGAGAGAAACCTCCTGAGGTACAAAATCCAACTACCTTATTCCCTAGTGAGATAGGTTCATAACCTACAACGTCTGCATCGTCTGCATCAACTTCAAAAATACAGAGTTTTCTTTCACATCCATTAATGTGCTCTGCGTATGCAGCACTTCTTCCAATAAAGTCATAATCTTTCTTAAAATTGATGAATTTATCTAAACCAGTTTCAGCGGGTGTGTAATCAGGTGAGAATTCTGAGAGCCAAGACCCAAAAAATTTGTCTAATCTTAAACTCATCATAGCACGCATACCGAAAGGCTTAATGTCAAACTCTGCACCAGCATTCCATAACACCTCCCAAAGGTCGCACTGTTTGTTGGGGCCACAGTAAATTTCAAAACCTAGGTCGCCAGTATAACTAACCCTTTGTACCAAGCACGAAATATTACCTACTAATATAGTATGAGCATCTCTAAACTTAAAATCCTCGAGAGAAAAGTTAGTTACCTTTTGTAAGAGTTTTCTCGAGTTAGGTCCTGCAATTTGAAAGCCATTCATTTTATCAGAAATATTTTCAATATTAACACCATTTTTTTTATTCAGCAGAAACCATCGAAGATGATATTCCTGAGAGCCATAGCTAGCGGTCAATTGAAATTCTTCATCATTCAGACATGTTACAGTAAAATCACCAATTATTCGTCCTTTGGGAGATAGCATTGGATTCAGATTAAGGCGGTTTGGCTTTGGAATCGTACCAGCCATAATAATATTTAACCATTCCCGAGAATTAGGACCTGAAATTTTAAATTTACCAAAATTATGGACCTCGTTAATACCAACAGAATCTCTGACAGCCTTGACCTCTCGACTTGTAGGTATGAATGCATTTGAACGTCTAAAACTTGGAGTTTCTAAAGGTAACTCTGATGAGTTTGAAAAGTAGTTGACGACCTCTAAGCCATTTTGTTGCCCCCAGACAGCCCCCAGTGCACTAAAGGTTTTATACATTGGAGAAGTTACACAGGGTCTTGCAGCTGGCAATTCTTCATTAGGGTAAGACACACTGAATCTACGTTGATAGTTCTCGATAACTTTTCTTTCAGTGTAATCTGCGTTTATCCAGTTCCCAAATCGAGAACAGTCCATAGCGGATGTATCTCTCTCAGTCTCACCCTCCACCATCCATTGGGCTAACATTAAGCCAACGCCACCACCTTGAGAAAACCCTGCCATTACAGCACAAGCTGACCAATAATTTTTTAAACCGGGAATAGGCCCAACGAGGGGGTTTCCATCTGGTGCAAAAGTAAATGGTCCATGAATTACTGACTTAATTCCAGCTTCATTTAAAACTGGAAAACGTTTATAAGAAAACTCAACACTATCAGATATTTTTTCAATGTTATCAGGAAGTAATTCATGTCCAAAGTTCCAAGGAGTACCATTTACTGCCCAAGGTTTACATGGTTGCTCGTAGTATCCAATACATAATCCTCTTCCTTCTTGCCGAAGATAACTTTCGCCAGCAGGATCCATAACATGAGGATGTTCTGTTTCCCGATTAAAGATTTCTGGAATATCATCAGTAATTAGGTATTGATGCTCCATCGGCATCAAGGGTAAATAAAGATTAGCCATTTTAGCGACCTCTCTAGCCCAAAGACCAGCTGCATTTACTACATGCTCAGTATGTATTGTGCCTTTTTCGGTTACGACGTCCCAAGATCCATCGGGCCGCTGGTTAGTTTCTTTAACCATACAACCTGTCTCGATACTTGCTCCGCCTAGTCTTGCTGCTTTTGCATAAGCATGAGTGGTTCCTGAGGGGTCTAAGTGTCCGTCTAACGGGTCATATAATGCACCAACTATTCCGTCCAAATTTGTAATTGGGGCAACTTTCTTAATCTCTTCAGGACCTAAGACTTCAGTGTTTAGACCCATATATCTATGTTTTGCTCGTTCAGCCACCAGCATATCAAACCTATCAGAATTATCAGCCAAAGTTATTCCACCAACATGATGCAAACCACAACTCATACCAGTTATTTCTTCGAGCTCTTTATAAAGACGGATAGTATAACTTTGGAGGGCTGCCATATTTGTATCACCGTTTATTGTGTGAAACCCACCCGCGGCATGCCAGGTTGAGCCAGATGTAAGTTCGCTCCGCTCAAGTAACATAACGTCTGACCAACCTAATTTAGTTAGATGGTATAGGACTGAGCAACCAACCACTCCACCACCTATTACAACAACACGAGTGTTTAACTTCATAGACTACCCCTTACTCTTATTTTATAATATTTAAATATTTCACAATTTGAATTATTTTATTACCTAGTTCACGACATCTTTAGTCGCCTAATGACAAGTTTAATAGAAATCGATACTAGAATAAGATAGAATGAATCATTAGAGGTTTGAACATGAAAAGTCACGCACAGGCTGTTGTAATTGGGGGCGGATTAATTGGTTGCTCTATTTTATATCATCTAACTAAATTAGGTTGGAAAGATGTAGTGTTACTGGAAAGAGATGAACTTACTTCGGGATCTACCTGGCACGCTGCGGCTGGAATTCATGGTTTACATGACAATAATAATATTACTCGAATTCAAAACTACACTATGAACCTGTATAAAGAGTTAGAAACTCTAACCGGTCAGGGATGTGGTATTTTTCAACCTGGATCTTTATATTTAGCTCAAACTGAAAATCGAGAACATCAGCTTAGATTACAAGAAGCGAAGGCTAAATATTACGGTTTAAACTTTCATGAAATTAGTCGAAATGAGGCTGAAAGGCTTCATCCTTTAGTCGACTTTGATGGTGTGAGAACTATCATGTACGAACCAGATGGAGGGAATGTTGATCCCTCGGGGGTTACAAATGCTTATGCAAACGGTGCTCGTCAAAATGGAGCTGAAATATATAGATTCACTCCTGTAACTGGGACTGAGCAGCTGTCGGACAAAAGTTGGTTAATAAAAACTGACAAAGGAAATATTAAAACAGAAGTAGTAATCAATGCGGCAGGGCTCTGGGGTAGGGAGGTTGGTAAAATGGCAGGTTTAGATCTTCCATTGCTACCAGCAGAACATCAATATTTTGTTACTGAAACAATACCAGAAATAGAATCTATTGGACGACGGTTGCCATCTATTGCGGATAGAGATGGGGAGTATTATCTGCGTCAAGAAGGTAATGGTTTATTAGTTGGTGCGTATGAAAAAGATGTTAAGTTATGGGCCGAGCTTGAAACACCATCGGGATTTGGGCACGAATTGTTTCCTGATGACCTGGACCGTATTGAAGAGAACGTCTTAAGAGCAATCTCTAGGGTTCCGGTTCTAGGTGGGGCAGGCATTAAACGTGTTATAAACGGTCCTATGATTTGGTCACCTGATAGCAATGCTCTATTTGGTCCTGTGCCAGAGTTAGATGGTTATTATTTATGTAATGGTATTATCCCTGGTTTTTCTCAGTCCGGGGGATTAGGAGAGCTACTAGCAGAGTGGATTATAACCGGTGAACCACATCTAGATATTTTTTCTTGGGACCTTGCAAGGTTTGGAACCTGGGCAGATAAAAAATTTACAAAATCTAGAGTAAAAGACCAATACTCAAATAGATTTGCAATTCACTTTCCTAATGAAGAGCGGTCTGCTGGGAGGCCAGTTCGAACACGGCCTGCTTACTCCACACAAAAAGAGTTAGGTGCAGTCTTTGGGTTGAATTATGGCTGGGAACACCCTTTATGGTTCTCAAAGGAACCCAACACAGTCGACAGCAATGGTTTTACCAGGCAGAATTGGCATGAACCAGTTGGAATTGAGTGTAATATGTTGCGTAATTCGGTTGGCGTTATCGATATATCTAATTTTGCTAAATACTTAGTTAGTGGCGATGGTTCTGAAAGTTGGTTAAATTCAATCTTTGCCAATCGTATGCCAAAGAATATTGGTAGATCTTGTTTGACTCCATTGATAGGGAAGCGAGGCGGGATAGCAGGAGACTTTACTGTGACCCACTTAGAGAAAGATAAATTTTTGATAATTGGATCTGGGATGGCGGAACGCTATCATTCAAGATATTTTAAATCTGTTCCATTACCCGGTAACGTTTCATTTGAAAGTATTACTGAAAAGATGTGTGGGTTTAATGTTGCTGGACCTAAGTCAAGGGAAATGCTGTCTAGGTTATCGAATGCTGATTTCAGTACAGAGTTATTTCCATTCATGACGGCCAAGAGAATTAACCTTTTAGGTTTAAGTGTGATTGCTGTGAGAGTCTCTTTTACAGGCGACCTTGGTTGGGAGTTATATTGTGACACTGTGGATCAAGTTGAGTTATATAACAGTCTAGTGACAATTGCAAAGGAGCTAAATGGTGGACCTATTGGGAGTCGCGCCCTAATGAGCCTTAGAATAGAGAAAGGTTATGGCAGCTGGTCAAGAGAGTACTCACCAGAATACTGGCCTCAGGAAGTTGGTCTTTCCAAGTTGATTAAGTTAGATAAGGATTTCTTAAATAAAGAAGCATATATAAAAATTAAGGATAAAAAGCCGCGAGAGATGCTTCGCATTATTGAAGTTGTAGATGCAAAAATTGCTGATGCAACTGGTGGAGAACCTATTTTCTCAATAGATGGAGCTCCAATCGGGCGAGTGACATCTGGAGCTTACTGCGCAGGCGTAGGTAAGTCCTTAGCACTAGTTTTTATTAAATCCTCAATCATAGATGTAGAAATGCACGTTATGATTTTAGGAAAGCCTCATCTTGCAAAACTCCTAGACGAGCCTCCTTTTGATCCTAAAGGTCTTAAATTGAGGTCTTAAATTAGATTTTTGATATAATTAACGAATTTTAATTAAGTTAAACCAGTAATTTACTGCGGTAGCCTTAATATTTCTCTAGATTATTTTATTTTAATTAGATAGATAGCGATATTTAGAAGCTGTTCTGGTTTTAAGTATGTAGAGTGTGGGGGAAGATAAACAGATGAGTTCTAAACCTATGTTACGCATTGAAGGTTTGGCAAAAAACTATGGGGGTTTAAAGGCGGTCCGTGGTGTAAGCTTTGAAGTGCCTGAAGGTGAAATTGTTGGTTTAATTGGCCCAAATGGTGCAGGAAAAACTACGACTTTTAATATGATTGCTGGAGCCGAAAAGCCCTCTTCTGGAAAAATTTTTTTATTAGACCAAGAAATAACTGGGCTCCAAACTGAAAAACTTTACTACCGAGGTTTGATGAGAACTTTTCAACTTAGTCATGAATATGCAAAAATGACTAGTTTAGAAAATCTTATGGTTGCTGGTCCGTCTCAGGTAGGTGAGAATATGTTTATGAACTGGATTTCCCCCGTAAAAGTAATAAAAAGAGAAACTGAAATATTAGAACGTGCCAATTATACTTTAGATTTTCTTGGGCTTAACCATGTTAGAGACGAATTGGCAGGAAATTTGTCTGGTGGACAAAAGAAATTACTTGAACTTGGAAGAACAATGATGGGGGACTCTAAGTGTGTTCTTCTGGATGAGCCAGGAGCAGGTGTTAACCCGACTTTAATGGTAAAAGTAACTGAAATGATTAGAACTTTGAATGAAGAGCAAGGTTATACTTTTTGTATAATTGAACATGATATGGATCTTATAGCAAACCTTTGTAAAAATGTAATCGTTCTAAATGATGGACAAATCTTAATGCAAGGCACTATGGAGCAGGTTAGAAATGATGAACGTGTAATCGATGCATACTTCGGGGGAGGAGTAATTTGAATAATGTTACTCCAGCTTTAGAGCTAAAAGATATTTTTGCGGGATATGGCGAAACAGAGATTTTACATGGTGTAAATCTTTCTGTAAATATGGGTGAGATAGTCGCAATTATTGGTCCAAACGGTGCTGGGAAATCTACTGCAATAAAAGCAATTTTAGGTTTGCTGAATATAACCAAGGGCTCAGTACTTTTAAATGGAAATGATATAACAGATACTGCGCCTGATCGTGTTGTTACAAAAGGGATTAGCTATGTCCCTCAAACACATAATGTTTTTGTAAATTTGAGTGTTCAAGAGAATTTAGAAATGGGTGCATGGACGCGTTCAGAGGGAATAAATGAACGTTTAGAAGAAATGTTTACATTGTTCCCTGATTTGCGAGAAAAACGTCGACAGGCAGCGGGATCTCTATCTGGTGGACAAAGACAGATGGTGGCGATGGCAAAAGCTTTAATGGTAGATGCCAAAGTTCTTTTATTAGACGAACCGACAGCAGGGTTATCTCCAAAATATCGTGGGGAAATTTTTTCTACAATTAAGGAAATTAATAGTACGGGTGTACCTATTTTAATTGTCGAACAAAATGCAAAACAAGCTTTAGGGTGTGCAAATAGGGGATATGTGCTCGTTGATGGTACAAATAGGTTTCAAGGGACAGGAACTGATTTGCTTGAAGATAGAGATGTCGCACGCATGTTTCTTGGGGGCGGAGAATAGATCATGTGGGATTCCTTTGGATTTGAGTTTGTTAATTTTTATTTTATCCCAGGTATTGTTCTTGGTTGCATATATGCTTTAGGAGCAATTGGGATTACTCTCACTTTTGGTATTCTTAGATTTGCTAATTTTGCACATGGCGAAGTCATGATGACTGGTGCTTATGTGACCTGGACTTTAATGGCAGTAACCGGAGCTTTATTCGGATGGGTTTTGCACCCCTTGATTGCGGCAATACCAGCTATCTTTGTTATGATCGTACTTTTTACGATTATAGACCGGTGGTTTTATAAGCCTTTTAGGAATGCTCCAACCATAAAACTTGTTATTGCCAGTTTTGGTATGATGCTTGTCATCAGGAGTTTAGTGCAAGTACTTTGGGGTCCCAATCAAATAACCTTTGTAAAAGGTATCGCTAAACCTAATAGTTTTATACGAGATTTGACGGGCTCGTTTGATATGATGATTCTTGTTCCAAATAAACATTTTTGGATTATGGCTGGTACTTTGATCATTGTTTTAATTTTAGGCTATCTTTTAACTAGGACCCGAATTGGTAAAGCTATGAGAGCGGTTTCTGATAGTCCTGACTTAGCCCTAGTTACGGGAATTGATGTCGAGGTAGTTATAAGAGCGACATGGATCGTAGGCGGTGCATGTGCTGTAGCAGCTGGTGTGTTCTTAGCAATGGATATTCAGATGTTAGAGACAACAATGGGCTTTAGAATGTTATTACCAATGTTTGCTGCTGCAATATTGGGAGGGATAGGAAAACCTTATGGGGCTGTTATGGGAGGTTTGGTCATAGGTCTAGCTGAAGAACTTGTGTCATATCCTTGGATTGGAGAGTCAGCATTAATAAGCCCGGGATATAAATCAGGTGTTGCATTTGCAATTATGATTATAATGCTGATAGTTCGGCCAAGTGGGCTATTTAAAGGACGGACCTTCTAATGGATCAATTAATTGGCTACTTTCTTTATTTTTGTTCTTTGTTGGCGGTTGGCGGCATTTATTCTTTGATTGCTCTTGGTCTTAACGTACAATGGGGTTTTGCTGGTCTATTTAACGCTGGTATAGCAGGGTTTGTTTCAATCGGAGCATATACCTATGCTCTCCTCACAACAGCCACAAGTCCTCTACATTACGGTGGTTTGGAGTTACCGTTAGCAGTTGGTATTTTAGCAGCAATGCTCGCCTCAGGGTTTATAGCAGCCTTAATAGGTGTTATTTGTATAAGGCTTAGAGCTGATTATCTTGCAATCGCTACCATTGGAATAGCAGAAATTATTAAGTTAATTTTAAAAAACACTACAGAGATAACAAACGGCCCTAGAGGGATTAATAAGATTCCTAGGCTTTGGGAGAATTTTACTGAAGAGAGATTTTATGCTGACTGGCCAATGTCATGGTTCGCTTCACCGGACACTTGGCAAATGTTTTTCTCATCTTTGCCAAGATGGTGGTGGCAGCCTTGCTTTGCATTTTCTATTATTATTGCAGTTTACGTTGTTTATCGGCTTCTAGAGAGATTACGATTGTCGCCATGGGGTCGCATGATGACTGCAATACGCGAAAATGAACCAGCAGCTCATGCGGCGGGAAAAAATGTTGAAGGTCGAAGAGTTGAAGCATTTATACTAGGTTCGGTGCTTATGGGTTTGGCTGGAGCAGTATTAGCTATGCACTTGCGGCTTATAGAGCCAACAAATACGTTTGATCCCTCAAAGATGACTTTCTTAGTTTGGGTGATGTTAATTGCTGGTGGCTCAGGAAATAACCGTGGTGCAATACTTGGAGCGTTTTTGATTTGGGTTATTTGGTCGGCAAGCGAAATAGTGATCAATGTTGGTATAGATTTGATTGCAGATATAACAAATGTACATGTCGGTATTCTTAGTACAAGAGCTGGATATTTACGTATGTTGCTAATCGGGTTATTGCTACAATACATACTACAGAAGTACCCTTTAGGAATATTACCGGAATCGCGGCCCACCGCTTCTGGTAAAACATAATAATAACTGTGGGCTTTATGAAGGAGTAATATTATGAAAAAAACAATATATAGCTGCATTGCTGCCTTGGCAGTTGTTGGTGCGGCAAATGCTGATGTCAAAGTTGGAAATCCAATGGCGATGACAGGACCAATTCCAGACCTAGTCGCTCCAATGGCGATAGCGGTCGATCTTGCGGAAAAACATATCAATGATCAAGGTGGTATGTTTGCAAGTGGGGAGAAGTACGTTATCGTACGTGCGGACTCCATGTGTGATCCAGTTGCCGGCGTGGATGCGGTAACTAAATTAGTAAATGTTAGTGGTGTTGTAGGAATTGTTGGGCCAGTATGCTCAGGCGCGACAATAGCTCAAGCGGAATCTGTTTCAATTCCTGCTGGCGTTGTGACCCTATCTGTTTCTGCGTCAGCTCCAGCTATTTCAAACATGGAAACTGGGACTGATTTAGTTTTTAGAACTGCGGCGTCGGATGCTTACCAAGGGGTTGCTCTTGCTGAGTTAGCACTTGCAAAAGGTATTAAGGATATATCAGTTTCCTATGCTAATGATGATTATAACGCCGGATTAGCTGAAGTTTTTGCGGCACATTATGCTTCTAAAGGTGGTAAAATCCATGCAAATGAAGCGCACGAACCAAATAAAGCTTCCTACAGATCTGAAGTTGCAACATTGGGTGCCAATACTGATAATCTCGCCTTGTTCGCATATTATGGCTCAGGTGGAATTACACTAATGAGAAATGCAATGGAAACTGGAGCGTTTTCAACATTCTTGGGTGCAGATGGTATGCTTGCTCAAGAAGTTATTGACCAATTGGGAGCAGAGAATCTTGGAAATGCGACTTTTACCACATCTACTTCAGATGAAACTACTGACGGTTACGCTGCATGGAAAGCTCTTGCGGTTACTGCTGATCTAAACCCATTGGGACCATTTATACCAAACTCATATGATGCTGCATTTATGATGGCTCTTGCTATCGAAAAAGCTGGTTCAGCTGACAGAAGTAAAATTGCTGGGGCCCTTAGAGCCATTGGTAACGCTCCTGGTGAGATAATTCTTCCAGGTGAATGGTCAAAGGCTAAAAAGATATTAGCCGCAGGCGGTGATATTCATTATAATGGTGGATCTGGACCTCAAGATTTCGATGCAAATGGTGATGTTGCAGGGAGTTTCTCGGCCAGTGTTGTTGAAAACGGCGTTTGGGTTGGAAAAATCCTTAAGTAAAGATTAGTAAAAAAAAGATAAGTGTCCGTGGGTTCTCTTGCGGGCACTATTTTTTTGTCTTGGGCCAGGTGTCAGATATACGGTAACCGGTTGGCCATGGATCTGTAGGGTCTAATGTGTACTGGTGCGTCCCAGTTATCCATGCTCGTCCTGTAATTTCTGGGGTTATACTTACTATACCACCTATTAAAGAGTCGTTTAAAATTTTGCCAGTGAAGCTAGAGCCAATAATGGACTCGCATTCTAATGTGTCATTTTTTTTCATTACTCCATTGTTATAGAGTAAAGCCATTCTGGCTGACACTGCCGTGCCTGTGGGCGACCTGTCTATTTTCCCGGGTTCAACAGCAACAGCCGATTTTGCAAATAATTTATTTCCTTTTCTTTTTATTTTACCCGCGAATAGACAGAAAGAAATATGGTTCCAATTTTTATTTACAGGGTGATTGAAACCAATTTGTTCATTAGCACATTTTGTTATTTTCACACCTAGTTCGGCAAGCTCTTTTGCCTCTGAGCTAACTAACTTGTAACCTAGTTTTTCAGCATCAACTATAACAAAACTATCCCCACCATAAGCTGTATCAACAAATATTGAACCTAACTCTGGCACAATTAACTCAACATTTAATCGATCTACGAATGAATCTAAGTTTTCAACCGAAATTGATACAGCTTTGCCATTTTTGCAATTTGCTCGAACCCTTACAAGTCCACCAGGGGCCTCAAGCGTAAGTGTGGTTACTGGTTCGACCATTTCTATTATACCAGTCTCTAAAAGTACAGTTGCTACGCAAATACTATTGGATCCAGACATTGGAGGGGTGTGCTCAGGTTCCATGATTATCCAGCCGATGTCTGCTTTCGGATTTTTTGGGGGTACCAGTAAGTTAACATGCCGGAAAACCCCTCCACGAGGCTCATTTAAGACGTAGTTACGAAGAGTTTGGTCGTTATCAATCCAGGTCCTTTGATCCCAAATTGTGTCTCCAGGTGGTGGTGTTACACCACCAACTATTACATCGCCAACTTCGCCTCCTGCATGACAGGAGACCACATGGATTGTATTTGTATTTTTCATGTTTAAATAACAACCTTTTTAAAACTTTGTGTTTTTATGAAAATTTTCTTTTTAAAAAATTTGTAACATCATTTAAAGCACAGTTTGCTAGCTCACTATCGAAAATATCAAAACCATGTACTCCACCTGGATACCAGATAGTGTTTGCGTCATTTCCTGCTGATTTCCACCTAGCGGCCATAAAACTTGTATCATCTACTAGAGGATCAAGCGTACCACATTGAAATAATGCCTCTGGTAAGTGACGTAAGTCAGCATGAAGTGGAGACAAATAAGGATCATTTTTAGAAAGATTTTTTAAGTTTAAGTTCTCAACAAAGAAATTCAATAATGGTGTAGATAGAACTAACGGCTCATCACCCCAATTTGCAGCAGATGGAGTTAAGTTCGCATCAAACCAGCCGTATGTTAATAAAGCCCCAACAAATTGATCTATTTTTTTTCTTTTCTTAAGCCTGAGCAGTGTAGCGGCACTTAAATGAGCTCCTGCACTTTCACCTCCAATAATAAGTTTATCTGTTCCAAACTTAGTATTACAAGATTCTATGATCCAATCAGCAGCCACTTCACAGTCATCTAAGCATGCTGGCCAGGAATTTTCTGGGGTTAGACGATATTGTATTGAGGCGGTAATACAACCTACTTTGTCGGCGATCTTTTTCATTCGCCAATCTTGGTGCCAAGGTCTTCCAAACGTAAAGCCTCCTCCATGAATATGGATATAAATCCCAATTGGATCTGATTTTGGATAAGTTAATCTAACAATACCTGGGCCACCATTTGTTGAACCTATATCAAGATCTACTGCTTCAGGGTTGGCTGGATAAGAAGGAAATGTTCCTTCACCAGTATCTCTTGCTTTTCTAGCAAGTGGGATTGGTACATCTTGCAATCTAGGTTTTTCGAGCTGGTCTTTTTTGATAGCTTCAAGAAACTCAAGATCCTTCTTTAAAATTGATGATTTTTTAAATGGATTTTTTTGCATTTTTGATCTCTTATTATTTTTAAGTCATTGAGTGTTCAGTTACTTACTTCCTACATTTGGAAGAATACATAACATTTCATATAAAATATTCGCTGCTGTAAGAGCTGTGTTTCCTGATGGGTCATAGGGGGGTGACACTTCTACTAAATCACAACCAACAATATTAAGTCCAGAAAGACTTCTTATCAACTCAATAGCCTGAGGAGTGGTAAGACCTCCAATTTCGGGTGTGCCGGTTCCAGGTGCATATGCTGGATCAAGGCTGTCAATATCAAACGATATATAAACTGGTGATTGTTTCAAATCATTTTTTATTCTTTCACCTAGAGGTGATAAAGATTTATGCCAAATTTCCTCTGCTTGAATTACATTAAATCCCCAATCTCGGGCTTCATCAAAGTCGCGTGCTGAATATCCGGTACCACGTACGCCAATTTGATATACAAGGTTGGGGTCAATTAATCCTTCTTCGTATGCGCGTCGAAAGGGCGTTCCATGCGCAATTTTCTCACCAAACATTTCATCATTAATATCTGCGTGTGCATCTACATGAATTAACGCAACTGGCCCATATTTTCTCTTAATTGATCTTAATATTGGTAGTGTTAAAGTATGGTCACCACCCATTGCCATTGGAACTAATGGGTACTTTAGCAAATCCTCATAAAAAGACGCAATACGTACGACTGAATCCTTTAAGTCGAAAGTGTTTATCGCAATATCCCCAATATCTGCACAATTCAAATAATCAAAAGGAGCAGCTTTTGTCCACATATTGTAAGGTCTTAACATATTACTTTCGGCTCGAATTTGTTTTGGACCAAATCTAGTGCCCGACCTCCAACTAGTCCCAATGTCCATAGGAATTCCAAGGAACGCGACGTCCAAGCCTTTCAAGACGTCTGTTGATGGCAGCCTCATAAAGGTTCCTGGTCCAGAAAATCGAGGGTGTACGTTTCCTCCTAAGGGTTGATTTTTTAACTGATGATTTTTCATTTTTTTACAAATCTCTAAAATTTTTCTTATATAGGTTATAACTATTAACATTCATTATTTTGTTGGAAATATCAAATATTATGTTTATATACCGACCTTTACGTTACTTACCGATTTAATTTAATGTATTTTGGAACTACGAATGTTTAATCAGTTATATTCTTTGCTCTCAAATCCAACGACCCCAAGGAAAATATTAAACTCTGATGACGCTAGAAATCGTGCACGGAGAAGAATTCCACGAATAATATTTGATTTTATTGATGGTTCTACTGGGTCAGAGCTAACGCCAAATAGAAATATTGAAGCTTTCAAGTCTATTAATCTTCAACCTAGGGCTTTAAAAAACGTATCGAAACGAAAGTTGAATACAACAATTTTAAATGAAAAATTTAGTCTTCCTTTTGGATTTGCACCAATGGGCATGAGTGGTCTCTCAGTGCCAAAAGCAGATAACTTTATGGCTAAGATTTCAATTGAAAAAAATATTCCAATAGGCGTTTCAACTGCTGCGTCAAGTTCTTTAGAAGACATGCGGAACAAAGCGGGTGAGCATGCTTGGTTCCAATTATATAGCGCGTCCTCTCTTGAGGAAACCTTACCTTTTGTTGATAGAGCGAAGGTTGCAGGATATAAAAAACTGATATTAACAGTTGATGTCCCACAAGTCTCTAAACGTATCAGAGATATCCGGAACGGTTTCGCAATGCCATTTAAGATTGGTCCTGCTCAATTTATTGACTTTGCTTGCCACCCATTCTGGTCAATACCCATGTTATTAAATGGAATACCTTTTCCTGAAAATTTTCGTATTAATGGTGAAAAAAAATTTCAACGTGACGCAGATAGGTCTGCTGCTGATTGGAGCTTTTTGAAAAAACTTCGAGATGTTTGGAAAGACGACTTGATCATTAAGGGAGTTACTCATCCTGAAGATGCCATAAAGATAAAAGAAATTGGCTGTGACGCAATATGGGTTTCAAACCACGGAGGTCGTCAATTAGATAGTTGTCCTTCAGCCATTTCAAGGCTTCCAATTATCCGTGAAGCATTAGGTAAAAATTACCCTCTTTTATTCGATAGCGGGATAAGAACGGGAGATGATGTTATAAAGGCCTTAGCACTGGGAGCCAATTTTGTTATGATTGGGCGGCCAATTCTTTTTGCTCTCGGTGCTGGTGGTCAAAATGGCTTAGACAGTTACGTCACCGCGCTATCAGAAGAAGTTAGTACGGTTATGGCTCAACTTGGATTAAATAGTATCCGTGAAATCAGTAGCGGTTGCATAGCCCTATAACGAGCAACCTTCAATAACCTTATAAAATCAGTAAAAACTTTATCTAGTTATACATGATGTTTTGTTTACTCATATTTATGTTATTTTAGAGTTGTAAATTTTTTTTTTGACGTCAAAGTTACGGTCTAACATAAACAATAATTTTTTGCCAAAAAATATAAATACTACAAGTTAAAGTTTATCTCAGTGGGGTAAAAGTATTGAAAAATAGTACAACATTTAGAGGTGGTGCCATTTTGGCAAGAGCCTTTAAGGAAAAAGGAGTGGATCATGTGTTTACCCTTGCAGGAGGGTTTTGCAATCCGGCTCTTGAAGGTTTTATGGAATGCCATATGCCTGTTATCAACACTCCGCATGAGCAAATTGCCGGGCATCTTGCAGATGGTCATACAAGGATAACAAGGAAGCCGACTGTGTGTCTCGTGGGCCCTGAGGGATTTGCTAATGCCGTACCTGCCATGCTTGAAGCTGGTGGTGAGAGGAGTCCAGTTATCTTTGTAACTGGGTCTTCCACTTTAAAGAGGCAAGGTGCTGGAGGTTTTAAAGAAATTGACGATGTCGCAATAGCTGCTCCATTAGTTAAGTATTCGGTTCAAATTACTGATGGTGACCGAATTAGTGAGTTTGTTGATAGGGCATGGATTGCAGCTACCACTGGTTATCCAGGACCAGTCCATATCAGTTTACCTGTAGATATTATGTTTTCATCATTTGACGAAATGGTAGGTTTAAAGGAAAGGCCCTTTAATAGAAAAGAATCTGATCAACCGCGAGCATGGCCAAATCCAGAGAGCTTAGCTAAGGTTCATTCTCTATTGAAATCTGCAGAGAAGCCCATAATTATTGGCGGTCACGGTGTCTGGTGGTCAAAAAGTGAAAGTATTCTTAAAGATGTAGCTTTACGTCTTCGTATTCCGGTCTTTAATGTCCCTTATCACCAAAAGCTTTTAGGTGAGGAATGTGAGGCCTACATGGGTTTAGCTGATTTTCATCAGTATCACCCATCTAAGCAGGCGATTCAGGAAGCTGATCTTGTTTTAATGATTGGTGGCCGGTTAGATAACCAAATGAATTTTGGAAACCCACCTTTCTTTCCTGAACAACAAAAATTAGTTTGTATTAATGGAAGTCACGAGGAGTTGGAGTATAACAGAGCATCAGATTATTCTTTACTGTCTGACCCTGGTGCTTTTTTGGAGAGCCTATCAAGTATTGATTTAAGCTGGGAAAGTTGGTTCTCTCTTCAAAAAACAAGAAGAGAGTCATGGGTGTCTGATTGGGAAGAGCACATATCGTCAGAGACATTAAATAACTCAAGGATTCACCCCTTACAGTTATCTCTCGATGTACAATCAGTATTAGGTAATGAAGACTGGTTGATTTTTGACGGAGGCAATACGCATTTTTGGTCTGAAATTGCAGTTAATATGGCGGGTTGGCGTGGGAAAAAGCTCGGTGGAATAATGCATCCTGGAAACTATAGCTTACTTGGGGTTGGTGTCTCATTTGCAATTTCAGCAAAAGCTCTGAATCCAAATAAAAATGTTGTTTTGATCAGTGGTGATGGGGCTTTCTTATCTGGAGGGTTGTCTGTCGAAGCGGCTTTTCAAGAAAACCTACCAATCACCGTTGTTATTGATAACAACGGTGGCTTAGATTGTATAAGTCAGCAGCAAGAAAGACTATTCGCCAACGGCAAACACTTTGCGACAGATTTTAGGGATATTCCGTTTCACTCAATGTTTGAAGGTCTAGGAGGTTACGGTGAACTTGTAACTACTCGTGAAGAGATTTTACCTGCCCTAAAAAGAGCTATGGAAAGTGGGAAAACTGCTTGTGTAAATGTAAAATGCCGTGGTGTGATTAGTCCAATCGTAGCTGCAACGTCCGATAAGCGTGATAAAGCTTCAATCGAATGACCATATATTTAACTTCACACACTCTTGACGGATCTAATGGCAAGCATGCGGCTGGTATCCCTGTACGGCTTGAACACGTCAAGTCAAATTTGATTATTATTAAGGGTATGATGGATGAGGGAGGTCGTTTTTCAGCTGAGATCCCGTCCAAAAAAATAATTAAAGGTGATCTTTATGATATAATATTTTCAGTAACTGAGTATTGGAATAAAGACCTAAAAAACACAGATAATGAAAATGTAATTGATGAAATAGTAGTTAGGTTTCGTATTACCAGTTCAACTAAGTACCACCTACCAGTCATAATATCTCCAAACTCTTATTCAATATGGAAATCTAGTTAATGGCTGCAGAGTTAACAATGTCGCGCAGGATAAGAAGAACGGCTTATACTGATAAAGTTGAAGGCGTAGGTGTTACAGGGTTTTCAGTTGTTAATCATATGATCCTTCCGAAATCTTTTCAATCAAGTATCGAGGAGGACTATTGGCACTTAAAAGAGCATGTGCAACTTTGGGATGTATCATGTCAAAGACAAATCCAGATCGTTGGTTTAGATGCAACAAGATTGGTGCAATTAATGACGCCTAGAGATATTGGAGCAATGAAAATTGGTGAATGCCTTTATGTTCCTATTATTGATCAGAATGCTGGCTTAATAAATGACCCAGTATTATTAAAAATTTCTTCCGAAAAGTATTGGCTCTCTATAGCTGACAGTGATTTACTTTTATATGCTCTTGGGTTGACTATTGGCTTAAAGTTAAACGCAGTAGTTTCGGAGGCTGATGTTTGGGTTCTGTCTATACAGGGACCAAAAGCTGAAGATCTTGTAGCAGATTTATTTGGAAGTAAAATTCGGAAGATTGGATTTTTTAAATTTGACTGGGTTAATTTCAAGGGAACAAATCAGCTACTTGCTCGATCTGGTTATTCGCGTCAAGGTGGATTTGAAATTTACTTAGAAGGAAAGTATTTGGGTTCAGACTTGTGGGATCTAATTTGGGAGGCAGGTCAAATTTACAATATCAGACCTGGCGCACCTAATATTATAGAGAGAGTTGAAGGTGGGTTGTTTTCTTACGGGAATGAAATGACGAGAGACAATAATCCATTGGAAATAGGATTGAGAAAATTTTGTTCATTAGATGGATCAATCGATTATATAGGTAGGGAGGCTTTAGAGAAAATTGCCTCAGAGGGCGAAACACAGCAGCTTCGTGGATTGATTTTTGATGGCCCTAGATGTCCTACCTGCGCAGAGCCTTGGCCGGTTCTACTTAATGGAGAAAAAATTGGGCAACTAACTTCTGGTATGTACTCACCAAGCTTAAAGGCAAATGTTGCTGTTGGAATGATTGCGAGGGATTTTTGGGACTATAAAGGGGCGGTTGAAATTAACTGCTTAGATTCTTTAAAACGTAATGGAATTATTTCGGCTTTCCCTCTAAAATAATAGCTTAATGGAAATGAGGTAACACATGAATGTATCTGTCCTACCTAGGTCCCCGTGGATGGACTCAGAGTTAACAATGGTAGAGGACTCTTGTCGGCAGTTCTATCAAAGAGATTGTTTGCCTTACTACGAAGAGTGGGAAGAACGTGGTGATGTGGGAAGAGAAACTTGGGAAAAAGCGGGTTCAATGGGACTTTTAGGGGCTATGGTTCCAGAAGAGTACGGTGGTCCTGGAGGAAGCTTTGCTTATGACGCTGTAATCGCGTATCAGGGTAATTTACTTGGTGTCGATGGTTGGGGAGGAGGATTGCACAATGCAATAGTGATACCTTATATATTAAATTATGGGTCTGAAGATCAAAAAAAACGCTTATTACCTAAACTGGTTTCAGGAGAACTTATCGGTGCAATAGCAATGTCAGAGCCTTCCACAGGGTCTGATCTCCAAGGTATTAAGACTACAGCCACTAAAGAAGGTAACCATTACTCAATTTCTGGTCAAAAAACCTTCATTACAAATGGAAAGTTAGCAAACTTAGTTATAACAGTTGCTAAGACTGATCCAAGTGAAGGTGCTAGAGGTACTTCACTTTTTTTAGTTGAAACAGATGAAGTCACTGGTTTTCGACATGGAAGAAACTTGGATAAAATTGGCATGAAGTCCAACGATACTTCTGAATTATTCTATGATAGCGTAAAAGTTCCTGCTTCCAGTTTACTCGGACCGGAAGAAGGGCAAGGCTTTTATCAGCTTATGGGTGAACTACCTCAAGAGAG
This sequence comes from Paracoccaceae bacterium, assembly GCA_002697345.1. GTDB lineage: Bacteria > Pseudomonadota > Alphaproteobacteria > Rhodobacterales > Rhodobacteraceae. Next base: position 5,401 of record NZVE01000032.1, on the reverse strand, counting down.
GCTTTTAATTGCGATTTATGCAATTGCTAGAATTGATCGAGCCTTAGGAGTTACATTAGATTATGTTAAGGAGCGAAAGGCTTTTGGTAAATCAATTTCAGAGTATCAAAATACACAATTTGAACTCGCAGAATGTAAGACAGAGGCCACTATAGGAAAGGTTTTTGTTGACCACTGTATTAGTGAACATTTGTTAGGAAAGTTAACAACTGAAATGGCCTCAATGGCGAAGTACTGGTTAACAGATTTGCAATCAAAGATAATTGACAGATGCCTTCAGTTACACGGTGGTTACGGATACATGAATGAGTATCCGATTGCACGAATGTACAGAGATAACCGTGTCGAAAGAATTTATGGTGGAACTAACGAAATAATGAAGGTTCTAATAGCTCGAGGACTTTGGTCAAAATAAGCTCACATGGGCTTAGTTAACCAGATGGGACGAAGGTACTTGCTCTTTCAACCAAGAAACAAACAGTAATATGTCTGGGTTAGGATTTGTATGTTGTTTTATCAAGATGTGGTAAGCTCGCGTAGGCTGTAAATCTATGTCAAATAATTTGACTAATGTACCTGCCATTACTTCTGGATCAACAAACGGAAACGAACCTAATGCAATACCTCCAGAGTCAATGGCGGCTTGTAAGGCAACGTTTGAGTCCATTATAGTAATCCCAGTTTCCACATTTAATTCATGAAAACCGCTCAAGCCCACCCATGCTTTCCATTCTGAAAAATCATATTGATGTATAATATTAAAATTTAACAATTCAGTAGGAGAAATATCGTTTAATGAAACATTTTTTTCAGCAAGCAACTTGGGGCTAACGATTGGTGAATAGGTGACATTCATTAAAAAATCACTATTTAAACCGAACCAGCTATCGGGTTCTCCCCAATCAATTTGTATATCACTGGTCATCATTTCAGAGTTTGTAATCCTCTGACTTTGCTCAAAAACTAAGTCAATATTTGGAAATTTTCTTTGGAAACTCTTTATTTTTGGAATTATCCAACGTCCAAAAATTGGGCCCATTCCAATTCGTAAAGACCTTTTGGACTGACCAATATGGGACTCAATTTCTGTTTTTATTTGTCCAAAGGACAGTGAAACTACACCGGACAAAGATCTCCCAGCATCTGTTAAGACAACCGCACGAGTTTTTCTAATGAAAAGTTTACAGTTCCAATCCCTTTCTAATTTTCGAATTTGATTGCTGACTGTCGTTGCACTTACATTCAACTCATCCGCGGCATCCTTAAAGCTTAGTAGTCTTGCTGCGGCCTCAAATGTACGGAGAGCGGTTAAAGGTAGTCGGTTTAGCTTTAACCTTGAATTATTCATTTTAATAGCACCTTTACTTATGCATTAATTTTTCTTTATTCATACTACTCAAGTTAAAGTGTTGTCTAGATTAAAATATAATGGAACGATAATTACATAAATTTAATACTAAATTTAACTCAGGAGCTTTAAACTGGAAAAGAAACAAAGTTTACGAACTAGTAAAAGACGTCGCTCTAATAGAGAGACCTCTGATCAAATTGAACAGCCAAGTACTTGGGGGCTAGAGGGTGGCAAGCTTAAAGTCTTAAGTAATAAAAATTTAATGGAGATTCACAATGCATCCATAAAGATTCTAACTAAAGTGGGTTTCTCTGAATATTCTGAAAAAGTAGCTGAGACTATTAAAATGTCTGGTGGAGCTATCAACAAAAATAATAGAATTTGCTTTTCCGAGCTGACCATAAATGAAGCGCTTTCAACACTACAAAAAGATATAAATCTTTTCGGCCAAGAGGGGTCAAATAAGATTGTTATGTCAAAGTCCAAAGTTCATTTTGGTACTGGTGGAGCGACACCAACAGTAAGAGATCTACACACGGAGGAGTTTAGGGATTCAACTCTACTGGATTTATATGATTTTGCTAGACTATCTGATAAGCTTGAAAATATTAATTTTTTTTCGAGACCAGTTGTTGCTAGGGATATGCCAAACACTCGACTGCTAGATTTAAACACAGCTTTTGCATCTTTAGTGGGAACAAAAAAACATGTAATAGTAAGTGCAAGTTCGGTCGAGAGTGTAAGAGATATTTCAAAATTGTGTTTTATGATAGCGGGTTCAAAAGCTAATTTCATTAACAAACCATTTCTTTCAATTCATATAAATCACGTTGTCCCGCCTCTAAGATTTTCAACTGAAGCAACAGATGTTCTGTACGAATGTGCAGTTCAAGGTATACCTGTAATGATAAATACCTTTGGTCAACTTGGAGCTTCCAGTCCGGTGACTATAGCAGGTTGCCTTGCTCAAACCAACGCAGAAACCTTAGCTGGAATGGTCTTATCATGGCTTATTAATCCTTCCATAAAAGCAATCTATGGATCTCGTCCAATGGTAACTGATTTACGTACAGGGGGAATGGCAGGAGGAAGCGGTGAACAGGCACTTCTAACTTCTGGAGCAGTACAACTTGCAAATTTTTATGGGTTTTCAAACTCTACTATAGCTGGTGCTACTGATAGTAAAGGTAATGATGCTCAATCTGGTTTGGAGAAATCACTGAACATAACAATGGCTGCTCAATCTGGAGCTAATTTAATTACTCAAGCTGCGGGCACTCAAGCAGGCCTTATGGTAAGTTCCTTCACTGCATGTGTTATAGACAACGATATGATAGGATCAATCGCAAGATCATTGGCAGACATACCAGTTAATGTAGATACACTTTCCTTAGAGCTTATAGAGAGTACTGTTAATAATGAAGGTCATTTCTTAGGAGCAAAAGATACTTTTTCTCGCATGAAGTCTGATTTTCTATACCCGAAAGTTTCTGACAGAACTAGCTTTGATGAATGGACTATGGCAGGACGTGTCGATATTTCTCAAAAGGCCACGATCAAAGCGAAAGAGATATTAAAAGACTACTTTCCAAATCACATTAAACCTGATTTTATCAAAGAAATTAGGAATAATTTTGAAATTAAAATTGAAACGCACAAAATGAGATCACAATGAAAATAGCTGTAGTTGGTTTAGGGGCAATGGGATCAGTTTATGCCACCCTTTTTTTAGAAGCTGGTCACGAAGTTTGGGCTATTGACGAGTGGGAAGAGCACATTGATGCAATCAAATCTCGAGGCTTAACGCTAGAGGGCGCAAGTGGTTCTCGAACCAATTATAATTTGAATGTGACAACTAAAATGTCTGATATTGGAAATTCGGATTTATATATAATTGCCACTAAGGCCTCTGGTGTAGCAAAGGCTGCAAAATGGATTGGTTCTGTCTCCTCTAGTAACTCGCTAATAATAACTATTCAAAATGGTTTGGGAGCAGGTGAGAGAATATCTAAACATATGTCGTCAAATCAATTAATATTAGGAGTCGCTGAGGGGTTTGGGGCATCAATAATTGGACCTGGCCACGCGCATCACAATTCAATGAAGTTAATTCGAATTGGAGAACTAACTGGTGGAATTACAGATCGTTTGCTCTTTTTAGAAAAAATATGGCATGAAGCTGGCTTTAAAGTGAAAGCTTTTGAAGACATTACTCAGTTAATATGGGAAAAATTCATTTGTAATGTTACTTTTAGTGCTCCGTGCACAGTTTTTAATAAAACTATCGGAGAATTAATGGAAGACCCATGTCTTTGGGAAATTGCGTTGGGAGGAACTAAGGAGGCGTTCCGTATAGCAAAAGTAAAACAAATTAATTTATCGTTTGAAGATCCGGTAGCATACGTTACAGCTTTTGGGTCTAACATGTTAAATGCTAGGCCATCAATGTTACTTGATCATATGAACTTTCGTCCATCAGAGGTGAATGCAATTAATGAAATGGTCTCTATTATGGGTAGAGAAGTAAATATCTCTACACCGTATAGTGATACTCTGGTAGCAACCGTAAAATGTAGAGAAGATTCCTTCGAAAGGACCTGACTTGAAACTAGGCACAGTACAGATTGGTAATAAAACTAAATATGGAGTCTTTATAGACAAAACATTTCACTCAGCAAATGCAACGATAGCTAAAAAATTTCCAACTTTACAAAGTTTGATTGCAGAAAATTCAATTGGTTTGAGTTTAAATGATAATTTTTTTGACGGTCCTCAATTTAATATTAGTGAAATTAAGTATTTACCACCAATACCAAGTTCCAACAAATTAATTTGTGTAGGGTTGAACTATGAAAAAATCTACCCTGTTGAAGGTGAGAACCCACCTAAGCCACAAAATATTATTCTGTTTGGAAAAGATCAAAGCAGTATTGTAGCTCACAATCAAGACATAGAGGTGCCCTTAGGTGCTGCAGCCCAAAGCTTTGACTACGAGGGTGAAATTGCAGTTATCATAGGAAAAAAGGGTAAAGATATTTCTCCTTCTAATGCTTTTGAACATATATTTGGCTATTCAGTTTTTAATGATGGCTCAGTTCGGGAATGGCAAAAGCACAGCATATACGCAGGAAAAAACTTTGAAAAATCAAGTTCATGGGGTCCTCATATTATTACAAAAGATGAAATTAAAGATCATAAGAAATTAAGGTTAACTACTTTCTTAAACTCAAAACTAGTTCAAGACACGACTGCGGATAAAATGATTTTCTCTATTGAAGAGCAAATTGCATACGCATCAACGCTTTTTACACTTTTTCCAGGCGATCTTATTGCAACAGGATCACCTGATGGGACTGGTGGTAGCCAGGTGCCAAAGCGGCATTTAATTTCAGGGGATATTTTAAAAATTACCGTTTCTGGATTAACTGCTTTAGTTAATAACGTTGTATAAAGTATTGATTTTAAATAACTATTATTTATATTTTTGTATAAAATTTTCTATTTAGGGTGAGGTATGAGCTTTTTTGTAGTGCTTGTGATTTTGTTTGCCGCCTTTTTACATGCATTTTGGAATTATCTGGTCAGGGGAACTGAGGATAAAGTTCTAGGAATGGCTGCAGTAGTTTTTGGACACGCTCCCTTAGCATTAATTGGATTATACTGGGTTGGTTTGCCAAGTATATCTGCGCTTCCCTACATCATTGCGAGCACACTATTGCATGTTGGCTACCAATCTTTTCTAATGAATTCGTATAAATACGGAACCTTAACGCAAATCTATCCGATTGCACGAGGTTCTGCGCCATTAATTATAGCACTTATTACGATTGTGCTTTCAGCAGATATATTAAGATTACCACAAATTTTAGGTATTTTTATAATTTCCTTCGGTATTTTGGCTCATGGAGTTTTACAATATCGAACTGAAAACTTTAATCTCAAAGGGTTGGTATTAGCAATGGTGACTGGTGGGTTCATCGCGGCATACTCAGTAGTTGATGGGGCAGGTACTCGAATAATTCAAAACTCTGTTAGTTACTATGGGGCTCT
>NZVE01000031.1 GCA_002697345.1 Paracoccaceae bacterium | reverse complement strand
GATATTAATTGCAATACCCGATAAGAATATCACACCACCGAAAATGGTATCTGAAACATTCTTAGTAAACAACCAACTGATGACAAATATCACAGTGCCAATGGCAACAGGTATCCAAGGTACAACTTTGCGAAAGAAAGAAGTATCCTTCAAGTCTGCTATCTCTTCCAAAAGCGACCTTTCCCTTTCTTTAACTTTATCTCCCTCGGATCGAATTTCCTTAGTATGATTCTTGATAGTAGGCAGAGAGCTAGTATCCCCCATCTTAATACTACTATCCACAATAGAATCAATAGAAGCTGTGTGAGAGTCAATAACCCCCACACTATCTGAGATTGTTGCAACTTGCCTAACACTAGAACAACCCACCAAACTAAACAATAATAGTAGATGTATTTTCATCTTGTGTCCCTACTAGTAATTTTGGCATATTAATCTGCTCCTGCAAATCTTACTTTCATTGTGGTAATGATGCTATTAATTGGCTCTCCACTATCCCACACTCTTAACTCTATCTTGTCACCTATACTGAGTAAGTGAGTATAAGCTTGTATTGTAGATGCAACAGCCTTCGAATTACCTGCGCCACTTATATCTTGAACCTCACCACAGGGTAAACCGCCTGCGTAGATCTGAGCGAAGAAATCTGCTGAGTTAGCTGTCCTTACTGTTATCGTGCAAGATACATCATATCTCAATGGTGCATTAGTTGTCATGCCTGTATCATCGGGTGATCTAACTAATACCCCCGATGAACTGTAATAGGTAGCCAATGAATTAAATGTAGTCAATGCTGTTGGTGTAGTGCTCGTGTTAAATCCAATAGGATCAACGCCACTGACATACCCATCAATGATAGCCACCTCCAAGATTTCTCTTAGTGTGGTTGTCTTTAGATTTTCAGCGTCTGACTCATCCATCAACAGAAATGAATCCCCCACAGATGGTACTACATCGGGATAGCTCGCAAGTAGATCTGTCCCTGTTGTTGTTTTGTATCTACCGTTTTCTACCGTGATTAATTTAGCTGGCATGATTTCTCCTTTTTTATAATTTTATTAAACATGTATAAATCCTCCTTAGCTTGGTAATAATGGGGGTAAAAGTATTTCGCCTGTCTCGCTTCTGAGGTAGGAGTAATAATTAATTTCCTCTTGTGTGAGTGCTCTGTCCCATACGCCAACCTCTGAGACTTGCATATTAGCGACACTAGAATCATCACCTAATCTAGTTATGTAGAATAGTTGACCTGTGACATCTTCTGTATTATTAGTAGAACCCAACGAATCCTTATAAATATCTAGGTTATCACCATTTCTAACAATAGCCATTACTCTATTGGGTTCTGTTCCCGACACGCTAAATATATTACTTTCCTGCGTGTTAGAAGACACTAAATCATAGGTTTCACCAAAGAACGAAGCTAGTACACCATCGTCTACGTCATTAGACAATAAAGCACCCGTAGATGCTTGTATATTATCTTCTGTGTAATTGATTATATAAGTGAAGTCGCCTGCTTGTGGAGGTAACCCGTCTAGGAAGTCATCTGCACCATCAAACACAACTCGATTAAGATAAGTATTTGCGTTCTGTATCAATATAGGTCTATTAGTCCCTGTCGATGAAAGGTCATTTCCATTGACACTCTCATCGTTCCATTGAGTAACCTCGCTACCTACATCTAAAGAGAAGTTTGCAACATTATAAGCGGTGTACTTAGCCACGAAACCAGTAGGCTCGGTGGGGATTCCACCGCCACCTAAAAATATTGGTCTAGGGAGGTTAAGACCCAAGCCGAGTGATAACCTAGGCATAATTTACCTCAATAAGCTAATATTAGAAGTACAAGTAACGTTTATTAACCTTCCATATACAGGGATTAATTCCCCCGCAAATACTGGCATATCGGTTGTAGTCTTCCCACTATTACCTCCGCAAGTAAAGGTGATAGTTCCATCAGCCCATACACGGATTGTTTTGACGGGTACGATTACATCTGTTACAGTTGTTGACGCAGTGACTGTTTCCCAATCACCGCTTGGATATGTTTGTGGCATAGTTCTCATCCTATTTTTAGTGTTTATTATTTATTTTTTGTAAAAGTTCAAGCATTGCTTTTTGATTCTCTTTTATATGAGAAGTCTCAACAGATATCTTTATAATTGATTCTCTATTGAGGTGTATATGTTTACTATTATCTTCAACATCTTTTATGATCTCGGCATCTTTTCTATATGAGTAATCTCTAGCATATTCCTTAGATGCTTTTTCGACTTCTGATATTTTCTTATCCCTAGCCATACCAAAGGCTTTATTCTCCTGTGCAATAATTAACGCACTTTCTGCGGTGTTAGCTGTGGTCATGTAAGTTATAATACATGAAATTAGAAGCGTTCCTATATATATCGCATCACGCATAAGGAGAGTTTTTCCTTGTATTAATTTATCGCCCATTATAAAACCCACTTCTCCGCATAGATTTCCTCAAACGCATGAGGCTTATCTCCCACTGAACTAAATGGAGTATCATTATCAACATCCAATGACTTAGCTTTCTGTAAGGTGAAAAGCTCTGTCATCCAATCAATGTTAGCTTTTGCTTTAGGCTTAGAGTCTAGGTCTGCAACTGAGTAACCATGAAGGATACCAAGTTCATTCTGTGACTGTTGGCTTGACTGATAGGCTAGTGCTTCTTCACGTAAAGCTTCTGCACGTTCTACCATGTCAACGCCCTTAGCTACATATACGCCCTCGACAAGTACAGGATTAACTGGAATTGCGTCAACTGTAGTTTCTACGATGTCAGTACAATTTAATGGAAGCCTAGTAAGTAACCCCTCGTAACCAATGCCTTCACTATCCATAATTGAAGAAACATCACCGTTTTCTTTTGTGTAAATTAATGCTTTCATAATTATCCTAGTTTAGTTATTTTGACTTGAGTGTAGATACATGTGGCAAATGAATTAGGCGTACCAAAACCATCGCTTGGTTGTGTGGAAGCACTTCGATGCTGTACTTCAAAAACCGCACTTGAGGGTATTGTTATTTCGGTAGTTATAGTACTTGTATTATTTACATTATAAAGGTTATTGGCGTACATGGAAGTTCCTTCACTCGCAGTAGTTGCGCTTGTTATGTTTCGCAACCTAGCTTGGTGACTCTCCACACGATAAGCAGGTGTTACTATTTCAATAAGATAAGTCCCCGCCTGTAATGTGAATTGATTTGAACTCAGAGATACAATGGAACTTGTATCACTTGTGATTGTATTGAGATCTCTAGTTTGCCAAGCACCACTTGTAAAAGTCCCTCCTGCTGTTCCACTTGCTTTCTGATCCTCGATAATAGCAACTGCAAAACCTTCAAGAGAAGTTAACCTACTCTCTGAGTCTGCTGAGTTAGCGTTTACCACGTTGTTAATACTGTTTAATTCTGACGCTGTTAATTCGTCACCTGTTGTTTTTGCGGGTACTGTAGTTGTTTGTTGTGCCATAATTTTATCCTAGATTAAATGGGAAAGTGTAAGGGAAGTTGTCATTTGCAGGAGGTGAGCCACCACATTCTACTTGTAAGCCTTGGTCGGTGTAGGTGGGAGAACCTACAGTAGTTGCGTTTTTGGTGCCGTCATCTAAATTAATTAATTCATTTCCCAATGTAACATCTGCCCCATTATAAAGCGGAATAAAAGCCGTTCTTGAGGCTTCTAAATCTGTACTTGAATCAAAACATTTAGCAGGCATAGTTGATCTTTCTGCTATTTCTTGTGAAGACAGTAGCCTTGACCATGAATTGAAATTAATCAAACCCCCACCATAGAATCTCTCGTTACCATTCCCGTAATCCCTGCACATTAATTTTATATTATCAATAGGGTCAAGAGTTCCTGTGTATGTGGTTGACATAATAATTGAACCATCGACATAAGTATTTACTGTCTTTGCAGATACGTTATGTTCAATTATAATTGCATATTCTGTATCAACAACGATATCCAAAGCACTGACAACATTAAATGGCGTACCCGATGAGTTCTTTACCAGCATGGCAAACTTATCAGATAAATTGTATAAAACTCCTAGCCCTCTGTCATTTGTTAAACCTTCTTTCCAAGGCGAAAATATAAACTCGTTGTCTTGCCCACTGTCTGAAACAAAATTAAAAGCTACCGACCAATCAGCAGATGAATCTATAAGTGTACTATCTAAATTAATAGCGTCACTAGTGCCATTGAAACTTGCTGAATTAACATTGTAGATCTGAGGCCCAGCGCTAGGTAAGTCATCAGCATTTGTGTATATATAAATTTGCTCACCTAATAAAGATGGCTTAGGAGTTAATGAGATTCCATTGCCAGTTTTATCTGAGTATTCATTCCCGCCAAAACTCACATCCTCTATTAAACTAGATGAATAAAGCATATTAGCTTTTTGCCCTGCTGTCATTGCATCAAAACCAAGAACACCTGCAAAGAGTAAATCATCATCATAAACGTAATGCTCTAATACTTCTTCCTCAGTTAATTCAACTCCGTAAAGGTTCATCTGTGCAATATCACACTCAGAATTATTAAGTTGTGCATCGTCCATTGTAGCGTTAGCATAGGACATGATTGAGGATGATTCTAATACGCCATTAATATATAATCTTATACGGCTATTGGATAATGAACCCGATACAGCGCAATGAAAGAACTCACCCACAGTTGGCGGGGTACTGAATAAAGTTAAAGTTGATCCACCACCACTATTAAGAATCTTCACCTCGATGTTATTATTTCTAAATGTAACGGGGTTAATAACTGTACTAGGTAATTTATTCTCAGTGTAAGGAACGACTGTAAAGCTAGATGGATTAGCGGGGTCTAAGTATACCCAAAACATCAAGGTAAACTCATCAAGTCCACTTAATAAACTGGTGTTAAAGGCACTAAGATAACTAAGTGTAGTGGAGTTATAATTCCCACTTACACTAGTTGAAGTCTTAGGTTCTTCATCAGCCATTATACCTGCGATATTACGCAACATAATTAAGCCTCTGTATTACCATCAATCCACACATCTGTCGAAGATTGATAGAGTATTGCTATTGTGCCAAATGCGCTAATTTGTGTATCTGAATTATTCTTTGCTACTGTTCCACTCAAGGTAATACCAACGGCTGAATTTGAGTCATTACGAATTGTTACATTAAAGTCAGTTGTTAGAACTGGAATTGTTAAAGCATTATCAATATAAAGGTCTTTACCCACATCAGAAGCAATAAGTGTATATGCTCCCGAAGTAGTTTTACTTGATGCTGTGTTTGTTTGGTAGCTTTCTAAAGTTGTTTTTAACTTCTCGGCATCAATAGCAACATCAGCTGTGCCCGAATTAATATCTGCAAAACTCGCAATAGCAACACCACCGACAACGCCCTCAGTTGAGGCAGGTAGATCGACTTCTATATCTGAACCGTTAGTTGAGGTAGAAAGAACACCTGTGCCAAGTATGCCTTTTGTGATGATGTCAGAACCTGTTTTAGTAACTCTAATATCTTCCCCAGTTGCACCTGCATCTAAAACTAAATCATTTGATTGACCACCGCCAATTGGGCCACTAGGGGCAACCCATTTCACACTTGAAGTTGTAGAGTCCCAAGTTGCAACGTACTGATCTGTTGCCAATGAGGGATCATCAATAGGTGTAGTTTGAATGTGTGAAGCATACCACTGCGGAGTAGTAGAGCCGACTTGAAGGGGAGTTACGTTATGGGGATTTGTAGAACTACTAACATGCGCAAAAGATGTACTGATATTTGCTCTCTCAGTGTTAGTTATAATCTGTCCACTTCCTGCGTCCGATACATCACTGTGTACTGTGACTGATCCGCTTACATTAGCGTTTGCAGATACCGCAGAATCAAAGTCTGAAATAGTTGTTGAATCTTGTGTGCCAGTGTGGTTAGTTCTGTCAAATGTATCGCTCTCAATAAGTTGAGGGTCGTAAGTCGACTTTTGCATATCACCAGTAGCGGGATTATCCTCAATGACTTGGACTCTATCAGCTAAAGTATCAAGTCCCCCACTTACTGTTGTGGGGTCGGGATCAACCCAATTAGCAGGGTCGCTTGGGTCATAAGCTAGACTACTACTAGGAAGCTCAATGTTACCACTTCCATTACCACTGAAATCACTAGCTGTTACATTGACGTATTGATAAATCTGAATGTAAGAATCTGCATCCTGTATCTGAAAGTAAAACACACTTGAACCTGTTCTAGTTGGTGTATACTCTCCAAGAAAATCGGGAATACCATCTTTAGGCAACACAATAGAAACTGTATCAACTGTACCACTTCCCGAATCTGATAAAGTAGCCGAACCTAAAGCTGTTGGGACTAAGCCTGTTACATTACGAGCAGTACAATAAAACTCTGCTGTTGCTCCGCTTAGATCATAAGGTGATGAGTCTGAATTTAAAATAGTAATAGACAAATCCATTGATTGATCTGCTAATATTTCTGTGGGTAATGCTGAAAAAGCGTACTTGTGAGTACTGCCCCCAACAATTAATGTAGTTGTATATACTGGATCAATCATTTATAAAGTCTCTATTAGTTTTATCAATATATAATTAAAGGGTTAAAAATCAATTAGCTTCCTCGGTATAGTAACTCAAGAAACCTTCCTTGTTTAAGTCTATGAATAACTGTGGGTAAAATTGCCGAACTACACCTTGAACTGACTGCCCCGATGATACTGGCCCAATCGACTGTACATCAATCTCATCCACCTCTGTCTGCATATAAACGCCATTTACGTTATTTATAACTGTGTTGTTATTAGTCACTCTTTTTGATATGGGGGCATCGGTTGTGTAAGAAAAATTAACTGTATTACCTACCGATCTTAACTCTTGTATGGTTAGGACTAAATCTGTATTAAAATCAGTTATGTTGAAGCCTTTAAAGTTAGTGGGGTCTATATATGTGGCTGAGTATTCAGATCTTAAAGTGTTAGATTCTGATGGGAAAGTTGCGTAAGAATACCTATCAAAATTTTGAATCAAACCGTAAGCAGGGTCTTCGTCATAAACAGCATTATTGAAGTCTGTCACTAACTGAGCGTAGCTATCGTCTAATATAAACTCATTCTTTATTTTCTTTAGCTGTGAAAAAAACAAACTCGGTACAGGAATACTAGATATAAAAGATGGGGGTATAGAAAAACTACTCTGATTCCAACTACAGGGGAAACACCTATTCTTTAAATTTAGATTTAGTATGTCATGAAACACCCTTAAGTGATCCCCATTGAGTTCACCATAATTATATTCATCTTCAAGAAACGACAGATCGTAACCAACGAGATTAGATAAAGAACCACCCGAAGAATAATCATAATTACCGAGTCCATATATTCTATCAAATGCAAAAATATTTCTTGCACCTGTGCCAACTGTATAATCGGGATTAGATACTGAATCATCGGGAAAGAAGCAGAGTCCATATAAATCTAGTCCATTAGGGTAATCGGTTTTTACTTTCTCGTAAGGTCTTAACCATCTTTCAAAAGTCTCGTAGATAACAACCAATTCTAATAAAGTGTTTTTACCTAATAAAGTGTCATTATCAAAAAACTCTTGTGATACGAACTGTTTAGGATTTACGTCATCTACTGACATGACCTTATACCAGTAATCCCGTTCAACTGTGGCGTTATAGATAGACCTAACTATATAATCAAGTCTCTGACCACTTAGATCATTCCAGTTAATATCGGGATTCCATTTAGATTGAGGCATTTTGAATACCTTGAGCAAAGATAAACGGGTCAAGTATATATGTGTCACTTGCTGAATCATAGATACTATAGATGATTTCATTCTCTTCATAGAAGGCTTGAGAAATCTTGTTTTGAAGAACAGTTATATCCTCAACTAATACAGAATTTGTTAAATCAACTAATTGGAAACTAGCTTCATCATCAACTAAAGGAGTTAAAGTTACATCAGCTTTACATTGAAGCCTAAAGAAAGAATCTCCACCACCACCACCACCGACAGCAGAGCCAACCCAAACAGATACTTCTTCTTCTGCATCAACTAAATAATACGCCTCAATTCGCATAACTTGACCCGCAGAGACATCACCATTTACAATTATCGAAGGGTTATCACCACCCCATGTACGACCATCAGTTAATTCAATAGGTGTACCAGTTTCATCAAAGTAAACCTCTACAGCAGACCACAAGCCATTATCGTCTACCGTAGTTAATTCAGCATAAGCAAAAGCGTTCTTAATCGTTGGTCGCTTACCTTGAGCAACACCAGTTGAGATATTGTTGACTGTGTTAATAGTCTGCTTTAATACCTTGACATCGTTCTTTGATAGATAATAGCTCATTAGTAATTAGGGTATCTAGTTGGGAGGTTGTAAGTCTTGAAGTTGAAGAGGTTGTTGATGACAAATTGAATATAATTAGGTGTACTTGTTGCTCTTGTGCCATCGTCATTTAGAAATGCAGGTGATGTAATTGGCTGACCCTCATAAGTTATATTGGCGTATTTATCTGCACCTTTACTAACTCTAAAACCTGTATTGGCAACCTCTGCTTTAAACCCTATTGTTTCACTTGTGTCTTGTGACTTATTAAAGTTTAATTTAAACTCGAAAGTTTGAGTATAAAAAGCGTTACCATCTTGGTCTTGATTTCTGTCAACTCTGTAATCAGATAACTGTGCGCAATACTTAGGGATCTCTATCCCGACAAGAGTAAAAGCAACTGAATTTATTGAACCTATATTTTGTATGATCTCCATGTTTGGTGCTGTCTTACGTCTAGTCACAGAAACTACAGGGCAAGAGATTTCTTCAACAACAGGAGAATCAAAAGGTTCACCCGCTTTATTTACAACATCGTCACCAGTTTCTTTATCCTTTGTAACCACTCGCTGATATGTCCATTTACCAAATTGAACATCAGTCTTGAAGTCTTCTGCATCTCCACCATTATTTATATTAGTTTGTTCTGTGGTGTAGTTTAATGATATAACCCACTCTTGACCACTAATGGAATCAGCTTCTATTGATTGCAGAGATAACCAAACATTATTAGGATGCTCAAGACCACAAAAGAAACCACTGTGACTTATTGCGATACTCGCATCACTTGCAACTTCATCGTATTTGATATACCAAGTCTCTGAGAGTTCTGTTGACTCGGTTGTTGATGATCCATTCGCCCCGTCTAAGAGGCATTTCTTTTCTAAAATAATCATGAATTTAAACCCGCTTCTTTAGGTTGGTTTTTCTGTATTTTCTCTAATGCTTTTAATTGTTTCTTTGCAATATCAAGTTCTTCTTTTCGTTGAGCTGATATAAGATTAAATTCTTCAATACTTCCCGCAGTTGCTAGAGTGTTGCTATCTTGTGTAACTTCAATAGGGTCATCTTTGCCATTTTCATCATTGAACCTTTTTC
>NZVE01000030.1 GCA_002697345.1 Paracoccaceae bacterium | reverse complement strand
TACTCCTGATCGTGGATATAAAGGGGCATTCAATATTATTTCTTCAGTAATAATATCTAAGAGATTTATCTTATTAGTTAATATTTCATAGTCTGCGTTTAAAACAGTTTCATCCGTTCTATTTCGCGAACCTTCCCAATCTTTAATAAATAACCGTTCAACAGTTGATAAGATTTGAGTGTCAATTGGCTGTAAGGTATTTACACAGGGTTGAGTCACTAGAGCTTTTAGATACGCTTTCAGTTTCCAGTTATCTTTTTGTACTCGCTGTAATTTCCCAGCAAAAGAAAGCTTTTTTAATGCTAATAAATTGCACTCTTTAGCAAGTAATTTTGTATCGCTACTGTTAAGTATAATATTAAAATCATATTTTTGTAATGTATTGAGTTTGGTAACTATTATTTCTGTTTGATTAGGCATAGTAAGTGATCTTTCTTGAAAACATATAGAGTAACCTATAGGGTTATTACGAATAATAATCAAAATAAAAGAACAAAGGAGTTCAGGTTGCTTAAAAAAAACTGGTTTATAAGAACCATTATTTTGGGTGCTATTAGTCTGTTCGTTTTATCCTGCTCCCAAAATATTCAGAATCATGGTTACATCCCCCTAAAGTCAGAACTGAAAATGATTAAAGTGGGAGTTGATACAAAAAAATCTGTTCAAGAGCTAATTGGTAGACCCAGTACAACTGGGGTCTTACAAAACAAGAGCTGGTATTATGTGGGTAGCACCATGAAACATTCTGGTTGGAGAGAGGTAAAAGAGATTAAACGGGTGGTCGTTGCCATTAGGTATTCACAATCAGGTGTAGTTGAGAATATCGAAGAATTTAGTTTGTCTGATGGACAGGATATAAAAATTTCTTCACGAGTTACAAGAGGACTAGTTAAGGACAATACCTTTTTAATGCAACTACTTGGTAGTTTTGGGCGTATAAATGTTCCAGAGATGCTCCAGGAGAAGTAACTTTAATTCTCTTTAACCTCTTTAAAGGAAAGAGCACCACCGTTTATACAATATCTTAACCCAGTGGGAGCAGGGCCATCAGGAAATATATGTCCTAGGTGCCCTTCGCATCTGACACAATGAGCTTCTGTTCGAGTCATCATTAAGCTTTTATCAATACTTTCTTCTACAACGTTAGCTTCTATCGGTTGAAAAAAAGAGGGCCAACCACTTCCTGAGTCGAATTTAGCATTTGAATTAAAAAGCTCAGCCCCACATCCAACACAGGAGTATACCCCTGATAGCTTTGGAAAGTTATCACTTGTGAAAGCTCTTTCTGTCCCGTTTTTTCTCAGAATGTTATAAGCTTTTTCGGATAATTGAGTTTTCCACTCTTGATCTGATTTTATAATTTTTTTCATTTAGTAGGCCTTATTTTTATAATTTTTGTTAAGAAAATTATAGTTACAACTTGATTAACTTATTATTAAACCTAATATCGTTAGACAAGTAATATTTTTTCTATAAAAATACATACAGAAATAATTATATTGATGTTTATATGTCTCATCGCCTATTTGGGATACAGATTTTTGATGAATTATACTTTGATTGGTTGACGGATAACTGGTCAAAAGGTACCGAATTTTTATGGCTTCGTCACCTTTGATACAATTAAATAATATTTCCCTGACCTTTGGGGAAAACTCTGTGTTTTCGAATGTAAACTTAGTTGTGAATCGCGCTGATCGAATTGCTCTTGTAGGCCGAAATGGATGTGGAAAATCTACATTGATGAAGGTTTTAGCTGGTTTGCTCGAAGCAGATTCTGGATCGCGCATTATGTCGCCTGGAACCAATCTTTCTTATATGGAACAAGACCCAGACATGAGAAAATTTAGTACTTTGGGAGATTATGCGAGTAGCTCTCTAACCTCTAATGAGACCTATAAATTAGAGGCTTTTTCTAACGGGCTTAAACTTAATTTAAGTTCTCCTGTGGTGTCTGCTTCTGGAGGAGAAAAACGGAGGGCGTCATTAGCAAAATTGTTGGCGGAAGAGCCAGAAATAATGTTATTAGATGAGCCAACAAATCATTTGGATATTGAAGCAATTTTTTGGTTGGAAGCTGAACTTAGAAGAGTAAAGTCAGCTTTTATAATGATTAGTCATGACAGAGCATTTTTAAGAGCGCTCTCAAAAAGTACCATTTGGATAGATAGAGGGGAAACAAGAAGGCAGAATAAAAGCTTTGAGGCCTTTGAAGATTGGCGAGACCGTCTTTGGGAAGAGGAAGATTTAGCACGACATAAGTTAGATCAAAAAATAAAAACAGAGGCTAGATGGGCGGTAGAGGGAATCAGTGGACGGCGCAAACGCAATATGGGACGTGTAAGAGCCTTGAAGGCATTAAGGAGCGATAGATCTAGTCAAATTATTCGGCAAGACGTTGCATCAATGGTATTGGAGGCTAATACCAAAAGTGGAAAGCAGACTATAGTTGCAAATAAAATATCCAAGTCTTTCAAAAGCAACCAAATTATTACCGATTTTTCTTTAAAAGTAGCTAGTGGTGATAAGATAGCCATAGTTGGCCCAAATGGTGCAGGAAAAACGACACTGCTTAATCTTTTAACAGGTAAAATAAAGCCTGACAAAGGAACAGTTAAACTAGGCACAAACGTACTCACAGCTATTTTTGATCAGAATCGAGAAGTACTAAACCTTAATAGCACTTTATGGGAAAGCTTAACTGACTCCTCGGAGACAGAGGTAATAGGTAAGGGAGATTTTGTAAATGTGCGTGGTACTCCAAAACACGTGGTGGGTTACCTTAAGGATTTTCTTTTTAGTGAAAATCAGCTTAGGTCTCCCGTAAGCTCTCTTTCGGGAGGAGAGAAAGCCAGGCTGGTGTTAGCAAGAATTATGGCAAAGGAATCAAATTTGTTGGTCCTTGATGAGCCTACTAATGATCTGGACATAGAGACTTTGGATCTACTGCAAGAACTTATCGCTGAGTATGATGGAACAGTCTTACTGGTCAGTCATGATCGAGATTTTATAGACCGGGTTGCAACAACTACTATCGCGATTAATAAAAATGAAGTGGTAGTATATGCTGGTGGGTGGACAGATTATTTAGCTCAAGTTGGCAATCAATTAGCTTCAGAAGAGTCAGAACAGAAGAAAATTGTAAAAGTAAAAAATATAAATAATTTAAAGCCTAAGAAAGAGAGATTGGAGGGTTTGACCTTTACTCAGGCACATAGGTTAAAAGCATTGCCAGAAAATATAGAAAAAATTGAGAACGAAATTATTAAATTAACAGAACTTTTATCAGACCAAGACCTTTTCTTGAAGGATTCAAAGAAGTTTTCAAAACTTTCATTATACTTAGTAGAACGACAGGAACTCTTATCTGAGCTGGAAGACGAGTGGTTAAATTTAGAAGAAAAAAATAGTAAGGGATCAGATGCCAAAAATTAGTTTAGATGAAATACAAAGCGTAACGATTAAAGCTCTGTTGAAACATGGTGCAAGAGAGTGGATAGCAACCTCCGTTTCAAAAGCAGTTCGGCGAGCTGAAGAAACAGGTAATGTAATTTGTGGTCTTTATTACTTACAAAGCTACTGCGACCAGTTAGTATCAGGACGAGTCAGGGGAAATGTGGAACCAGTTGTTGAGAAAACTCGTGAGGGGGCAGTAAAATCAGATGCCCTTTTTGGATTTTCACAACCAGCTTTTGATCGGGGTTATCTGGTAGCTATAGAGGCCGCTAGAAAAAATGGTATTTCAAGTTTTGCCGTTGCAAATGCCCATACGTGCACTTCCCTGGGGTACTTCACAGAAAAAATAGCTCATGAAGGACTGATTGGACTTGGTTTTACAAATGCGTCATCTGTAGTTGCTCCTCCCGGTGGTAACTCTCCAGTTATTGGTACAAACCCAATTGCTATGACAGTTCCAGGAGAGGCAAAGCCATTAATGCATTTTGATTTTTCTACTTCTGCTGTAGCTCTTGGTAAGATTACAATGGCAAAGGCTGCAGGTAATATGATACCTGAGGGATGGGCTGTGGATTCAGATGGCAAACCTACAACTGACCCAGTAAAAGCTCTAGGTGGGACTTTAGTTTCTTCAGGAGGATATAAAGGTTGGGGTTTTGGTCTAATGTCTGAGATTTTTGCTGCAGGCTTGACTGGATCTGTAAATTCGCTTGATATAAGTGGTTTAAAGTCACCTGACGGCCCCCCTCACGGCATTGGTCAGTATTATATTATAATTGATACTAAAACTTTTACTAACGAATTTGATAAAAAGTTTCAGAAAGTTTCTGATGCAGTATCCATGCAACCTGGGACAAGAATTCCTGGTTCAACTCGTGTTGAGTTAAGTTCGATAGATGTTTCAGATGATCTTTGGAGAAGTGTTGAGAATTTAACTTAAGATTAATTCATTGATAAAAAGTGATAACTAGTACGTAGCTCGTCCACCTGAAATGTCAAAAGTAGCGCCAGTACTAAATGAATTCTCTTTACTTACTAACCATACTATCATGTTTGAAATCTCTTCTACTTCAACAAATCTACCTCGAGGAATCTTGGAAAGCATGTAAGAGATATGAGTCTCAGTCATTTGATCAAATATTGGGGTGCGGGCGGCCGCTGGTGTTACGCAATTAATAGCAATGTTCATGTCTGCATTTTCTTTTCCAGCCGATTTGGTAAAGCCAATGACCCCGGCCTTTGATGCAGAATAAGCTGCAGCATTTGGATTTCCCTCTTTTCCAGCTACGGAAGCAATATTGACTATTCTTCCGTAATTCTGATCTCGCATAGTTTTAATTAAAGCTTTATTAACATTGTAAGTACCAGTTAAGTTTATTTTTATAACTTTTTCCCACTCGTTGTTATCATAGCTATGGATTGGTTCATTTATCCCAGCGATCCCGGCAGAGTGAACTAAAATAGTAACTGGCCCAAAAGCGTTCTCTGTATTTTTTAATGCTCTTTCGACCGAAGAAAAATCTGTAACATCACAGTGTTCAGCATGAATATCTTTGCTTAAGTTTTTTACAGCACTCTGGTTTTGATCTTGATTTATATCCCAGGATGCTATTTTAGCGCCACCTGCGTATAATCTCTCTATTACAGAAAAACCAATCCCTTGGGCTCCTCCTGTAACAACTGCTACTTGACCTTTTAGGTTATAAGTATTCATTTTTACTCCATTATTAGGCTTAAGAAACACATTAATTAAATATCAACATTCTCCACAAATTGGGCATTTTTTTGAATATAATCAAATCGTGATTCTGGTTTTTTTCCCATCAATTGTTCAACTAAATCGGAAGTCTCACCAGGTTCATCCTCATCCATAATAACTTTTATTAAGGTTCTAGATGTTGGATCCATGGTGGTACTTTTTAGATCTTTAGCATCCATCTCACCCAACCCTTTAAACCGCGATACATCAATTTTGCCTTTTCCACCTATGCCTTTATCGATCAAAGTATCTTTTTCTTCTTCACTTAAACAGTAAGTTCTATTTGCACCTTGCGTAAGCCTGAATAGAGGCGGGCACGCTAAATACAAATGCCCTTGATCTATAAGTGGACGCATTTGGGTAAAGAAAAAAGTCATCAACAGTGTCGCGATATGTGCACCATCTACGTCAGCATCTGTCATAATAATAATTTTCTCGTACCGTAAATCATCAATGTTAAACCTAGCTCCCATACCCACTCCGAGTGCCTGGCAAAGATCGTTAATTTCTGCATTAGTTCCTATTTTTGCAGATGCGGCTCCAAGAACATTAAGTATTTTTCCTCTTAAGGGGAGAAGTGCTTGATTGGAACGATTTCGCGCCATTTTTGCTGAACCTCCGGCTGAATCACCTTCCACTATAAATAACTCTGTGCTCTCTTTTGAACGTGACGAGCAATCTACTAGTTTACCTGGTAGTCTTAATTTTTTTGTTGCTGATTTCCGAGCTGTTTCTTTTTCTTGACGTCTTTTTAGCCGTTCTTCAGAGCGAAGAATTAAGAAATCTAGTATTGCACCTGCAGATTTTGTATCAGCAGCTAACCAATTGTCAAAATGATCTCGTACTGAGTTTTCCACCAAACGCTGGGCGTCAACTGTCGCTAGTCGGTCTTTGGTTTGTCCTACGAACTCTGGTTCACGGACAAAACAAGAAACTAATGCGCATCCACCTGTTAAAAGGTCTTCCTTAGTAATTTGAGAGGATTTTTTGTTAGAGATTAGATCACCATACGATCTGATTCCTTTGAGAATTGCATTCCAAAAACCTAATTCATGAGTTCCACCCTCTGGTGTTGGCACCGTGTTGCAATACGATTGAATGAAACCATCTCTTGCTGGTGTCCAGTTAATAGCCCACTCTACTTTCCCTGGAGTATTAAACTTACTGTTGAAGTCTACATTTCCACTAAAGTTTTGATTAGAATACGTGGAGCTTTCACCAAGCGTTTCGCGTAAATAATCGGATAAGCCTCCTGGAAAATGAAAACTTGCCTCGATTGGAGTTTGTCCATCATCTATTTCACTCTTCCAGCGAATTTCCACTCCAGAGAATAAGTATGCCTTGGACTTAACTGAATTATAGAGCCGTGAGGGTTTTAGCTTGTGCTGACCAAAGATATCTGGATCTGGGTGAAACGTAATTGTTGTTCCTCGTCTATTCTGTGCTGCACCTATTTTTTTAACAGGTGCTAAGGGAACACCCCTAGAAAAACTCTGTTCATAAAGCTCTTTATTACGCGCGACTTGTACAATCATTGAGTCACTTAAAGCGTTCACTACTGATGCGCCTACTCCATGAAGACCTCCAGAGGTCTGATAGCTATCACCAGAAAATTTACCACCAGAATGTAGAGTACACATTATAACTTCTAGAGCACTTTTATCTGGAAATTTGGGATGAGGTTCCACTGGGATTCCTCGACCATTATCTCGAATTGTTGCTGAAAAATCAGATTTTAACTCAACTTCAATTCTATTAGCAAAGCCTGCTACTGCCTCATCCATAGAGTTGTCTAGAATCTCTGAAATAAGGTGATGTAATGCGCGCTCATCAGTGCCGCCTATATACATCCCTGGTCTTTTTCGAACTGGTTCAAGCCCTTCTAATACCTCAATAGATGAGGCGTTATAGCTATCCAGTCTCGAAGACGAGATAAGATCTTTTTTCATGTGGCTGCTCTTTTTAATAGTTTTGATTATTTATGACAGACAGTTAGCTTTAAGAAAAGACCTAGATGAATTTTAAAGTTAGACAGGATGTACAATTCCCTTGCATTTAAGACTTTAAAAACCTAATCGAAATTATGTTTCCATCTAAAAACCTTAGATATCAATTTAAATCGACACTCTCATTGGGTCTGCCGTTGATAGCTATGAGTTTAACACAGTCAGTTATCCATTTAATAGATACAGTTATGATCGGTTGGTATGGAGTACCTGAACTTGCAGCAGCTGTTCTTGGTACAACTTTCTTTTTTGTGTTTTTTATTATGGGCTCTGGATTCGCAGCCGCGGTAATGCCCTTGGTTTCTGAGGCCGTGGCTAGTGACAAAGAAGTGATAATACGGCGAGTAACTCGAATGGGCATTTGGCTGTCTGTTCTCTATGCAATATCCGTCATCCCTGTAATATTCTGGTCAGGAAAAATATTAGAACTTTTAGGGCAAGACCCGGAACTCTCAAAGATGGCTCAAAACTATCTACGATATGTTTCTATAAGCATGGCGCCTGCACTTATTATTATGGTGTTGCGAAGTTATTTGTCTGCTCTGGAGAGGACCACTGTATTTCTTTGGGTCATAATAAGTTCATTGTTACTTAATACCGCCCTAAATTGGGTGTTAATTTTTGGAAAGCTAGGAATGCCAGAGCTTGGTTTGGTTGGAGCTGCAATTGCCTCTACCCTTACACAAGTTATCACAACTCTCATTTTGGTTGTATACATTATCAAAGATAAAGAGCTCTCGAAGTATGCTATTTTCAAGAGAATATATAAGATAGATTGGAATGTCTTCGGGACAGTTTTTAATCTAGGTTGGCCAATAGGTTTAACATGGTTGGCAGAAGTTTTATCATTCGCAGGAACAGCTATAATCATTGGTTTAATTGGCACTATTCCATTAGCGGCTCACGGGATTGCTCTTCAAATTGTCTCAATCAGTTTTATGTTCCACCTTGGTTTGAGCCAAGCCTGCACTGTAAAAATTAGCTATTACTTTGAGAAAAAAGATGTGGATAGTTTAGGCAATGGAATGATAGCGGCCTCTGTCCTGTCACTAATTTTGGTTTTACTTGCTGTTATACTATTCCTATTTTTACCTGAGAAAATCTTAGGTGCTTTCTTGGCTCCTGATGATCCTTCACGAGGTTCAATAATAGATTTAGGAATTACTTTGCTGGTAATGGCAGCTATTTTTCAAGTTTTTGATGCGGGTCAAGTAATGATTCTAGGATCTTTGAGAGGTTTTAAAGATACTAAAGTTCCAATGCTTATGGCTGCATTTGGGTACTGGGCTGTTGGTCTGCCCTCCAGTTACTACTTAGGTATTTATTTAGGATATGGAGCGCCTGGGGTATGGGGTGGGCTAGCAGTAGGTTTAGCACTAGTATGCTGTCTCTTGGGTTTGAGATTAAAGTTTATTTATAAACTGCTAACCTTCTAACCCTTTTTATATTGAAATTATTTACCGTGCTACCGCCTATTCTATAGCAAGCCCGCACAGAATTTATGAATACGTTTGAGTGCTTCAGTTAAATCTTTATCAGAAGTTGCATAACTCACCCGAAAGTTTGGAGATAATCCAAAAGCTGCCCCAAAAACGACGGCTACTCCAGTTTCTTCAAGTAACTGAGTTGCAAAGATTTCGTCATTTTTTATGACTATACCTGACGAAGTACTCTTGCCAATGCATCCTACTATTGACGGGTAGACGTAGAAAGCTCCTTCTGGCGTCAAACAAGATATACCAGGAGTGTCATTTAATAATTTTACTGCCAAATCTCTTCTTCTTTTAAAGGTCTTATTATTCTCGGGAATGAATGTTTGAGGTCCATCTAAAGCTTCAATGGCTGCCCATTGGCTGACTGTACAGGGGTTTGAAGTCGATTGAGATTGTATCTTACGCATTGCAGAAATTAAATGTTCAGGACCGCCTGCGTAACCAATCCTCCACCCTGTCATGGCGTATGCCTTGGAAACTCCATTTACAGTCAAAGTTCGTTCATAAAGCTTAGGCTCTATTTCTGCAGGTGTGCAAAATTTAAAATTGTCATAAGTTAGATGCTCATACATATCATCTGACATTACCCAAACATGTGGATATCGCATTAAGACTTCTGTCAGCTCAGCTAACTCAGTCTTACTATAACCTGCACCAGTTGGATTTGACGGTGAGTTAAAGATAAACCATTTTGTCTTATCTGTGATTGTATTTTCTAATTGCTCAGCTGTTAATTTGAAATTATTCTCAATTGATGCCTCTGCTAAAACAGGAGTTCCACCAGCTAATAAAACCATATCAGGATAACTCACCCAGTAAGGGGTAGGAATTATTACCTCATCACCATCATTCATAGTAGCCATTAACGCATTATAAAGTATTTGCTTTCCACCAGTTCCCACACTTATCTGAGCAGGGGTGTATAGCAAAGAATTATCTCTTTTAAACTTTCTGCAAATAGCTTCTTTTAGTTCGATCATTCCATCAGGCGCTGTGTATTTAGTTTTACCTTTCAGTATTGCGTCATTACCTGCCAGTTTTATATTTTCTGGTGTATCAAAATCTGGTTCCCCTGCACCTAAACCGATGACATCTTTTCCGGCTTGTTTGAGCTCTGCCGCTTTTTGTGTCACGGCGATTGTTGGTGATGGTTTTACTCGGGACAAATTACTTGATAGGAACGACATAAATAACCTCATTGTTAATACTCTCGCCATAACTCATAATTAGGCTTGCAGTGCTCTTCAAGAGATTAATTTTTTAATACAAGGAAATAATAATGGAAAGCCTAAGTGAAAATAACTATTATGCGAATGACAATGCAACTTTTGGTGATCGCATTTATGCGGCGAGGGAAGCGGTTGGGTTAAGTCAATCTGCTTTAGCCATTAGATTAGGTGTGCAACTTAAAACGGTAAAAAAATGGGAAGAAGATATTACCGAACCTCGAGCTAATAAGTTGCAGATGATCTCAGGCTTGTTGAATATCTCAATTACATGGTTGCTAATAGGGGAGGGTATTGGGCCTCAAGACCCAGAATCAACAATGCCAATCTCAGCTGATTTAAATGAAATATTAGTTGAATTACGGCATACTAAGTCTGAACTTTTACGTCTTACCAAACATTTAGATGTAGTCGATAAGAAGCTTAGGAAATTAGGAAACAAACCTAGTGAATGAAATTAGAGAGATAAAACTTAAACGAATTCAAATGAGGTCTTGGCGTAGAGGTACAAAAGAGATGGATCTTATACTAGGAGGGTTCTCTGACTCTACGCTAAGCAGTCTTTCAGATGATGACCTTTCACTTTATGACAAGCTATTAGACGAAAATGATAATGATTTGTATTCTTGGTGTTCTGGGCAGCTGATTGCACCCTCCGTTTATACATCTTTATTAAATAGAATTATGAAAAATTAGATTTAATGTATTAATCG
This sequence comes from Paracoccaceae bacterium, assembly GCA_002697345.1. Taxonomy (GTDB): domain Bacteria; phylum Pseudomonadota; class Alphaproteobacteria; order Rhodobacterales; family Rhodobacteraceae. Next base: position 6,719 of record NZVE01000030.1, on the reverse strand, counting down.
TTAAGTAAAGAAGTTTATTTTTTTTGAATTTTATGCATTGCCTCTTGAAGCTTTTTTTTTACCTTATTTGATTTTACTAACGTTAATATTACGAAGCAGGTTATTACTATTAGAGAAATAACGTATGCACTTATTACCGTAGTACTATAGTTTCCAAGATCGGGCATCATAAAAATATATTCCTATTAGAGAGTTGTAGATTAACCTAGTTTTTTTATCGTTAGTATCTTTGACAGTTGTTTTAGGCGGATTTCCGTTCGTGTTTTTATCAATAACAGAGTAACAAAAAGACATAAAAATCCTGCTATACTTATTATTAATGGAAACCAAAAAACATTTGAAACATTTTCTGCTTTATCCAATGAAAGTGAAGCTCCTTGATGAAGGCCTTGATTCCAGAAATTAACGGCATAACGACTTAGAATAGCAAATACAGAGCCGACCAAGCATAGCAATGACGCAAGATCTGCAATTTTGTCATGGTTAACGACTGACTGCCATAATGCGATGTATCCAAGGTAGAAAAAAAATAATATTAAAAATGAGGTTAGACGTGGATCCCAAGCCCAAAAAGTTCCCCACATAGGTTGTCCCCATATCGCACCTGTAACCAGGGCAACTATTGTCATTATTAAACCTATAGGGGCGGCTGATTTCGAGATAAGTACAGAGACGTGATGACGTCTAACTAACCATATTAAAGACCCTATTAGCATTACAAACCATGTATTTATTGCGATCAATGCTGAGGGTACATGGAGATAAATTATTTTTACAGTTGATCCCATACGAAAGTCATCTGGTGTAAAAAAGAACCCCCAAATAAGTCCAATACTAATCAATAATACTGTAAGAATAGAAAAACCAGGTAACAACGTTCCTGATATAGTCATAAATTTATTTGGATTAGTGTATTTCCAAAATGACATTTAGATTACCTTTTACTTTAGATATTTAGTTTTGTTTGGGTTATCCCACTTCATCTGTAAAGCCCTAACGTAAGTTGATTTTTATTGCCACACCTGTAAGGATCGGTAAAATAGCTATAGAACTAGCTGTGATTGCTATCAAAAATACTAACGGTGTTGTAACTGGCAAGCCCATCATGCTTTTTCGTATTACCTCCGTGCCAAATATTAAAGTAGGAATATAGAGGGGAAGTACTAGCAGTGATAATAGTAGGCCACCACGCTTTAAACCCAACGTAAGAGAAGCTGCAAATGCACCTATCATCGAAAGAGCTGGAGACCCCGAAAGCAATGAAATTATTATCCAAATAGCGCCCTCCTTAGATATACCGTAAAGAATACTGACAATGGGTACTAGGAGTATTAATGGAAGACACGTGGTTAACCAGTGGGCAAGAGTTTTAGCAAGTATTGTCCCTTCAATAGGCAAAGGAGAGATGCTTAAGACCTCTAGTGTTCCATCTTCGATATCTAATTGAAAAATGCGATCTAATGATAATAGGCAAGCTAATAGCACACCCACCCAGAAAACCCCAGGAGCGATAGTGATAAGGATCTCTTTACTTGGCTCTAAACTTAAGGGTATTATTACCAGTAAGATTAAAAAAAACGCAATACCTAGGGTTAAACTACTACCCGTACGAAAGGCTAGGGTTAAATCTCTTTTTAACAAAGTTAACATTATAAGTCGTCTAACTTAATTGAGAGAGATTTAAATGATTTTAAATTTATTTTTTGGAGGCTATTTAAGGGCAACTCTAATTTCAAATGAGTACTTATGATTGCGGTCCCTTTTTTATCAAGATGGTGACCTAAGATTTTTAAAAATAAGTCAACATTCTCTTTATCAAGTGCAGTAGTTGGCTCATCAAGAATCCAACATCTGCGCTGACTCAAGTGTACTATGGCAAGTGCTACTAACCTTTTCTGCCCAGCCGAAAGGCTATTTACTTCTAAAGTTAGAATATTTTCTAACTTAAAAGTAGATATAGTGTCTTCAATATTTTTTGAGCCATAAATATTTTTCCAAAATATTAAATTTGCTATTACGGATAAACCCTCTTTAAGGGCGTTCGAATGGCCAAGGTAAATATGTGTCCCCGGTTCAAAAGATACTATGCCAGACATTGGAGGATTCAACCCAGTTAGACACCGAAGTAAAGTTGATTTTCCAATTCCATTCTCTCCTTGGATAATTATTGCTTGTCCAATATCACAAGAAAACCCAATGTTTGAAAGAAGAGGGATGTCTTGATATCCACAAGATAAATTTGAAACTGAGAACGTCATGAGTTAGCTTAGCCGATAGATTAGGACGCTTAAAGACCTCAATAAAAAAAGATTAATGAATTTCTCATTCCGAGTATGATAGCTCAAATTAACAAGAATTCATATTCTATACTTGAATTGAAATAAATCATAAGGCAAGAGGTAGGTCATATTTACTGTCTGCTTAATTAGGAGCTAGTTATGTCAATACATGTCGGAAATGATTCCTCGGGAACTCGTAGAGAGCTAAAGGTGAATGGGAAAACTTTTTCCTATTACTCATTGGATGCCGCTGAAAAGGCTGGGTTAGGAACATTCTCTAAACTCCCAGCATCTTTAAAAGTTGTTTTAGAAAACATCCTAAGGTTCGAAGATGGGAAAACAGTATTTCAAGATGATATTGTTGCTTTTTCTGATTGGGCTAAAAATGGGGGCAAGAGCGATCGTGAGATTGCTTATCGACCAGCTCGAATTTTACTTCAAGATTTTACAGGAGTTCCGGCCGTTGTAGACTTGGCGGCGATGCGTGATGGAATAGTCTCATTAGGTGGTGACCCAGATAAAATTAATCCGCTAAATCCAGTTGATTTGGTCATCGACCATTCTGTTATGATTGATGAATTTGGAAATGCGCGAGCGTTTCAAATGAATGTTGACCGAGAATATGAAAGAAATCTCGAACGGTATACTTTTCTCAAGTGGGGGCAGTCGGCGTTTAATAATTTTCGAGTTGTTCCTCCTGGAACTGGTATATGCCATCAAGTGAACTTAGAATACCTTTCTAAAACAGTGTGGTCTGATGAAGATCAATTTGGTAAAATGGTTGCCTATCCAGATACTTTGGTTGGAACAGATTCACACACCACAATGGTTAATGGAATGGCAGTTTTGGGTTGGGGCGTTGGAGGTATTGAAGCTGAGGCAGCAATGCTTGGCCAACCCATTTCAATGTTAATACCGGAAGTGATAGGATTTAAACTTACAGGCTCAATGGTCGAAGGCACCACTGGTACAGATCTTGTATTGAAAGTAGTTCAGTTGCTTAGAAATAAAGGAGTTGTAGGCAAGTTTGTTGAGTTTTTTGGAGAGGGCTTAGATAACCTGCCGTTGGCTGATCGAGCAACAATTGGAAATATGGCTCCTGAATATGGCGCCACATGTGGGTTTTTCCCAGTTGATGATGAAACTTTGCGTTATTTAAATACGACTGGACGAGATAAAGAAACCATAGCTCTAGTAGAGGCTTATGCAAAAGCAAACGGCTTCTGGCGTGGTCCAGAATATGACCCCATTTATACGGATACATTAGAGTTAGATATGACGACTATTGTTCCAGCTATTTCTGGGCCTAAAAGACCGCAGGATTATGTAGCTTTAGATGTCGCAAAAGAGGCTTTTGGACATGAAATGCAGAGTAATTTTAAGCGGCCTTTAGGTAAAAAAGTAAACGTTTCTGGAGAAAACTATTCAATGGAGTCTGGCAAAGTTGTTATTGCATCCATCACGTCTTGTACTAATACGTCTAACCCATATGTGATGATTGCGGCTGGTCTTGTGGCGCGTAAGGCTCGCGCATTAGGTTTAGATAGAAAACCTTGGGTTAAGACATCTCTGGCGCCAGGATCCCAAGTTGTTTCTGCTTATTTGGAAGCAGCTAATTTACAAGAAGATTTTGATGCAATAGGCTTTAATTTAGTTGGGTATGGATGCACTACGTGTATTGGAAACTCTGGCCCAATTCAAAAAGAAATATCGGATGCAATTTCGACAGGTGATTTAGTTGCGACAGCCGTATTGTCGGGTAACAGGAATTTTGAAGGGCGCATTAGCCCTGATGTTAGAGCCAACTATCTGGCGTCACCGCCGTTAGTAGTTGCTTACGCTATTGCAGGAACGTTAGATATTAACTTATCTTTGGATGCTTTGGGTCAAGACAGCAACGGAAAAGACGTATTCCTAAAAGATATTTGGCCGACTACAGCAGAGGTCGCAGATTTGGTTTCGAAAACTGTTACAAGAGATGCATTCCAGTCTAAATATGCCGACGTCTTTAAAGGAGACGAAAAATGGCAAAGTGTTGAGACGACTGATAGTCAATTATATGATTGGCCCACAGCATCAACTTATGTTCAGCACCCACCATATTTTAAAGAAATGAGTTCAGAGCCTGGAAAAATTAGTAATGTAACAGATGCGAGGGTTCTAGCGCTACTTGGAGATATGATAACGACAGATCATATAAGTCCGGCTGGCTCATTTAAAGAAACAACTCCAGCAGGGCAATATTTGACTGAACGTCAAGTTCAACCCAGGGAATTTAATTCGTACGGCTCAAGGCGAGGTAATCATGAGGTAATGATGAGAGGAACTTTTGCTAATATTCGAATTAAAAATGAAATCTTGGATGGCAGAGAGGGTGGTTACACAAAGGGCCCTGATAATAGCGAAATGTCTATTTATGATGCATCAATGAAATTCCAAGATGACGGTACGCCATTAGTAATCTTTGGTGGCGAGCAATACGGAGCTGGTTCTTCGCGGGACTGGGCAGCTAAAGGAACAGCATTACTTGGAGTTAAAGCAGTTATTGCTGAGAGCTTTGAGAGAATACATAGATCAAATTTAGTAGGAATGGGTGTTATCCCATTTGAATTTACTAATGGTCAAACAAGAACGTCTTTGAAATTAACTGGAGATGAAATAGTATCTATCACTGGGTTAGAAGAAAACTTAAGACCATTGTCTAAAGTGCCCTGCCAAATAGTCTATAAAGATGGTTCCATTGAACATATTGCGCTTAAGTGCAGAATCGATACAGAAGTTGAAATCGAATATGTTCAAAACGGTGGAGTTTTACATTATGTTTTACGGAATCTTGCAAAGAAAAGTTAAGGGTTTTTGATACGTGCATCAGGTTTCCACCGTCGATGAATCCAGAACCACTGACCCATATGCTCTTTGACTAGAGCTTCAAGTGAGTCGTTTAGTTCTTGGGTCATTTTTTCTGAGGTACTGTGGGCAATCGATCTTTCACATATTATTTTAAAGTCAATTCCATTAGGTAAACGTAGACCGTATATAGGGATGATTAATGCATTATATTTTAGGGCAAGGTCTGCGGCAGAGAGACCTGTGAGTGCAGTTTTTCCAAAATATTTTAATGGCGCACCGTCTCTCATGTGTTGATCTACTAGAAATCCAGCCATTCCCCCTTGACGAAGAAACTTTATTAAGTCCGATAGACCTTTTCTACCTCGAGGGAATATTGGCGTTCCAATCTTTGAAATAGCACTTTCATACCATGTATTGAAATATCCATTGTTCATTTCTCTATATAGAGCTCCCACCTTAAAACCCTTTTTGGTTAGGGCTGCGCGCGGCGCATCATAGTTTCCAAAATGCCCAGTAACTAGAATAACAGATCTTCCTTGTTTTTTTGCATTCTCTAGCTCAATAAAACCAGGTCCGGTTATTTCCGAATTTTCTGCACGAGCCATGAAAGCTTCTCCAGAAAATATCTCAATTAATGTGCGGCCAGAATTATTCGGAACTGCTCTAACCAGGCGCTCCACCTCTTTAGTGGGTAAATCTGGGCATACGTATCTTAGGTTTTCTCTAATTCGATTAGAGTAGCCTACTATGGGTGACACTAGAGAGGCTATTACCCACCCTGAAAAGGGTACTCTCATTTTATAAGGCAGTAGCAAGGTTAATTTAATTAATGCACGAATAAGGATACTTACAAGAAAGTCAGCAGTATTCTTTCGCCCACCTGATGTTTTACCTAATGCCATTTTAAAACAGTTCTTCCGTTTGGTTCGCTATATTGCTATGCAGGAAAATAGATAGATACCTAGATTTCTTGTATCACCCCTGTGCCAATCATACTATCTCTACTAACTAACTTTCGTAGCTCGACTTCTGACATTTCTGCAGTCGATTCAGGGCGAAGCGGAAGCACAAGATACCTCATATCCGCTGTACTATCGTGAACTCTTACTACTGTGGATTCTGGAAGAGATACCCCAAACTCAGTTAAAACTGTTCGTGGTTCTTTCACTGCGCGACTTCGATACTCTTTAGTCTTATACCAATCTGGTGGCAGACCAAGTAAGTTGCGTGGGTAGCAAGAACACAAAGTACATACTATTAAGTTATGAATTTTAGGAGTATTTTCAACTACTACTAAATGCATTGGTCCTATCTCAAAGCCCAGTTCTTCTGCTGCGCTGGCGCCATTTTCTAATAATCTTTTTTTAAAGTCAGGATCCATCCAAGCACGTGCAACTACCGTAGCTCCATCTGCGGGAGAGCGAGAGTCCATTAAATCTATTTGCTTATTAATTTCGGGCGCTGAGAACTTACCTTTTTCGATCATTAGTTCACGGACGGAAATTTCCATAAGCTGCCAATATGTCAACGGCTCGTCATTGTCTTGCCTATAAGGGTGCCCTGAAGGACTAAGGTGATCGTGATCGTGAT
>NZVE01000029.1 GCA_002697345.1 Paracoccaceae bacterium | reverse complement strand
CTTATTTAGAAAAACGGTTACAAAATCTACAGATATATGTTGCCCAGACTTAAATAAAGGACCTAGCAGAGGAAAGACTAGCCAGGTAACCATAGCTGGAGGTAACTCAATAAACCAATCATAGCCATTACCTGAAACATATCTTGTAACCGCACTCATCGTCAGCGCAAGAACAATCAACCCAATAAGAGTTGTCGCTAACGCAAAAACACATTGGGAAACAATTTTGTTAAATTTCTCTAAAGGCTTTAAAAAAAAATTAATCATGTTTATAAAAATGGCCCCTCAATCTATGAGGAGCCATTTGTTATATCTTACTGACTAGCTACAAAAGCTTGTGCCGCTTTCAAAGCGCTTGCATCGAACTGATCCGCCATGTCTGGTAAAACAACCTCGTTCATCAGTTTATCGAACTTAGCTTTCTCTGCACCACTTAGTGTCGTGACAATCCCACCCATTGCTTGGAATTTCTTAAGAGAATTTTCACCAGCGTCAAAGATTGTATCTGTTGCCTTCTTACCTATCTCTGCACCAACAGTCATAAGAAGATCTTGAAGATCTTTTGGCAAGCTATCAAACCAAGTTGCATTTGCCATAATATATGCATCAGCATAATACTGGTACGGTTTTTGAGCATACTTAAGATGTTCCCACCAGCTGTAAGCCTCAACGCTTCCCGGAGGAGTATTGATTGTGTCAATCATCCCAGTTTGTAACGCTGTATAAACCTCACCTGTTTTCAAAGAGACAATAGACGCTTCCATTGCTTTCCACATTGGCCTTTCACTTCCTAAAAGCGCTCTTGCTTTAAGACCCTTCATTACGTCTATCCCCGTTAACTCTCGTGCACCACTAAAGGTCATAATCGGACCAACCGGATTATACATAATGAGTTTTGTATTACTTTTTTTAGTAATATTATTCCATATTTCACTACCTGTCTTATCTTCTAAGAAAAACCGTCTTTGCTCATCGTAAGACCCAAACAACCCTGGAAACGATGCAACACTAAAGTTTTTATTAATTTTTGGAAAACTTACAACTCCTACTATACCGCCCATTTCCACGGCTCCTGAAGTAACACCACCCATTACACTCCTAATATCAAAGAGTTGTTTTGAGGGGTAAAACTCAACTTTTAATCTTCCATTTGATCTTTTTGTTACTTCGTCAGCAAAAAGTTGTGAGTGGATAGCACTCTGGTGTGTAGGTGACCAATGGCCTGATATTCGGGCTAAATACTCTTCCGCGGCAAATGTGGGCGAAGCTAACAGGCCAACCACTAATACTAGCTTAAAATATATAAATTTCATCATCTTTAATATTCCTCCCAGAAATAAAGGTATTAATACGTGATTATTAACAAATAACTAATAAATATTATTGTTACTTACTTAACACTATGAACCCACAGGATCTCCTTAGTTAGTAGAGTTTACAAGTGAAAATAATATGGTTTATAGATAAAATTTTATCTATATATAAAGCATATATTTTTTTGGAAATTTAAAATCAGTACTCGATTATACCTTTGAAAAACCAAAGTAAGTAAACTCTTAGACAAACAGGAAAAAGTACAAAATTTTTGTGGACCTGGCCTTCACATTTGATTTAAGTCATTGAAACTTATTCAATAGATTTATGCTTCCACTATGCGTAGGGCTAGCCTTAATCTAAGGGTGCATGCAATTTAGTTTCTTTCGTGATGATACCACCACGATTACCAACTTCAATCGAGCCATAACGTTCTTTGTAACAATCTGGTAAAGGGCGATCACCCTCCATAGACAACCATAAACGCATTAAATGACGTCGCTCTTTAGGATCTGGCCAATCTAAAAACCCAGTGCGATCATGCAACTGAGAATGATTATACACGAATTGCATATCTCCTGGCTCCAACTGCATACCAAAGCAAAGATCAGGATTATTTGCCAACGAGTCAAACATATCTAGCGCTTCAATATGCTCAGCAGTTAGTCGCATCGCTCCCTCGAACCTTTGCGCACTATCTATATATTGTCTTTGATAGAAAACAGTTAGATATCCTTGGTTCCAATTTAAAACAGGTATTTCCATAAATGGCTTCGCACCCTCAGGAATTTCTCCACGACGATCTGTGGCGATAGGATCAAATAGTTTTTCTAACAAATCAGGGCATTCTAATTTCATGCGGTTATAAATGGACTCAGCACTTACTAATAATGATCGTCCACCTTCTTTGGCTTCTCTGATGCAAACTAGGCCTACGACATCGGCACTATCTGTATGGAATGTTTGACGATCACAAGTTTGATAAATTCGACTATTAGGGTCGTTTGGATCTGCACCGATATCACGAACATGCCCTAAAATATGACCATCAGAGTTTTGCGAACGAGCACTTCCAAGATGTGACCCTAACCCACAAAAGATTGTTGCAGTAAACTCTTGAGAATAATTTGTAATGGGCAGACCACGCAGGACTTCTACGCCAGTTCCTTTTAACAATTTATTTTGCAAACTATTAATGTGCTTTAGAAATGTTGTTAGTGGGAATGTTTCTTTAGTAATTTCACCAATATCAACACCAAGACTTAGGAAATACTGAGCAGAATTTTCTAAATCTTTGATATCTTCCACTGTTAGGCTATATAGCCAAGCATCGGGATTAGCCGCCATATCTTTTCCTAACCATGCAGAAGGTCCAACTAGTGTTTGAGGTAGATCTTTCAAGTCTTGAGGACTAGCCTGTGGCATACGGATATCTCCTTTTAAAAAGTACATGCAAGCGTTTGTCGACTAAGGGATTAATTTCTAATTAGAATTTGAAAAATTCAATACTTGAGATACCCAACCGTTACAATGGCTCTATCTTAACAAACTTCGTTTCCTGCCATAAAGATTTGTAATCTTTATGGCAGGAAAGATTCAAAAACTTTTTTGCTGTGACAATTGCTCACTATTTAAATTTATTCTTTTTCTGTATACTGAATACATATAATTTTACTCGGGAGAAAATCATGAAACTCAAAACTTTACTACTTATTTTGATTTTAGGAGTGTTCCCTTCATTTGCATTTTCATATTCGTGCCCAATGAAAATTGGTGATGTGAATCAAGCAATTTCAGAACTAGATATAACTAAACATGGGGCTATAATTGAAGCTGCAAAAATGCTAAGAACCAAAGGGGAAGAAGCACACAAAAATGGAGATCATCAACTATCAGAAGATATTCTTGCAGCCGCTTTAAGGCTTTTGGACGTATAAACCAAATTTAATAAGATTTTGGCGGCAAAGCATCCGCCCATTTTAAGTTTAAATAAAAGATTCTGTTAGCGTGCTGAGGTTTTTATTTGCTTTTAGCCTACTTCTTCTTACTTTTACTGCTATTATCTTTTGAAAAATATAGAACGACCGCTATTACAACAATCACCCCACCCACGATAATTTGATTTAAAAATTCTTCCATTCTAAAATCGTAACAGAGATCCGCTAAGAATAGAAGAAGAAATTAGATTTTATTAGGTTTAGATTTACCCTAACGATCACAATGTAATGTAACTATCCAATCGGTAACTTTTTGAATTGTAACAAAGTTGCAAAGCTGTGGGTTTACTTTATGTAATAAATATAATTTATGTATCTTTCGATCTTAAAAATACCGGTCAGTATAAAATATAGGAGATTAAATATGCTTGTTAAACTTACCCAAGACCTTTCTCGTGGACTTGCTCCATGGAAAGAAATGTTTTTTGAAAATGAGGCAGAGCTAAATGCTCTTGGAGCTAAACTCATTTTTGCAGGAACAGAAAAAGATAATGACAACAAATTAACGGTCATAATAGACTTTGATTCCCCTGAAGCAATGAAAGCATTTGGAGGTCATGAAGGCTTAAAAGCCAAAAGAGCCGCCGCTGGTGCCTTATTAGAAACAACCGCAATTACCGTTATGAGTGATGAAGCTTTCACTAGGACCGCTTAAGTCACTGTTTTAAAATATAATTTTAACAAAAAATATGATTGGATTAAAAATAATGACTCTTTATGATAAATTACAAAAAAGTATGGCTGACAGAGATGTTAACTCTTATGCAAATCTTATTCACGAAGATGCAGTTTTTGTTTTTCACAAAACAGGTAACGAGTTTTCAAAAAGTGACTGGATGTCTATGGCTACAGGTATGATGACTAATGAAAAGTTTGTTCAAGACTCATCGCGATGCGTTTATGAAAATGATGATATCTTGGTAATGCACGATTTCATGTCTTACCCTGATGACACAAAAGAGGCCGTTATGGGCGTTATCATGAAAAAAGACGGAAAAATTGTTCGTATGGAAACTGGTGCTACTCTACTCAGCTAAAATGAACTTAGTGAACTAAATGTCTTTTTTTGATGTTTAATGTGGCTTTAAAGAGGTGAACTATTTTACCTCTTTAAAGCCACTAGGTTTCTTAAATGTTATGTGAGCATTGTCAAAAAATCTTACTAACGGCTGAGATCAAAGTCTTGAAAGCCTGTCTTTGACACCAGTGAATCAATAAATATTATATCTGCATATATTATATTAATTATTATCATGATTTCCAATCTAGGCACAGTTTTTACCTAAAGAAAAAATATTATAAGAAAGATAAATAAAAATGCTTAAACGTATATTTTGGATATTTGTTGGAGTATTATTAGTGTATCTTTGGAAAAAAATTCTTTAGATATTGTCAAGAAATGTTCATTTACTCGGATCAATGTAAACGCTTTTGAAAGAGTTACTTGGGCAGTCACATTATTTTTCCAATGAGGTGTCCAATCACCATCTAGACGAAGGGAAACTCCTGCAGCGTCCTCTTCTAGTTTGACAACATGAAGCTCACTTTTGTTGCCACCATATTTTTCTTGGGCCTCTTCGAATTTATCATAAACGAGCCGGATGACTGGTGCTGTCGTTCAAGCGTCATCGCAGGCTACCATTATTAACCGCTAGTCTTTTTGGCAAAGGTCTAACGAAAAAGACGAGTCATAATGGCAGTAAATACTGAAGGTGCGTCATGATGCATGCACCAACTATCACTTGCGCCTATTTTGAGTGTATTCCAGGCTCGGGACAGATCAAATTTAAGGTTGTAGCTGCTCCCATCGCACCTAGTCCAATAAAACCTATGCGCATTAGTGTTACTACTTCCTTTAATTAGAGTTTTTCAATTATATCCAAATTATTTTTTTTACTAAACATTATTTATCAACTTTGATCATTTCTTTGGCTAAAACCCCTTATGTTGTGAAGAGTAAAACTGGCATCAAGAGAACCTATAAGTACAGCCTTAAAAAACTCCAACAAATTTATGCAACTAAAATAAAAAAATGCTCTCTAAGGTAAAAAAATATTCCTTAAAAGTTCTAAAAGCGACGAGTCTGCCGCAAATAGGCAATTCGACTAGTTCAATCTATAACAATTTTGAAGCAATAAAGCAGGAGATTACGATAAAAACCAATCAGTGGCTAACCGTTTTGAAATAGCAGGCTGATGGTGCCGTATGTAAATTTTAACAAATTTACTGCGTCAAAACCGTGAACTCTTATTCAATAAAAGAGAGTATAAAAATGTCTTCAACCCTTTCTCGCCGTTCCGGTGGCCGCTCTGCCCGAAAAGCTCTTCGCTCAGCTCCTCTTACTGAAGATGTTCGTCCAATTCGGGCAGGCATAGAAGGCGGCACATACAAGCCACTTTCTGATCTTGATGTCCAAAAAATACATATAGCTGCTCTTGATGCACTCGAAACTATCGGTCTTGCTGATGCACCTCCATCAGGTGTAGAAATCCTTACAGGTGCTGGAGCAATCCAAGGTGAGGATGGTCGTATTAGATTCCCTCGCACACTGGTAGAAGATATGCTGTCTAAAGCCTGTCGCGAAGTTACACTGTTCAGTCGTGATGGTAAAAATGATCTCATACTTTCAGGTAACCGTGTCCACTATGGTACCGCGGGCGCTGCTGTGCACATTGTAGATGTTCATGGAAATCAGTATCGCGAATGCACCGTCCAAGATTTGCATGATGCCGCACGCATCGTAGATAAACTGGATAACGTGCACTTCATGCAACGTCCAATGGTCTGTCGTGATATTCCTAACAATTATGAAATGGATCTAAATACAATCTTTGCCTGTACATCAGGGACTACCAAGCACATTGGCACATCATTCACCGAACCCTCTTTTGTGCCCGGCGCGTTTGAAATGCTCTATGAAATTGCTGGTGGAGAGAAAAAATACCGCGAACGTCCCTTTGTTTCTAACTCCAACTGCTTTGTTGTGCCGCCAATGAAGTTTGCGACAGAAAGTTGTGAGGTGATGGAGGCTTGTATTCGTGGTGGTATGCCAGTGTTGTTACTTTCAGCTGGAATGGCGGGAGCCACAGCCCCCTCAACTGTTGCAGGCGCAATTACGCAGGCGACTGCCGAATGTCTCGCAGGGCTTGTTTATGTAAATGCTATTGTTCCTGGGCATCCTGCCATCTTTGGCACTTGGCCCTTTGGTCTAGATTTGCGCACAGGAGCTATGTCTGTTGGATCTGGCGAACAAGCCCTCCTCACCGCAGGTTGTGCGCAAATGCACAAATTTTATAACCTTCCAGGAGGCGCCGCAGGCGGCGCATCTGACTCCAAAATGCCAGATATGCAAGCAGGTTGGGAACAAATGTGTTCAAACGTAATGGCGGGGCTCTCAGGCCTCAACATGGTATATGAAGCAGCAGGCATGCATGCTTCCCTTCTTGGGTTTTGTCTTGAAAGTTTAATTCTTAGTGATGATATTATCGGTCAAGCTTTAAGGTGCGTACGTGGAATTGAAGTCACTGATGAAACCCTCGCCCTCGATCAAATTGCGCAGGTTTGTATGGGCGGACCCGGTCATTATCTTGGTGAAGATCAAACTCTCAAACGTATGCAATCAGATTATGTCTACCCCACATTGGGCGACCGCACCTCGCCCAAAGAGTGGGTCGAACTCGGAAAGCCCGATCTACTAGAGAAGGCAACCAAGCGTAAAGAGGAAATACTCTCGGAACGCTCTGCGGCCATCTTTGATTATCAACTCGACGCAAGCTTACGCAAAAAATACAAAATTCATCTTCCTATCTAAAAATCATAATGTAATCAGATCATCTAGATGGAGAAAGCAGTTCACTTTCCTATGCTACAGTATAACGGGATCACCAATCTAGTTCACGTTTGAAAAACTCTAAAGGTTAGCTTTCGGCACGCTGGTTTTAAAGAAACTATCTGCTCTTCCTGCACTAAGTTTATAATTAAAAAGGTTTTAGTTCCTCCAAGTTTTTTGGAACGGCCCTAGTTTATTATTAATACAAGACATTTTACCTAACCCAATTAAAACTCAAGCTGGTAACGTAAATTAGACTGCAGAAGTGCATTAGGTTAAAAATTTCAAAGTTAAAAAGATTGCTAATAAGGAAAAAATATTGTGAAATGATGAACGGTCTGCCAACAGAATTTTTTCTGCATTTAAAAATATACTGATTAAGGAGAACTAATAATGAAACGTCCTAATAAAAGTGCCTTAGATCGTAGAAAAAACTTTGATGTGCAGTATGATTCAGTAACTCAAAATGATTTAACGCCAAAAAATAATGTTTCATATGTCAGAGGCCCCACGGAACCGCCACTCGTTAATTCCACCGTTCCGCAGCTCTTACAAAATTCTGTTTCCAGACATGGTTTGAAGGACGCCTTAATTTTTCCAAATCATAGATTGACCTATTGTGATTTTGATAAAGCTGTGGATGAGTTGGCTCTTGGTTTTTTAGCTATTGGTTTAGATAAAGGTGATCGACTAGGCATTTGGTCACCTAACCGTCTTGAATGGGTTCTCACACAGTTTGCAACTGCCCGGATCGGTGTGATACTTGTCAATATTAACCCTGCTTATCAACTTTTGGAATTAGAATATTCTTTAAATCAAGTTGGTTGCAAAGCACTTGTCTTAGCAAAGAAATTCAAAAATTCTGAATACCTTCAAATGATCCATAAATTAGCTCCAGAACTGGAAAATTGTTGCCGAGGTGAACTGCAAGCCGCAAAACTACCAGACCTTAGGCACGTAATTGTGATGGATGAAGTTGAAAGCTTTGATAGGTTTTGGTCTTTCGACTACGTTGCATCTCTCGGGGGACCAACCGAGCAGTTAAGGCTCACTGAAATAGAGCAAGAGCTAAAGCCTGATGATGAGATTAATATACAATTTACTTCTGGAACTACCGGCCAACCGAAAGGGGCAACTTTGTCCCATTACAATATTGTTAATAATGCACACCTTGTAACAGATAAGATAAAGCTTACTGATAGCGATCGTTTGGCAATTCCCGTTCCTCTTTATCATTGTTTTGGCATGGTAATGGCTGTCCTTGGTGCTGTAAGTAAAGGTGCCGCGATGGTCTTTCCTGGTGAGGCATTTGATTCCAAACAAACATTAGACGTCGTGGCGAGAGAAAAATGCACTGCTCTTTACGGGGTTCCCACAATGTTTGTTGGAATGCTTCAGGAGCTTGAGGTTACGCCACGTGATATGACCTCATTGCGGACAGGGATTATGGCCGGGACACTATGTCCAGTAGAAGTAATGAAAAAAGTAAACACTCAAATGAATATGAGGGAGGTGACAATCTGTTATGGAATGACAGAGACTGCGCCTGTTTCTTTCCAAAGTTTTGTTGATGACCCTGTTGATAAGCGCTGTGAAACAGTTGGCCGCATTCACCCCCACTTAGAGGCAAAAATAGTGGATGAGCATGGTGATATTGTTTCAGTTGGTACAGCAGGAGAGCTTTGTACACGAGGTTATTCAATCATGACAGGTTATTGGAATGACATTGAACGGACAAATGAAACAATCAAAGACGGTTGGATGCATACTGGCGATTTAGCAGTGTTTGATCAAGAGGGATACTGTACCATTACAGGCCGTCTAAAAGATATGATAATCCGAGGTGGCGAAAACATTTATCCCAGAGAAATAGAAGAGTTCCTATTTTCACACCCAAAAATTCGTGAGGTTCAGGTATTTGGAGTACCTGATGAAAGGATGGGAGAGGAAGTATGCGCATGGGTGGTTCCCATACCAGGAGTTGATATTAAGCAAGAAGAATTAACTCAGTTTTGTAAAGGAGAGATAGCCCATTTTAAAATACCTAGGTATTTTAAATTCGTTCAGGAGTTACCAATGACAATCACAGGAAAACCTCAAAAATTTATTATGAGAGACAAAATGATTGAAGCTCTTGATAAAAAAATACCTAATGGCTGATGTTCGAATAAGGATTACAAGATAGGAAATGTTGTGTCAGGTCTTAAACGCTGTATCCTTACCGTCAACTCGCACGTAATCCTCTTTACCACCGAAGCTTTCCCCATCTTTTAGTAGGCCAGTCCCAGGTATAAAATTAACCTCTAAACGGATTCCATCCGGGTCTTCAAATAAAACATAGTAATATCCTGGAGCCCACTCTCTCTCTTCAGGGCCACGCACAATTCTCGCTCCAAGTGAGATCACAAGTGATGCTGTTTTATCAACATCTGCGCGAGACCTAGCTCGAAGACAGAGATGGTGTAATCCGACTCTGTATTGTTGAAAGCATTCCTTCGAAAATTCAGGATCACATTTACGCACACCTATCGCTGTGCGAGCTCCTACATGGTAGAAGAAATCAGGCCCGTCATGTACTAGGGACATGCCAAACTTGGGCAATAGGCTGCCATAAAAATGACGAGCTTTTTCAAACTGGCTTACTGTCAGGATTACATGCGCCATGCCATTTATATCGATTTTAGTATTATCTTCAGTCATGCCGTAGTCATTGCACTACCCAATGCCTTTACAGCATCGGCTCGACCTGGTGAGGGTGGAATATTAAGCCCACGCTCGCACGCAGGGCGAGAACGCATTTCATTCATCCATCGTTCAAGATCTATTAGTCCTTCGGTCGGCACACGAGCCCACCTGTGGCTTCTGATCCATGACCAATTTGAAATATCTG
The DNA here is from genome assembly GCA_002697345.1 of Paracoccaceae bacterium. Taxonomy (GTDB): domain Bacteria; phylum Pseudomonadota; class Alphaproteobacteria; order Rhodobacterales; family Rhodobacteraceae. The sequence continues at coordinate 16,924 of NZVE01000029.1, read as the reverse complement.
CAATAGAAAAATTGTCTGCCAACCAAGTACGATTTACAAGACGACTATTAAGAACTTCGTAGAGCCGTCGAGTTTCATTATGATACCGTTTTCGAGCGGCAGGAACATCATCGGGGAAGTAACGCTCGAATGCTACTGCTTGACCCTGCATTGGCCCAATCCCACTAGCTTGAAACATTAGCCATTGAATCACTTCATGGCGCTCTGGGCCTTTGCTAGGTAACAGTTTGCCAGTTTTCTCAGCTAAATAAAATAAAATAGCATTAGAATCAAAGATAGTTTGTCCATCGGCACCATGATCAACAATGACTGGAATACGGCCATTTGGGTTCATATTCAAAAATGTAGATTTGTGTTGATCACCAATAGAAAGATCTACATATTTCACCTTATAATCCAACTCCAATTCTTCAAGAACCATTGCGACTTTCCAACCATTTGGTGTAGGCGATGTGTAAAGATCAATCATTAAAGCTGTGTCCTTTCTGAAATTATTAGGTTATTACTTATTTATATAATGTAAACAGATATCATTTGGATTTTGGAATAAAAAATTATGTCTAAAGCTACCTGGTATTTTGACTTTATTTCACCTTTTGCCTATCTACAGTTAGCGCGTTTTTCTGAATTACCTCAGAGCCTAGATATCACTTTAAAACCCGTACTGTTTGGATCTTTACTCAAGCATTGGGGCCAACTGGGACCTGCGGAAATTCCAGCTAAAAGACGTTTTGTTTATCGATTTTTTCAATGGAACGCAGATCGACTTAGTATTCCATTTTCTATGCCACCACGCCATCCATATAATCCTCTTCCCTCGCTACGTCTTTGTGTTGCTGCAGGTAGTCAGCTCCATCACGTTAAGGCAATTTTTAATATAATTTATGGGCAAGGGATTCAGCCAGACACCACGGACGGGATTCAAGCTATAGCAAAAGCCATAGGCATATCTAACCCTAACACAGTTATTAATGACCATAATGTCAAACAAAAGTTAAGAGAAAATACTAATCTTGCAATAAACGAAGGTGTATTTGGTGTGCCCAGCTTTGTTTTACATAAAGAAGTCTTCTGGGGTGGAGATGCTACAGAAATGTTCTTAAATTATTTAGATAATCCAGATTTATTTCAAACACCTGAAATGATTAGAATTTCCACTATGCCAATGGGAAAAAAAAGGAGTTAAAAACAATAATGACTGATTCAAAAGGTTGCAGGTATGATTGATCCATTTTCACATCATCCTAATTTGCGTAGTTTTATAAAACCAAGCAAAGACTCGTTTTTTCGGACAATAACAACTGAGCAAGTGAAGGAGATGTTAGCTAATTCTGGTCTTCCTTTAACACTTGAGTTCTATGATGACGAAACCCGTGAAACTCTAAGAAGGAAAGCCTTGGCTAATCATAAGGGCGATCTTCTAATTTTTGCTTACGGATCTCTGATATGGGACCCAGCTCTCGAATTCTCAGGAATAAGACATGCTTTCGCACCTAAACATCAGCGCCGTTTCATTTTAGTTGACACACATGGAGGTCGCGGCACTGCCGAAGCACCGGGGCTCATGGCTGCCCTTGATAATGGTAAAGGATGTGAGGGTTTTGCATTCAAAATATCTGCTGAGAAAGTTGAAACTGAAACTGAAATTTTGTTTCGCCGTGAAATGATTGCCCCCGGATACCATGCTCGTTTTATTACAGTTCAAATTGATGGTGTAGACAAAAAAGCCTTAACTTTTGTTGCCGATCATACTACGGAAATGATGCTTCCAAACATTTCGCGGAGTGAACAGATAAGATATGTAGCAACAGGAGTAGGAATACTAGGTAGTAGTCTTGAATATTTGCAAAATACTGTAAAAAATTTGGATGAAATAGGTATTAATGATACTGATGCCTCAGAGTTGTTGGAACAGGTTTTGTTATATCAAGCTAATGCATCTAACGAATTCGTAGAGTAAGATAATCTTAGGCAAAACCTAAACTATTTCTTTCTATTATTATATTTAAGTTGTAATTAAGAAAGCTGTGTTGATGAAAGTATTGAGTTGGAATTGTAACTGCAAATTTAGAGATAAGTATCAGTTATTAAAAAAATATAACGCAGACATATTAATTATCCAAGAGTGTGAAGATCCACAGCAGAGTTCAGATTCAGAATATAAACAATGGGCTAAAAACTACCTTTGGGTAGGGGATAAAAAACATCAGGGTTTAGGTGTCTTTGCCAAAACCAATATTACATTAAAAGCATTGCCACCGCACTCAAACGCCTACAAACTTTTCTTACCTGTATTAATTAATAACCAATATACTTTAGTTGCTGTTTGGACGAAAAGTGCATCAACTATAAAAAAAGGGTATATAAATCAGCTTTGGAATTTTTTATTAGAAAATAGAGAATTTTTAGATTTTTCAAAAATTATAATTGCTGGCGATTGGAACAGTAATGCACAGTCGGATAGAAAACGTTCAGAAGGTAATCATTCCGATGTTGTTCGATTTCTCAAGAAAGAGGACGTTCATAGTGCCTATCACTACCTTCAGAAAATAGAGCATGGCGATGAAAGTATGGCAACATTTTTTCTACATCGAAATATAAAAAAACCATACCATTTTGATTATATTTTTACTCATAAAAGTTGGTTGAACCAGGATTGCTCTTTTTCTCTATCTAAACCTACTCAATGGCTTAAATACAGTGATCATATTCCTATACTACTCGATACAAAAAATCACATATAACTCTCACGATAATTTCGTGAGGGGTTAAATTAGAGGCCCATATCATAAATACTCATCAATACATGCGCTCATTAGATTTTTGTACGCTATTACGCCGATCTTGATTTTTGAACCTAAAATGCATATTCACGCCAGTAAAAGCTAATCACTATAAAAGATGATTTATCCAAAGAAATCGGTGGCTTTGGAGATTTATTATAATCTAGTAAGATTACCCCGCAGCCAAAATAAAGCGATGTCAAAGTACATCCAATTTAACCTCAGACTAATTTAACTTTAATTCATTTTCTACTTTGATAAGAGCCATTTCAAGAATATCGAACATTTCATCAATTTGTTTCAATGTAATGATAAGTGGAGGTGAAAAAACAGCCATATTGATAAGAGGGCGCACTATCAACCCCAGCTCTTCACAAGCCTGATCAACCCTTGATCCCAGCGAACGTTCTGCTTCAAGATCATCAGCTTTGCATTCAATGCAACCAAGTAAACCCATTCCACGAGCGTCACCAACAATGTCGTACTTCATAAGTTCTTTTAGACGCTTTTGGAAATGGGGTGTTACATTGCGGACATTTTCTAGAATTTTTTCATTTTCAATAATTTCAATATTTTTCAAAGCAGCAACACACGATACCGGATGACCAGAATAGGTATAGCCATTTGTGAATGCAGACTGTTCTTCACCTTGACTCAGGGCCTCCATAACCCGATCTGAGATAATACATGCGCCCAACGGCAAATAACCTGACGTTAACCCTTTTGCGCAAGTTATTATGTCAGGTACAAAGTCAAACACCGCTTCTGATGCAAACCAGTGACCCAAACGGCCAAACCCTGTTACAACCTCATCTGAGATATAGAGAATATCATTTTCACGACAAATCTCCCAAGTTCTCTTTTGATATCCAGAAGCAGGGACAATTACGCCACCTGAACTCAGAATAGGTTCTGCAATAAATGCTCCAATTTTATCAGCACCTAACTTAGAAATAGCAGCCTGCAAATCCATTATTTTGGCGTCACACCACTCTTGCGTGCTCATGCTATCGGGTCTGCAATATGGGTTCACATCTGGTAAAAAATGAACAAGTTGCGTGTCAAAATCAAAATGAGATTTATCTCTATCCTTACCTGACACAGAATGCGCCAAATAAGTGGATCCATGATATCCTTTTTCACGGGCGATTATCATCTTTTTTTTGGGAAACCCACGACGATTATTTAAGTATTGCATTGTTCGCAGTGCAGTATCTACAGCCGTTGATCCACCTGTTGTAAAAAACACATTATTCAGATCGCCCGGCGCTAGATCAGCAATTTTTTTTGCCAAAATTACAGATGGTTCTGACGAATTTGTAAATGGAGAGGTGTAAGATAATTTTTCCACCTGTACCGCAATTGCTTCAGCCATATCTTTTCTTCCGTACCCAATTTGGCTACACCACATTCCACCCGGTCCATCAATGTAGCGTTTCCCAGAACCATCCCACATATAGATTCCGTCAGCAGACGCGACAAACATGTTATCATAACCTCTCCAGCTGTCGATAGCCGCCCATGGATGAATTTGGTGGGTACGATCCCAAGACTTTAGCGTTTCAAGGTTTGGCTCGTTTGCAGATAATGTTGAAATTGTCATTTCTATTCCCTAATAAAATTTATTTAATAAATTGAAACGTCATTTTACGTGTTTAGCAAGTTGTTGATCTAAAAGATCACGCTTCTGTTGTCTAAACATGATAAGTGCCGCAATTGCTATGCAAACTGCAACTACCAATATAATGATTGTTGCCAAGGCATTTATGTCAGGGCGCAAACCAAGTCGAATTCGAGAAAAAATTAATATGGGTAATGTGGTAGCCCCAGGTCCAGTTACAAAACTGGCGATCACTAAATCGTCAAGAGACAGAGTAAACGCCAACAGCCAACCTGAAACCAACGCTGGCATCAGACGCGGAATTGTAATCGCTGTCAAAACTTTAAAGGGTTTGGCACCTAGATCAGATGCGGCCTCTTCCAACGATTGTCCCATTCCTGTTAGCCGGGCCTGAACCGTAACCGCCACATAGGCCATCGAAAATGTTATATGAGCAATTGTAATGGTAGCAAATCCACGATTTTCTGGCCAACCAAAAACTTGTCTTAGCGTGATAAATAAAACTAGCAAAGACAGACCTGTTATAACCTCAGGCATAACCAAGGGGGCCATAAGCATCCCACCAAACAAAGTGCGGCCTCTGAATTGACCAAACCGTACCATTGATAAGGCCGCTAATAAACCAAAGATTGTGGCGAAAGTTGCATTCACAAGTGCAATTTTAAGACTTAGACTGACCGCGCTCCATACCTCTTCAGATGCAAAAAGAACTTCATACCATCTAGTTGACCAACCACCCCAAACTGGAACCAATTTAGAATAGTTAAACGAGTAGACAACCAAAAGGATCATTGGAATATAAAAAAATGCTAACCCAAGTGTAATCATAACTGTAAGGAAACGAGAGCGCCTACCGTGCATTTTCTATTTTCCTCCCGTCGATTTGCCCTGATAATACTGAAATACTATAATGGGCAATACAAGCAAGAAGAGCATAGTGAGAGCAACTGCTGATGCCACAGGCCAATCAGTATTTCGCGAAAACTCATTATATAAAACGCGACCAATCATTTGAACATTACCACCCCCTAGTAAGTCAGGAATAACGTATTCACCAGTTGCAGGAATAAATACAAGTAATGAGCCGGCGATAACACCCGGCATAGTTAATGGCAGTGTTACTTTAAAAAAGGTGTTAGTCGGCCTTGATCCCAAGTCAGCTGCCGCTTCATTTAAACTGCCATCAAGTTTTTCTAGGTTGGCGTAAAGTGGTAATATCATGAACGGCATATAGGTATAAACAATACCAATATAAACAGCGAATTCTGTATACAACATTTGAATAGGTTCACTGATAATTCCGAGTGCTATTAGAATACTGTTAATAGTACCTTGATCCGAAAGCAGTCCCATCCATGCATAAACACGTAACAGAAAAGATGTCCAAAATGGTAAGATAACCAAGAAAAGAAAAATTGGCTTTGCTAATGGACCAGAACGAACAATCCCATAGGCGATAGGGTAACCAAACAAGAGACAAAAGAATGTCGAAACTGCCGCAATTTTTACTGAGTTTAGGTAAGTATCAAAGTAAAGATTATCAGTCATGATATAAATGAAATTATCAAAAACAATTCGCACCGTTACAATACCACTGTCTGTCCACTCGAACATATTAGAAAATGGCGGACTCGCTATTTTTAATTCTGCAACACTAATTTTTGCAACAATAAAGAATGGAAGTAGAAAAAATAATAAAAGCCAAACGAAAGGAATAATTATTACAATTAACCGCCAATGTTTCTGAATTTTTTGACCAACGCGGCTAGGCAACAAGCTCCGTTGTTCAGCGCTTGTTCTATTAACACTTTTGGTTTTCTCATTCATGAGGTTAGCAACATTACGCTCTCAGGTTCCCAACTCAAAAATACTGTTTCTTCCCAAGTAATGCTATGAGTGCGGCTCATCGGTCGTTTTTGGTTCGGTGCTGTTACATCAACAATTTGCCCATTTTGAAGACGAACTTTGTAAATAGACGTTTCGCCAAGGTAGCCTATATCTTCTACCTGCCCCATAATTTGATTGGGCCCTGTGTTTTTAGGTGGTGTTATACTGAGGTTAATCTTCTCAGGTCTTAGCCCAACCCAAATTTGTTTATTTTCCGCAACTGATTGGCCATGGTTTATATACACCTCTCCAACATTAGTAGACACTCGGACATGATCTGAGCCATCTTCGCTTACACGACCTTCAAAAATATTAGCAGAACCAATAAAGTCAGCAACAAATCTAGATTCAGGAAACTCGTAAATTTCTGTAGGTGTCCCAATTTGTTTAAACCTACCAGCATCCATAACGGCCATCCTCGAAGACAAAGTCATAGCTTCCTCTTGATCATGAGTTACCACTATAAAGGTAACCCCTACTTGTTCTTGAATATTAGCAAGTTCGAATTGAGTTTGCTTTCGTAACTTTTTATCAAGAGCTGCCAGAGGTTCATCCAACAATAATAACTTTGGTTCTTTAACCAACGACCTTGCCAATGCTACCCTTTGGCGTTGTCCTCCAGAGAGCTGTTGAGGCCTACGTTTTTTGTACCCTTCAAGCTCAACCAATTTTAGGATGTCATGAACACGATCTGCAATTTCATCCTTAGGCATAACATCTTGTTGAAGACCAAATGCAATATTTTTTTCAACTGTCATATGTGGGAAAAGCGCATAACTTTGAAACATCATATTAGTTGGGCGTTCGTAAGCAGGAACGTTAGACATATCCATACCATCTATGTGAATCGTTCCAGCCTCTGGATATTCAAACCCAGCAAGCATTCTTAAAAGTGTTGATTTACCACAACCAGAACCACCAAGAAGACAAAAAAGTTCACCCTGGTATATGTCTAAATCGACATTATCAACTGCTATAACATCGCCAAACTTTTTTGTTAGCCCTTTAATCTGCACAAGTGGTTTAGTTTTGTCGTCAGTGTGCCAAGTTGTATGATCTACGTTCGATTTTTCTATCAAATCAAATCTCACTATTTATAATTACTGACAAAAGTAAGACGGCGATATGAAATTACCGCCGTCAAATCTTTATGAGTTTAATTACCCGCTTTAAAATTAGTCCAGGTTCTTGTTTGAAGACGCTTAACTTTTGGTGGTAAAAGTGCTGTTGTGTACATGTGATCAACTTGATCAGATGTTGGAAAAGCAGCTGGGCTAGATGTGACTTCTTCGTCAACTAAGCTCTTCCCTGCTAGATTTGCAGTTGCATACCAAGTGTAGTTACTGTCAGCGGCAGCAACTTCCGGACGCATCATGTAGTTCAAGAAAAGATGTGCGTCATCCTTGTTACTAGCATCAGCTGGAATAAGCCAACCATCGATCCAAAGCTGTGCTTTACCTTGCCCTGCTGGTAGGAAGAAATCAAGAATTACACCTGTGTTCGCTTCAGCCGCACCTGACATTGCAAGCAATCCATCTGGCCCCCAAGTTACAGACACACAGAATTCTTTTTGGGGCATGCGTTGGTACGCATAATTATCAAAAGTTTTCACATGCGGACGAATCTTGGCCAGCATTGCACCAACTTTTTTATAATCATCTGAATTAGTCGAATTTGGATCAAGTCCCATATGGGCTAGTGCCATTGGAATGATATCACCAGGCGAGTCTAATAATGATACGCCACATTTAGATAGTTCTTTGAGGTGTACTGGATTGAAAATCATATCCATTGAACCGATAGGAGCATCTGCATATGTCGCCATAATTAATTCTTTGTTATATGTAACCCCATGTGAGCCCCACATATAAGGTACAATGTGAGCGTTATCAGGGTCCCAATTGCTTGCTAATTGAGTCATGAGCGCCGGATCCATATTTGCAAGTTGATCTAACTTCGATTTATCAAGTGGCGCAATAATGCCTGCCTGAATCAAACGTGCTGTGTCACTACCAGAGTGACTGACAACATCATATCCGCTACTACCTGCAAGCAATTTAGCATCAATTGATTCAGCAGAATCATATTCATCGTATATAACCTTTATTCCGTACTCAGTTTCAAAATTCTTAATAGTATCTTCAGCGATATACTCGCCCCAATTAGTAACTTTGAGCACTCGCTCTTCTGCATAAGCTGAATTGGCAAGCAACGAGCTAACTGCTAAAGTATAGGTCAAGCCTATAAATTTATTTATTAATTTCATTGTCGGTTTCCTCTCCCTAGATTAAATTCTTTTTTTCGTAGTTTTGGTAACAGCTATTAATTCAGGCCAATACTTTTATCAAAATATAAGTACACCTACTAGCCATTGCCCCCCTATTCTTGCAATGGACTATTTAGTCTGCAAACATGCTATTATGTTCAACGCAATAAAGTCAAGTTGACTGATCAGTAAAATGGAATACAAATGGGTAAACTAAATTTTATAAATCAATCATCTGGCGACACTTTTAAAAGAAAATCTTGGGTGATTTGATTGGCACCTTAAGAAGGGCTTAGCAAAAAATATGGAAATGGAAAAAAATCATAAAATATTATTTGAGCCATTAAAAATAGGCCCTAAGATCACTAAAAATCGATTTTATCAAGTACCTCATTGTAATGGAATGGGTCATCGATGGCCACGCACAATGGCAGAAATGCGCGGTGTAAAAGCTGAGGGCGGTTGGGGTGTTGTTTGTACAGAAGAATGTTCGATACATCCAACGAGCGATCTAACCCCAGCAACGCTAATGCGCCTTTGGGACGACAGTGACCTACCAGTTCATGAATTAATGATTAATAAAGTTCACGAACATGGAGCACTTGCGGGAATTCAACTAGTACATAATGGTCAATCCGTTAGTAACTATCTTTCTCGCATGCCAGCACTTGCGCCCTCTCCTTGTCCAACTGAAACGGCTAACTCCACTCAAGCAAGAGGAATGGATAAAGAAGATATAAAAGTGTTACGGCGCTGGTTTCGCGAAGCAGCAATCAGATCTCAACGTGCTGGCTATGATATAATTTATGTTTACGCTGCTCATGGAATTATGACCCTACTCTACCAGTTTATCTTGAAACGCTACAATCAACGAACTGATGAATACGGAGGAAGCCTTGAAAACCGCGTTCGCCTTGTACGTGAAATCTTAGAAGATACAAAAGATGCAGTAGGGCAAGATTGTGCAGTTGCGTTTAGATTTGCTGTTGATGAATTACTTGGTGAAGATGGTATGCACCCTGCTGAGGCAGAAGATATTGTCGGCACATTAGCTGAAGTACCTGATCTTTGGGATGTCAACGTTGCAGACTGGGGCAACGACTCTTTGCCGTCAAGATTTGGGGTAGAGGGCGCGCAAGAAAAATATATTAAATTTGTAAAGGGCATAACTACTAAACCGGTAGTGGGTGTTGGAAGATTCACATCTCCTGATATTATGGCTTCCCAAATTAATCGCGGTGTATTGGATCTGATTGGAGCGGCAAGGCCCTCTATCGCAGATCCGTTTCTTCCAAAGAAAATTCAAGAGGGGCGCTCTAACGAAATCCGTGAATGTATCGGCTGCAATATGTGCACGACAGGCGATTACGTAGCATACCCAATGCGATGCACTCAGAACCCAACCATGGGTGAAGAATGGCGGAAAGGATGGCATCCAGAAAAAATCCCCCTAGCCAAATCAAAAGATACTATTTTGGTGGTTGGCGGTGGTCCTACTGGTCTGGAAGCGACACTCGCACTTTCAAATAGATCGTATGATGTTACCTTGGCTGAAGCTAATAGCGAAATGGGCGGAAGAGTATTAAGTGAAACCAAGTTAGGCCCTTTGCGACAATGGAAAAGGGTCGCTGATTATCGTACTTCAATGTTGTCCGATCGGAGCAATGTAAATTCATTCACCCAAAGCAAAATGGATGTTGATTCTATTCTTGAATTAGGTGCAAACCATGTCGCAATGGCAACTGGGTCTAAATGGAGATTGGATTTACTAGGCATTCATCATAGATTTAAAGATGTTAAAATTCATGAACCCATGATGATCTCACCAGAACAAATCATGTTGGGCCATATTCCAACTGATCACGTTTTAATTTTTGATGATGATCATTACTATTTGGGAAGCGCTCTGGCCGAACAACTGGCGGAACTTGGGCTTAAAGTCACCTTAGTCACTCCCGCGCCTGAAGTATCAGGCTGGACGCATTTTTCACTCGAGTATGGACATATACAAATTAAGCTTAGAGAATTAGGTGTTACTATAATTTGCAATCACGGCATTGCTGAAATAGGTGAGGGTTTCGTTGATCTTTCTTGTGTTTTCGTAGGTACGAAACATAGGGTTGAAGTTAACACGGTAGTACCAGTGACTTCACGAATTAGTCAGGATGACTTGTACTATAAAGTTCTTGCGCGAAGGCAAGAGTGGCAGGACAACGGAATTAAATCAGTCACTAGGATTGGAGATTGTTACGCACCAGGAACCATTGCAATGGCAGTTTATGCCGGGCACGAATTTGCGCGTAATTTAGATATGCCTATCAATCCAGATATTCCTTTTAGGCGTGAAAATGATTTTGAATCACGTCGATCTTGGCAGGGATTTAAAACATGATATTTTAGCCTCAAAGATCATGGTATATTTTATATGTCATGATTTTAATTTGATAATGAAACTCGACTTCTATTTAGAAATTGTGTCAATTCACAAAAAGAACTGGTAGATACAACATGTCCAGAAACATATCCTAAGGATGTATGCGCAATCTGTTAAAAAGAGAGATCTGATGATGAGTGAAGATGTAAACAAAAATAGTCCTCCCAAAAACTGGGATAGGAGCGGACTTCCAGGGTGGACATATCACAGCCATGCTCTTCTAGAATTGGAAATAGAAATTTTCAAAACTCATTGGCAAATAGTATGTCATGTATCGGATGTTCCTAATGCTGGAGATTTTAAAACATTTGATTTATGTGGTGAACGAGCAATCATCATTCGTGACTCGAATTCGAAGATCAAAGCTTTTCACAATATATGTCGTCATCGAGGTTCCCGTCTGGTGACGCAAGATCAAGGTACGTGTAAAAATGCATTGATTTGTCCATTTCATGGGTGGGTATACAATTTAGATGGTACCCTAAGAGGTGCCGCGCGACCTGACACTTTCCCAGCGCTAGATAAAGATGAATTTGCTTTAAGAACTGTTGAGCATGAGATTTGGAATGGTTTTGTTTTTGTACGTTTTAAGGAGGGTCCACAACCCTCAGTTAAAAAATTACTAAGCCCTTATGAGCAAGAAGCAGCTTGCTACAACATCGCTGATCAAGTCCCAACGGATGGTTTTTGGGTTGAACACTCACCAGTTAACTGGAAATCAATTCGGGATGTTGATAATGAAGGTTATCATGTTGCAATGGCCCATCCCGGCTTACAAGACTTATATGGATCAAATTACCGAGACGAACCATATGAAAATGGTGTGTCACGCTCTGAAGGCCAATTTACTACATCAAACGGTAGACATTGGGCTGTTCGTAATTACAAGAAACTTTCTAAACCGCAAACCTCACTTCCAAAAAGCTTAGCAAAGACCTGGATTTATTATGGAATTTTTCCAAATTCAGTTATAGCTATGACACCTGAAACCTCTCTGTTCTATCAAGAGTTTCCAGTGTCTGTGGGAGAATCTATAATTCGCAGTGCCACATACCGCTACCCAAATGAAGACAGGCAACAAAAAGTGGCTAGATATCTTGCTAGCCGAATTGATCGCGAGACAGTAGTTGAAGATCAACAACTCACTATTTGGTCAAATGAGTCTATGTTATCAAATTCATTTGATGGATTTCACTTGTCTGATCTAGAATATGGTGTGCGTACGTATCACGATCATTTACGAGCACTTCTTCCTGTTTATAACATAAAAGAAACACCAAATGAAAATGAAATAAACCATCTGAACTTCTCTCTTGATGCAAAAAGTGAATGATGAGCCATAAGCCTTCCATATCTTTAGAATTCGAAGCGCAAAAAATGTTCCTATTTTCTAAAATTGGAGTTCCAGGATCTGGGGCCATCCGGTACGCAGCAGCAATGTTTTTCTATAATCATGATAAAATATCAGCAGAAATGCTTGAAATTTATCGCCGATGTTGCAAATTTGATAAAGAGGATCCCATAGATCTGGCTCAATTCGAGGGTATTAAAGACATCCCAAACTTTATCTTAGAATTGTGAGGAAATAATCGTTGTGAGTTTATCAAGCAGTAGCCCAGACGTCGTCATTGTAGGAGCTGGAACAGCGGGGCTTTCTGCAGCCAAAACTTTAAAAAAATTTGGCTATTCGGTTGTTGTATTAGAAGCAGCAGCATTTGTCGGGGGAAGGTGTATAACCGATAATTCTACATTCAAAATACCTTTCGATGTAGGTGGGTCATGGCTGCATTCTGCTAAAATCAATCCTTTAGCACGTTTAGCAGAGAAACATGGAGTATGTTTGCACAAAGAAAATTGGGATTGGACTTGGGTATATTCAAATGGAACTCTACTTACTCCTCCACAAATAAAAGAGTATAGTAAATATCATACTTCAATGTGGCAGGAAATCAACACGGCTGGTGCTGAGTATATTGATCAACCTGTTGAAAAGACTTTACCAAATTCACCTTGGAAAAAATTAGTTAAAAATTTAATAGCCCCAATGTTAGGTGCTGATCCGGACGTTGTATCATCAGCGGATGTTTATCAATATGCAGACGCCAAGGGTGATTGGTTGCTTGCCGGAGGTTTGGGAGCATTTATTAACAACCTTCATTCAGACGTAGACGTTGTTATTAACTGTCCAGTCTCAAAAATTGATTACTCTGGCGATGGTGTAAAGGTTGAGAGCTCAATAGGATCTATTAACGCCAAATATGTGATTCTTACAGTTTCAACTGGCGTCTTGGCCGCAGAGCATATAAAATTTAACCCTCAATTACCTTCATGGAAATTAGAGGCTATTAATCTTCTTCCATCAGGGCTCTTGAATAAGATAGGGTTAGAATTTGATTCAAGTTGGCAAGGTGCCCAACAAGGCCAAGTTGCAAATTACTTAGTAAACGATAGCGACTTCTGCACAATAAATTTTGGATTTTGTAATACTAATTTAGCTGTCGGGTTTGTTGCGGGACGCTTTGCTGAACAGCTTGAGAATGAAGGAGTGGGCGTTGCCACAAATTTTTGCTTAGAAGGTTTGAAAGCAATTTTTGGCAACAACGTTACAAAGTATATTAATAAGACAACTGAGACTGCCTGGAAAGGAAACTTATACACACTTGGCTCTTACAGTTACGCCCTTCCCGGTTCAATAGATGCACGATTAAGGCTGTCTGAGACATTGGCTGACCGATTGTTTTTTGCTGGTGAAGCAACAATGCCTAACGCACAAGCAACGGTCCATGGTGCATATTTAAGTGGAATTAAAGTTGCAGAAAAGATCGCACTAATCGATGGTTGAATGCATATGAATTTAATCAATAGTTAATTTTTTAGCAACTCAAATTAAGCAATTTTTTTAATTCTAGTTATTGACTAATTTTCTTGGTAACCGCCCTTGAAGGAGAAAAAGTGCCAAGATAAACACACATATCTCTGACATAGGTAATGCATAAAACACATACATAAACCCAAAAAATTTCCAGAATATTATTACTAGCAATACGGGAAGGACGAGAGAGCGGGTCAAAGCAATTAACGCCGATTGTTTGGCACATTGCATGCCAGTTAAATATGCTGTCAAAGTTATATTCGCAGCTGCAAAAATCAACATTGGCCAAATAATTCTTATAATTGTAGTGGCAAGTTTTGTTATATCAGTTTCCCCTTTGATCAAGAAAATATTAACCATATCTTTTGCCCAATATAAGAGAGCTATTGTTCCAAAACACGCAATTAACAAATTGATTACAAGCCCCATTTTCAAGAATGCAGAAATTCTCGATGGTTTTCTTGCACCATAATTAACACTAATTAAAGGTGAAATACCTTCACCTACACCATAAAAAATTAGTAACGAAAAATACATTAGATAGTCGACAACGGTAAAAGCAGCAACGCCCATTGATCCAATATTAGTTATAAGTATCCAGTTAAACATCAATACAATTAAACCGGCCGAAGTTTCAGTTAAAAACTCAGAAAATCCATTAAATGCAGCATGTCGCATCTCAATCCAAGTGCCCTTTGGACGGACAAATTTAATTCTCCCAAAGTGTCCAAGAAAATGTGGCAAAACAACCAACACACCAACTAAAAAGGCCAAACCTGTCGCAAGAGCAGCGCCTTTCAACCCCCAGTCTAACCGTGCTATAAAAACATAATCAAGAAATATATTAGCGGTCATCGTACTTAACAGACCAAAAAATGCATAGCTTGGTTTTCCATCTATACGTAAGAAAAAGTTCATTAAAACGGCAAACCCAAACCCTAGGTAAAACAAAGAAAGCACGCGAAGATAGTCCATGCTCATCTCTATAGTTTCACCATTGGCACCAAGCATAACTGCAATCTGTTCTGTAAAGAAAAATGATATTATAGTTAATACAACCATGACAGAAAGAACAATGATTATTGATTTAGAAAATATATCACAGGCTTTATCAGACTGATTTTCTCCTAAGTATTTACCAGCAATGACAGCAGCTCCGCTGGCAAACATTAAAATTATACCCCATACAATAGTAATAAATGGCATTACAATATTCACTGAGGCTAGAGGTATAGCTCCAACGAAGTTCCCAATAAAAATTCCATCAATAATTATGGCTGATGAAATTGCAATCATGCCAAAAACAGATGGAACAGCAAAGCGAACAAACTCTTGGCTTATTTTGCCAGTAATCATTTTTTGATTTGTATTTTGCTCTGTCAAAGTTGTTTCACTTACTGTTTTAGGCTTGGGAAGCTAAACCATAACTTGGTTACTATATTTATTACTTTGTTAGTAAAATGCCATTAAAGCATAATTCACAAAAAGGTTCCGCTTTGTGCTGCATATTTTGATCCATGTTACTAAATTGTGTCAATATTCAGTCGAGGTTGGAAACCTCTCAATCAACATACTTGAAGAGCCCATTCCAGAAAATATTTTTGGAGGGATAAAATCCAGTGGTTATGGCCACGAATGCAGATCAGAAGGCTTGAGAAATTACATTATCATAAAAAACGTATAACATTCCGCCAAAGTCAATTAAAAAATTTAGCTTTAAGACCCCATGATAGCTTTAACTTCTAAGAATTCGTCTAATCCCCATTCAGCTTTTTCACGCCCATTCCCTGATTTTTTGAAACCACCAAAAGGTGCGTCTGCACCTCCACTAGCATAATTAAGGTGAATTTGTCCGGCATTCAGATTGCGAGCAAAATACATAAGTTTATCATTATCTTCTCCAGCAACATATGCAGCCAATCCATACTCACTGTCATTCGCAATGGTTACTGCTTCTTCATCTGATTTATAAGGAATTATGGATAACACAGGCCCAAATATTTCTTCTTGAGCAATTTCCATGTCGTTAGAAACATTTCCAAATATGGTAGGTTTGACGAAATATCCTTTTTCTAGACCATCAGGTTTTCCAACTCCCCCAGTTACCAGAGTTGCTCCGCTTTGTATCCCTGACTTTAAAAGTTCTTGGACTTTATTAAACTGCATTTCGCTCACTAATGGCCCAATATCAGTAGTTTGTAATTTTGGATCACCCGTAGTCATAGCGTTAGCTGCGGATTTTGCTATTTCTAATGCTTCATCATGTCGATTTGCTGGTACCAGCATTCGTGTAGGGGCGTTACAAGATTGTCCTGTATTCGACATACACCCTGAAACACCTTTCGCCACTGACTCATTAAATTTAGCATCATCAATTATTATGTTGGGTGATTTACCTCCAAGCTCTTGGCTCACCCTTTTTACTGTTTTTGCAGATGCAGTAGCCACTGCAATACCACCTCGAGTTGAACCAGTAAACGACATCATATCTATATCTTTGTGGTTTGACATTGCTTCACCAACAATCGGTCCATATCCATGCACCATATTATAGACGCCTGCGGGAGCTCCTGCTTCATGAATTACTTCTGAGATAATTATTGCTGACAGTGGTGCTATTTCACTAGGCTTTAAAACTGCTGTACACCCCGCTGCAATACAAGGTCCTAACTTAGAAAGAACTTGGTTTATTGGCCAATTCCACGGCGTTATTAATCCACAAACACCTATTGGTTCTTTTCTAATTACCATATTGTTATGGGTATACTCAAACTTTTGCTCTTCAAGAACTCGAATGGCTGTCTTTAAGTGCGCCATCCCAACGCTTGCCTGTGCACCACTAGCTAAATTGATTGGAGCACCCATTTCAGTCATAATTGCATGCGCAATTTCGTCAAAACGCTTTTTGTAAACGTTTCTTATTTCTGTAAGGAGTTCAACACGCTCATTGACAGACGTTTTAGAAAAAGAGTTAAAGGCATGGCGTGCTGCTGTTACAGCAACATCAACATCCTGCGCAGATCCAACACTAATTCTTCCAACACTTTCCTCTGTTGCTGGG
>NZVE01000028.1 GCA_002697345.1 Paracoccaceae bacterium | reverse complement strand
GGAAGTTCCTGTGGTTGAAGAACCTGTCGAGGAAGTTCCTGTGGTTGAAGAACCTGTCGAGGAAGTTCCTGTGGTTGAAGAACCTGTCGAGGAAGTTCCTGTGGTTGAAGAACCTGTGGATGTTCCTCAACCCTTATCTCCTGCGGATATTGAATCTTTTGACACACCTCCTGTTCCTGAAACTTATGAAGCCCCTCAAACTTATTATGATGGGACAAACGGGTTGGAAGAACAGGAAGAAGAAACAGGACGAGTTGAATCTGGAAGACCAATAAAGCCTTTAAGATTGAGAAGAACTCGGCCTTTTGTTCCTCAAAGGAGAGAGCCTTTTGTGGACAGAAGGATGGTTGAAACTGAACCGAAACCTGCACCTATTAGAATACTCAATGCACAAGATGATATTGAGAAGGCTAAAAAGGTTGGAGATTTTATGGGTAAAAGTATGTTTAATAGTGTCGGTGATGAATATCCTAAGTATCTCCGAGCCAATTGGGAACGCACCAAAATACCTTTAGAACATTTTGAGCATTTTGAAGCCGCTTACTTGTCAGCAGGTGCGATTAAATCTTCAGAGGTCAAGGCAGAGGATGGTCAGATGGATGCGAAAACTGTGGCGGGAATTGCAGGTATTGGTATTTTAGCGGCGTGGTTTGCGAGTCAATTGAATAACAGGGACAGCCCATAGATTTAAAATGTTGTTCTGTTTACTTTTATTGGTGTTATAATGGGTGTGAGGCGACAAGTTTATGTTTTTCTTATCGCCGATGATGGCTCGGATTCCGTTTCGGCTTTAGAGGAGTTTGCTAATAAGCCTAAGAGTATATTCACATCTAACGATGTTGGAAGCACAAAAGATAAGAATTATCCGCGAGCCAGCACTTCTATCAATCAGTTTATCACAGTCGAGGCTATGGGTTCAACACCAGGTTTCAATAACTCTGCTTCAGCATGGACACCTAGAGGGGCTTTAAACTTACTCATCGAAAATACCTTTTTCTTTAACCAGCCTGACGGAACTTGGAGCGAGGGTTTAACGGGAACAGCATCCCCTTATCCCATCTCTGTTCAAAATCAGCGTTCCTATAATTCCTTTCCTAGAGTTTATTTAGATGAAAGCACTAATTACGATGTGACTTATTACATGGGCAACTCTATTGTGGGAGCACCAGATAATTTTATTGCTGATGAATATGTGGCTCTTACTATAAGTTGATGGAGTGTGAAATTATGACAAATGCGGCCATTTTCAAAAAGATAACTGATATAAACACTTTCGGCACATATCCGACAGAGAGTTTGGAAGCGGCTTGTCGTGCTCAGATTTCCGATTACACGGACGGAACAGTTAATTTTCAGGACATGGCTTACGATGAAAATAGTGGTATGGCGTGTTTTGTCGGAAACTATCAAACAGATGGAACTGCTACTAATACAGGTGGAGATACTATTGCTACGCAAGCCATACCTTTAGTGGCGATAGCAACAGCAGGGGCTACTACTCCTGAGACTACTACTTGGAATCTCTTAGCACAGTATGATACTGTGGATATTACTTTACAATCACCCAATACCGAACAATCTGCTTTAGTTTCCATAATTACCTTACCGTTTGGAAAATCCACTAACTTTCTCAATGACACATGGTTGGCAGTAGGTCACGCTAATACAGATTTGGCTCAAATGCGAACACCTGGAACTTACCAAGCCAATGTTTCTCCTAATAGTAATATGACTCCTTTGTTCGTTAGTATTAGAACTGATGGAACTGTCAATTACGAAAGTTCTGTCAATGCTGGTGCAAGGCCATCATGGTCTTGGACGGCTTTACCCAATTCAGTAATTGCGGGCTTCAACCCTATGTTATTGAGTGATATAGTCTATTCTGAGCAAAACGACAATGTGGTAATGTGCGGGAGTGTGGCACTAGATGGAGCAGTAGGCTCATTCGGTATGATGGTGGAATCAGATTTGGATGGCTTCGCCCCTCTTACCCCCTATAAGTTCGGTGTTAAATATGGAAATGGGGTGGGTGTCACCAGAGATGCACCATCTATCATTAGAACACTTGCGATTCAAGAGAACGCAGTAGGTGGAGGTGAAAGTGCGACTAATACCATAGTTTTATTTGGAGGTGGTAATAATGCGAATAACTCTCCTGCGAGTGGAACAGGTTTATTTGGTGTCTATCAACCTGATTTCTCTAATGCGTGGGGTGTAGGAGACAGATGGGAAGGATTAGCAGTAGGCATAGGTGCGAATAGTTTTTGGACTGATTACATTGGAACTGTTAAAGGGGGTTTAACAACTGATAACTTAAACTCAGTAATCTCTATTGAACGAGTCACGACTGATGGGGAAGATTTGTATGTTATCATGGGAACTTCGGATAACGGCCCGTCCCTTCTTATTTCAGATGCACCTATCCAAACAGGGCCAACAGCCACACCGACTGTTTATGACAACACCATAAGTAATAGTGGGACAACAGATGTTAAGTTTCCTGAAATAAATTGGCTGGCGGCATCTTTACAAGACAATCTCCCTAATGGCTACGCTTCTGCGGCAAATAAATCCGCTTACTCTTGTATTGGATTAGCGAATCGAAAAACAAAGGTTATCTCAGGTGGTATGGTTGATGATGGGGCTATATTCCCTTTATCGGGGCCAGCAGGAACAGGTTTCTTGCTTTCAATGAGTCGAGGGGCGACAACCTTTAACAGCGATGTTCAAGATAATGGTGAATTACCTCAGAACACGGCTTCATTCCTTAAATCCTATTACATCCCTAATAGTGAAACAGACCGTTTCTTCATTGTCAATTCTCGTATCAATGGTTTATTCTTCAGTTCCCCGACTTCAGGAAACATAACTAATGTGGCGACTGTGACCCCTATAACGAATAATAAAGCCGAAGCCTACTTTGAGTATATGCTTTATGATGGTATTGACGCTTTAATAGCCAAGAAACTTCAACAGTTAGGTGTTAGAGTCACTATCACGAACTTAGAGTGGTATAAACAAGATGTGTTGAAACAAGGATTAGACTTAGACGCTGATTTCTTCCGTGAGTGGGCTACTTCTCAAACTGAAGAAAATGAGAAGCGCGAGAAGTTAGCCGAGTTTTACGGTGCAAGTCGCCCACAAAAGAGAGCAGTAAGGCAGGAGTTCTTTGACGATTACAACAATAGAGAGGAAATACTTAAAGAAATGGATTTCCACAGAGAAGAAAGTCCGTTAGATGACGCACCTTACAATGATGAAGTAGCCGAAGACCAAGAGGCTAAGAAATTAGAAAAAGACTTGGACGATAAAATCCGTATTCAAAATCTAGTGGATGAAGAAACTAAAAACGGGAACAAGACTTGAAATAGTCGTATTACCAACTTAAATACATGGACTTGTCTAAGAAACCCAAGAAAGCCCAGCAGGGTAGTTTAAAGGTAAGAGGTAGTGGAAGCCGTAAAGTCCCATCGTTTAACGACAGTATGATGCGATATGTTGGAATCCCTATTGTTTGGTGCTGGCTTTTATCGGCTATGACCATTATTTTCATGGGTATCAGCGCACCTGACATGGTTATGCCTATGTTAGATGGATTTGTTGCTTTATTGGCTATCATCGGCACTTTAGCCACTTTGATAGTCACTTCTATGTTGGAATTATGGAAAACAGAGCAGATGAAGGAAGTTGATGTTATCCCTGCACGATTGACCCACAGTATTCGGTTAGATGGAGAAGAACGCCGACACACTATGGAACTAGAGAAACTTAAGTTGGCTTTAGAGGCTGAAGATTCTATTGCTTTCTTGCGTGAAATGCAGAAGGGAAGTCACCCCTCAGAATTAGACGACCATATTTTTGACCCTGTTCCTAAAAACTCAAGGAAGAAGAGGTAATTTATAATGGCTGACGCTTTATCCGCACTATCTCTTGTTGAGGATTATGGCCTTCCATTGGTTTTACTCTTAGGTGCTATTTACGCTCTTTACCGATTTATGGTGTTTTCTCTTTACGAGGTTAAAAATGAGTTCGGAGCACATCACAGTAAAGCCAAAGAAGATATGCAAGATGTTAAGATTCAACTTGGCGAAATTAAAACTCAACTAGATATAATGCTGAGAAATCAAAAATAATGGTGATTAAATGAGAAAAGGAATAATAATGGAAAGCGTAGTAGTAGGAATGACAACTTTAGGTATTGGAACGGCGTTAATGTTCATCCCTAGTGAAAAATTAGAAGAAAATAAAGCGTGGCCTTTTATTGGAACATTTTTAGTAGGTTTCCTCGCTCACTTAGGCTATGAAATAGCAGGTTTGAATGAATGGTTCTGCGAAAACCGAATGTAAGACTTGAAATAGTCGGACTAACAATTGAAATTGATTAAGATGACTTCAGGCTATGGAATAACTTGCGACCCTGGTGACTTATACACTCGCCGTTGCTACGATAAAGATGGACATGAAGTAATTGCTTACACTTCTAAAGGTCAGCCGATTGGTTTTGACGACAAGACAGGAAAGACTTACTTAACCGCCTTAGATTCTAGCGGCAACGCTTACTCTCCCTACCCACAAGGAATGCCCTACACTCTGCAAGATAAAGGGGCTATTTCTAACGTAGCGGGTAAGTGGAGACTTTCATCGGGTGCAGACCCCCAATGGATTACTCGACTACTAACTTTACCTGGAGCACAGGCTCGTATTAGGGCTGCTACTACAACTGTTCCCTGGTATTATGACGCTTTCGGACTCCGAAAACAACCTATGCCTGATAAATACAAGGCAGAGGAAGACGAAAGTGGAACAGGTCTTATGGATTACCTTAAGAGAGCCATGCAACTTCCAGACTTTAAAGCAAGTGGGCGAGCACCTACTCGCGTTATCGCCACAGTCGGGGCTATTGCTTTAATCGCAGGAATGATGTATTCCAAAGATGAGTAATGGTGATGTAAAATGGATGATTTGAGAGCAAGTGAGAAAAAGGCTATATCTAATCACAATTCCGAGAAAGCCAAAGCGATTAAAACCCGTTTTACTATTGAAGCCCTCTCTTTCTTAGGTATCACTATTGGGTTCTCCCTGTCTCTTTTCAACACTTACCGTTCTTACAAAAACCTGAATAATCAACTCAATGACATAAACTGATTACCCGAAGGGGTAGGTTTAAGAGTAAAGGGTGCGGAATAAGAGTGAGTTTTAACATGATAGTGGATGCTGATGACGAACCTTTAGATGTGCTCCCTAGCGAGGATGTTGAGATAGTTGCTGGAACTGCAACTGAAAGGGCTGCGGCGGATTTAGTCGCTCAAGAATATCGTTTTTACGAATCCTCTCGTTTGGCTATCGGAGATGAAGAGTTTAAGGCTGACCCTGATTTTTGGACGAAACAGTTTAGTAGGGATTTTGAAATAATAGAAGAGAGATTGAGGATGGAACGAAATGCTTTGATTGCAGGTTCTCTTGTAGGTGAAGCCGATTTAAGTGGTTTAGAAACTCCTGTTTTCCATTGGGAGCGTGTTGGGGGGCTACGCTTAGTTTCTTTAGAGCAGTTTGTCTTGGAAAGCAATCAAGGTATCTTCCGTGAAGATAGATTTTACTGTGATAAGGGTCGAGGGTGGTTAAAGAAAACTCTTGGCGTGTTAAATCAACATGGTTATTCTTACGCCCGTAAAGTTGAAGTTGAGGGGCGATGGCTCATCGAAGTTAGTCGGAATCCTATGGGGGAACTTTAATGGATAATGAAATAGATTGGGAAAGATTTTCCGACCCCACCATAATTTCGGCTCGGACTTTAATTTTAATTGTTTTGGGTATTGAAATAGTTCTGCAAAGTGTTGCATTGGCTATATCACCTACGGAATGGTGGATATGGCAATTGTTAGGTTTTATTACTGCTACTAATTTGGGGGCTGTCGTTTTGGCTGTTTTGGCTCAACGGTCAGCCAATAACATTGGTAAAGCGTATAAAAAGGTTTTTACCCCTTCTTTTTACAAGACTGTTAATATGTTTTCCAAGTTTCAAGAATATTTTGAGTTAGAAGCCCAGAAAGAAGGTCGTGATTTAGATGAAGAAATTAAGGAAGTCGCACCTAAACTTTGGGGAGTCATCCGAGCACATTTGGATGTAAAAGAGCCTATGGCATCTCTGCAACCTTTAGATAAACAAGATGACACAGATTTATTTGATTAAATAGTAAAATCAAGCATACATTCTTATAGTCGCCCTGTCAGATTATGATTAGGTAATAAACCCCAGAAGCACAAGCATAAATAGTAGGGCAACCAATTAAAGATAGAATAGGAGATGACAAAATGGCAAATCAAGACCCCCAGCCAGAGATATATCGTGTGAACGCAGCATTCGCACCAGCAACAACCGCAGGAACAACAAGTGTGACTAACATTACCACTTCACAAGCAAACAACGAAGAAGTTAGAGTCTATGCACTTCAAGTCGCTCTCTTAGATGAATTAGGGACAGGTATTGCGGCTACGGCTACTGACATTGAGTTCGATGTTAGAATTACTGTGGGTGCTAACAATGTTCCTTCTCAAACTTTCTCCATAACTCCTGCTTTACTTTCAGAAAGTAAAATGCTAACTTTACCCTCCCCAATTTTGGTATTGTATCAATATCCAATGTCAGTCACCGTGACTTGTGTGAATGCGTTGGCGGCTGGTGCAAACAATGGTCGAACCCTTATCATTAACATGATAAGCGAGTTGGCTCTCCAAAAGGTTGCGGGAACATATACGGACAGCGACTTCCCACGCTCTCGCTAAGGTGGTTGCTCCGCTTGAGCGAAAGAAGGTGAAAAGAAATGGGCGAACCAATAAGAGGACAACGCAACCTTAAGCAACCTTACCGTAAAAAGGGTTTTCAAACCCCTTACAGTATGGCGGGAGATGCGGTTGATGCAAATCCACCACCTCCGAGCAGTTATTCGACTACTACTCATGTGGCCACTTCTGCTCATCGTGAAGGTTTAACGAGTCCCGTTCAACAACGACCTGTTCGTTCTCGATTCGGAGACAGGTCTGCTTTAATGCGATATAACAATCTAATAACACCCTGGCATCTCTATCCAAAGGCTGATTCTGCTAATATTATCGAAAGGCAGAAGTTATCCGTAGGAACAGTAGCCGATGGTTCAACCGCAGATATTTTCGCTGTTTATCTTACTGATTCTGGGGCATCTCAGACAGGAGCGAGTGTAGCGGTGGCAGGAAGACCTAACTTAGAGTTCTGGCGTATCAAGAAGTTCGGCCATGCTGAACTTAACGGTGTTGCAGGAATAACTTATCAGATTCTAATAGATGGTCAAATCGCTTTAGCATGGGATGATTTTCAACTTTCCCCCTCGTCCCCCTACAATCAATTATTTGAGTTTGAAAACCCCTTAGTTGTTAAAGAATCTATTATTTTCCGTGTAGTAAACAATAGCGGTGGGGCTTACGATTTCTCTGGCGCAGGAAACGCTGTTGATGGTATTTTTACAGGTTGGACTGAACAATATGTTGCTTCTTCCGATACCGACCACACAGATATTACTATGCCCGCTTGATTTTTTAAGTCTTTGTGCTGAACGAGAGGTTTCTTATAGTCCGACTGTTCCCTATAAGATAGAGTAATCTATCGAGGTATTTCCATGACATATCCACTAACAGGAACAGACAGAGGTTCAGGTTTGTTGCGTGTAAGCACGATAGACTTGGCTACGGATGTTTCTAATGTCCGTCACATCAATGTTTCAAATGGGACTTTAACCGATAATGGTAATGGAGAAGTGACTATCGCCACAGGTGGTGGTGGTTCAGCCAATATCACCGTTAAACTTTCAGATAACTCTTTAACAGTAAATAATGTCAATACTATGTCTTTTGATATTACTGATGGTTTTACTGTCACCAACGATGGCGGTGGTTCAGTCACAGTAGGTATGAACTCTTTTTGGTATGAGATTTCGGTTTCTGGACAAACTACTTTAATTCCTGTAAATCAGCAACCAATAGAGTTTGTTGCAGGAAACAATATGACATTAACGACTAATGCAGGAACTTCACCTGTCAGTATCACTTGGAACGCGACTAATCCCACAGGAGTCACAGGGGATAAAGGTCTTACAGGGGACACAGGATTAACAGGTGCGACAGGGGATAAAGGTTTAACGGGCTTAACAGGAGCGCAAGGTGATAATGGAACTCAAGGTTTAACAGGTGCGACAGGCAGTAAGGGACTTACAGGGAATAAAGGTTTAACGGGCTTGACAGGAACACAAGGTGCTGGCGGAGCAAAAGGATTGACAGGATTGACAGGCACGATAGGTCTTACAGGAACACTTGGCTTAACAGGAGCGCAAGGTGTTGTAGGTTTAACAGGATTGACAGGTGCGACAGGAGAAGAGGGCAGGAATGGAGATATAGGTGCTCAAGGAGTGATAGGATTAACAGGTTTAATAGGTTCTCAAGGAGTGATAGGATTAACAGGGGATGCTGGATTCAGAGGTCTAACAGGTGATATTGGTGATGCAGGTGATATTGGTGATACAGGTGTAATCGGTTTAACAGGAAACACAGGACTTACAGGCTTAACGGGTTTAACGGGTGCTCAAGGTTCTTTGGGTGATATAGGTTTAACAGGGAATACAGGACTCACAGGCTCGACAGGATTAACAGGTGCTCAAGGTGTTCAAGGTGTCATAGGTTTAACAGGAAGTCAAGGAATAAGCGGTGATGTTGGAAATGTCGGTTTATCAGGGGCGACAGGAAATAAAGGTTTGACAGGTTTAATAGGAACACAAGGACTCACAGGATTAACAGGATTAACAGGAACACAAGGTGATGCAGGATTAATAGGTGATATTGGTTTAACGGGGAACAGAGGTATTACAGGTTTAACAGGATTAACAGGTGCTCAAGGAGTCAAAGGTCTAACAGGTGCTCAAGGGATTATAGGATTAACAGGAGCACAAGGAGACACGGGTTTAACAGGTGCTCAAGGTGTTCAAGGAACTGCTGGTGTAATAGGATTAACAGGAGCACAGGGAGACACAGGATTAACAGGTGCTCAAGGTGTTCAAGGAACTCAGGGTGTCATTGGATTAACAGGAGCACAGGGTGATAAAGGATTAACAGGTGCTCAAGGCGTTCAAGGAACTGCTGGTGT
>NZVE01000027.1 GCA_002697345.1 Paracoccaceae bacterium | reverse complement strand
TAGCCACTCTGAGGAACAGTGGGGTTATCTGATAGAAGGTAGTGCTATAAGGATACAAAATGGGGTTGAGGTTGAAGTAAATAAGGGAGATTTCTGGCTCACCCCTGGTGGTGTTGAGCATGGTATAATAGGTGGATCAAAAGGGGCAGTTATATTAGATATTTTTTCTCCACCTAGGCCGGAATATCTAAGACCAGGAAGTGGTTTTGGGGTTTAATTGAGGAAGAAATGATTTACGCTATAGGTGACATACATGGTCAATTAAAACAGTTGAACCGTGCAATATCGTTAATAGAAGCGGATGGTGGGTCCAATGCAGAAATAGTATTTTTAGGTGATTATACCGATCGTGGGCTTGAGAGCCGCGGGGTTATTGAACGATTACTTGAAGGTAAAAATAACTCAAAACCTTGGCATTTTCTAAAAGGTAATCATGACAGAATGTTTTCGTGGTATTTAAAATCTCAACCTATTCATGATCCTCATTTGTTTCACGGGCTTCATTGGTTGCACCCCCGAATGGGTGGAGCGACAACCCTATTATCTTATGGCATTACCTTGGATGACACACGTCGAAGTGGTGAGATTCATACTGAGGCGCGCAAAAAAATACCTGAAACTCACTTGAACTTTTTAAATTCACTTGACTTAATGTACCGAACATCTGATTTGGCCTTTGTCCATGCAGGGATTAGGCCGGGAGTTCCTTTAGAATCCCAAGAAGAAAATGACTTATTATGGATCCGTGAAGGATTTATTGAAAATACCACAGATCATGGCCCATTAATTGTACACGGGCATATGGCACTTGATAAACCTACGCACTTTGGCAATCGGATTGACCTTGATGGTGGCGCCGCATACGGCAGAGAATTAACACCGGTTGTATTCGAAGGACGTAAATGTTGGACACTAACAGAGCAAGGCAGACAGCAACTGAAAAAAGAGTAACTATTAAGAAAGATCTTTAGTTATTACTATGAAAAAGATAAAATAAGATCTTCATAAAGACAAACTTCCACTCATTAAAACATATCCATAACCTGCTACATTTACACCGCTAATATTATTTTCTAAGCCTAACACTTCAACCTGGGCAGATCCTGGCCTACCCAACCAATGGCCTTGCTCAGCAACAAATTTTGGGCTGTCGATTACACCATGACGCCATAAGTACGCTGCCATGCAACCAGTAGCAGATCCCGTAAACGGATCTTCTTGATTACCAGACTGACACATTAAAAGTCGTGAAAATATGTCACCATTACTCGTTATCCCCCCGATAGTAGTAAGAAACGGTTCCATCAAATCTTTTTCCTCTTTTTGATTTTTTTGAAAATATTCATTGAAATGATGACTATTAATTTTTGCTTTCTGCAACGTGTCCTTATCTTTTAAAAGCACTACACAAAAGGGAGTCCCCGTAGATACGATTTGTGGATCAATCAAAATATCTTCTGGTTCTAAATCATACAATTTTGAAATGTCTTCCTTTTTAAAAAATTTTCCAAATTTAGGGGCCATTTGAGTCATGCGAATTAGGGAACCTTTTTCCGTTGTTTCTATTTCTATTGGAAGGACACCAGATCCGACTTCAAGAGTGAATTTAGAAGAACCATTTGTAGTCTTCACTAAACCTCTACTAAGCAATGAAGTGACCGTTGCTATGGTTGGGTGGCCAGCCATAGGGATTTCTGCCTCAGCCAAGTAGTAGCGCACACCAAAGTCAGCTATCTTTGAATTAACTAGAAAAGCACATTCAGATAGTGACGTCTCTTTTACTAACGCCAATCTATCTTGAATTGACACCTCTGATGCATCATGAACAACCACACATCCGTTACCCCCGAAAGGCTGAGTACTAAACGCATCAACCCAATCAAATTCCAACTGTCTTTTTTTCATATTTTATCTCAATATTTTTTAAATAATATCTCAGGGAGTATCAATTAAGTCTGTCTTAAACTCCGCAGGTGAACAAATTTCAATCAATTCCAAATCATCACTATGGGAAATCTCTCGATGCTTAATTCCAGGTGGTTGCAAGGCAGACGAACCAGAGCGGAGAGTTATTTCCCCCTCTCCCTCGTATTCAAACTTCACCCAACCTTTAAGGATATAAACCATTTGGAAGTCTAAATTGTGTACATGCCATTGTGGTTCAGTATGTATACCTGGGACTGCCCGAATTACATGAGCAACAAACTTTCCTTTAGTCGCATCTTTTATTCCTAAATCGCGATATTCAAAAAATGATCTTAGCCCAGCCTCAAATCCTCCTGTACTAGTTCCAGTTCCATCGGCGTGGCTAACTGTAAAGGATTGATCTTTCCATAATTTTGATACCATCATTTTACTCCCCAGTAATATGCAAGATCAGAATGTATTTTAGATCTCACGTGACAACTTTTCTTAAGAAATAGATTTTAATTCTTAAAAAAAAACCATAGGCTTAAGAAGTAGTAAAACTCAATAAATGATAGAACTCAAGAAATTTTCCATAGACAAAGATTTTTATATGAAAGAAATTAGCCAAATACCAACTGATCCAGATTTTGTTCAGAATCCATATGATTTTTATAAAAATGTGAGGGGAATTGGACCATTTGTGTATTGGAAAGACTATTCTATGGTTACAACTTTTGATCATAGCATGACTGCTGTGATCCTTAAGGACCGCAGATTTGGAAGAGAGGTTCCAAAGGAGTTAGTTAAAAGTATTCCACAGCATCTTTTACCCTTTTATAAAAATGAAGCACACTCCATGCTAGAACTAGAACCTCCCGCACATACCAGGTTAAGAGGTTTGGTTATGAGAGCCTTTACTTCGCGTAGAATTAAAGAATTAGAACCAGAAATAAATGTCCTGTGTAACCAATTAATTGATAAGTTTCCGTCCAATGACTTTGATCTTATACCGAGTTATGCGAACCAAATTCCGGTCATAGTAATTGCACGCTTATTAGGCGTGCCTGAAAATATGTCAAATCAATTGCTTAAATGGTCGAACGATATGGTTTCAATGTACCAAGCACGCCGAAATCGCGAAATAGAGGATAGAGCTGTAAAATCCTGTGAAGAATTTGTCTCTTTTATGAATTACTATGTTAAGGAAAAAAGAAATAAGCCCGCAGATGACTTAATTACCCATTTAATACAAGCAGAAGAAGAGGGTGAGAAATTAAGTACAGATGAACTGATTACAACCTGTATACTTCTCTTAAATGCAGGTCATGAAGCCACAGTTCATTCAATTGGAAATGGTGTAAAAACATTACTTGAAAGTAAAGTTAACAGAGTTTGCCTTGAGGAGAGTAATATTGGCAAAACTATTGAAGAAATATTACGATTTGATCCCCCATTACATATGTTTACTCGCTATGCTTACGAGGATGTTCACTTAGAGGGTCATAGCTTTAAAAGGGGCGACGAAGTGGCGCTAATGTTAGGAGCAGCAGGGAGAGATCCCAAGGCATGGGACAGTCCAGAAGTATTCCTTCCTACAAGACCAATTAAAACTAATACAGCTTTTGGTGGAGGCATTCATTTTTGTGTTGGAGCTCCTTTAGCGAGACTTGAATTGAAAGTTGGGCTTGCTGTCCTTTTTAACCGATGCCCAAAAATTAAAATCAAACAGGTACCACAATATGCAGATCTTTATCATTTTCACGGATTAAAAGAACTTATTGTAGAAACTTAATATTTGAATACCTACGCTACTCGGCCAAAAAAAGTCATTTGAGCTGACTTGGATAATGATACTCCAGGTTTCGTATTATACGCTAAAACAACTAGCATTCTTGTTTTATTACCTCTAGTAGGTGTGACACGATGAATAGAGTTTTTACCCCGAAATAAGACAAGTGTTCCAGGTTCTACTTTTAAAAATTCAGGTTTTTTTATTCCATCAAGTAAAGACTCAACTCCTTCAAAATTCATTTCTCCAGCCTCAGAGTCTCTAAGATCTTTAATATATTCAAAGGAACCACCGGCCTCTGGGGCCTGTAAAAGTAACGTTATTGCAAAGCTTGAATTATCAAAATGCCACCCCAACTCCTGACCTTCAGAGGCATAGTGCACATTTATTGAGGACATAGGATCCTCATATTCATATAGTTTTTGTTCATTAAGAACCTTCGCTAAAAAATCCCTAAACATATTTGATTGATACAAAGTCTTTAAAGGAGAGTTTTCTGAAATTTGGTCATCAGTTATACATCCTTTTGAGGACACAACCTGCCTGTTAAAAACATGCTCATCATCATAGTCTGGATTATTTTTAGTTAAGTATACATTATGAGTAGAGTTAGAATAAAACGCCTTATGTTGAGCCGCACTACCCTCTTCGACTAAGTACTTAATGACCTGTTCGTTTAAGAACTTTGGAAGTGTCAAAACTCCATTTTCATCAATTTTCTTTTGACATAATTCAGTAAAGTTAGCGTTCCCTAAAGGGCATTCATCCAAATCAATTATATTTTGAATATTAGTGTAATCCATAACTTAACTTCCTTAAATTTTACCAACTATGATCATAATACTGAACTAACATTGTTTTTATGGCATAAAACATTAATACTATGCAAATAGACTGTTTAAATATATTTCCCTCGACAGGTCCAAAAATATTAATTCCACTTAAATGGATTCGTTCCATTCAGGCAGTTTGTTTATTGTCCCAACGTCTAAGCGCCATAGGAACCCGCTATCCCCATCTTTAGGAAATAATGTTCTGACCAAGGGATCATGGCCTGGAATTATTAAAGATCGATCACTTGCCAAGTCCTGTATCACATCAAAACCTTTGAGCATTTCTTCTACATCAACAACAATTGGGAAAGGCTTTCGAGTTATAAAGTTTTCATAATAATGTGTTGCATCTGAAGCCAAACAGAGCCAACCGTTTTGAGTCTTCACGCGGACAACCTGAAGACCTCGCGAGTGTCCGCCGACACAGTGAACTGTAACACCTGGTGATACCTCCATATCTCCATCTGAAAAAATCACCTTACCAGTATATAGGGCACGAACAATATCGCAAATATGCTCTCCAGTGTATGGCATTCTGAGTGTATCTTCGCACATGCAGGGGCCCGTAGCGTAGGCGAGCTCTGCTGACTGCACATAAAATTTAGAATTTGGAAAGTCTTTTAAGCTTCCTGCATGATCATAATGAAGATGGGTAATAATTATTTTTGTTATATCTTCTGGCCGCAGATTTAATGCACTTAAAGCTTTTTGGGGCGCTCTGATTATGGGACGCGATCTCCGACGTGCTTCATCAACATCAAAGCCTGTATCAACTAAAATAATTTCATGTTCAGATTTTAAAACCCATACAAAGTAATCCATGGGATGTATTCCTGCGTGATTAGTATCCAAAATAAAGCTATCGCTCCGGAATCGGTCATCTCTTTCAGCATATTTTAAGGCATAAACTTCCCAAAGTTTGTCCATCGTTTTAGCTCCTATTAAAGTATATTTTTACTGCTTTGCTTGATGCGCCTGATAACTAGCCTCTAACTCACTTTTAAGAAAATTAGCAAAAAGTAATGGCTCAAAGATAGGATTGCCAGTGCCTTTTATAGGTTCGATAACCGTGTTTACATGAGGATCAAAAAAGAAGGGGCACGAGTACCGTTCACGACCTGATTTATTAATTACACGGTGAGGTGTTGAAAGGAGGATTCCATTAGACAACCGACGTAACATATCTCCAACATTTACCACAAAACTACCAGGTATGCGCGGTGCGTCCACCCAATTTCCAGAAGGGCTCATTACCTGCAGGCCACCAACATCATCCTGAGCCAAAAGGGTTAAACAACCAAAATCTTTATGAGGAGCCGAACCATATAAATCTTTCTCCGCCCTTGGAGACTGTGGCGGATAGTGAAGCAATCGCAACCATGTTGTTGGGTCATGAAAAGACTTCAAGATACTAGTGTCATCAACTTCTATGGATTGTAAAGCTAGTCCCATTAACTTTCGACCCAACTCAGACATTTCTGCTACATAAGCCTCACACGCATCTCTAAACCCTAAAACATCAGGCCATTGATTTGGCCCAGATAGGTAGATATCTGGATTTATTGCTATGTCTTCTTTCATTATCATATAGGAAGCTGATTGATTAGGCTTAGTGACTTTTGCTAGATCAGTAGTGACATCAGTAGAGGTATTTATTGGAATATATCCTCGATGTGTTTTATCAATCTGAAAACACATTTTTTTGTCTAACTCTTGATCATGAAACTTTTTTGACATCTCGAATACAGAGTCTATTAAAGACTGTTCGATCCCATGATTTATTACATATGAAAAGCCTGTCGTTCCATAAGCTTTTCTAAACTCTTGAGCTAAATTTTTTGTGTCACCACCTTTAATTAGAGCTGAAAGATCTAAGATAGGAATTTCAGTAAAATTAGTCATTTTATGTACCCCAATTGGTAAAGAGATTTATAAATTTTTCCACTTAAAGTTTATTCTCATCATCAACCCCCAATAAAAAGTCAAAATCTACCCCTTGAGGGGCTTGCGTTACATGTTCATGAAATAGTTTTCCATAACCCCTTTTAGGTGAAGTTGTTATTATTGGCATCATTTTCTTTCGGACTTGTAATTCTTCATCGCTTACTAACAGTTTTAATGTTCGAGTATTAACATTCAGATAAATTTCATCACCATTTTTTACATAATTCAGAGGACCTCCAACGGCAGCCTCTGGCGCCACGTGTAATACGATTGTACCTGAAGCGGTCCCACTCATCCGACCATCAGATATCCGCACCATATCTTTTACTCCCATTCGAGCCAATTTTTTAGGTATAGGAATCAAGCCCGCCTCTGGCATACCAGGTGCCCCTTTGGGCCCAATATTTTTAAGCACTAAAATATCTTTTGAACTAACATCAAGATCCTCGTCATCAATTCGGTTTGATAAGTCATCTAGCCCATCAAATACTACTGCTCTACCTTGGTGATTTACTAACTTTGAACTAGCAGAAGATTGTTTTATTATAGCCCCATCAGGTGCTAAATTACCTTTTAGGACCGCAAGTCCACCAGAATCAAAAACTGGCGTTTTTCGTGTTCTTACAACCGTCTGAGGCCAACCCCTGCGAGTTCTTTTAATGACTTGATTTAATGTTTCTCCCGATACTGTCAATTCATCTAAGTGTAATAGATCTTCTATTTCAGTTAAAATCCTCACTAAACCACCAGCCTTATCTAAATCTTCCATGTAACCTTCGCCTGATGGCTTCAGATCAACAATTACGGGTGTATTTGCGCCTAATTCATCTAGTCTATCAA
Organism: Paracoccaceae bacterium; assembly: GCA_002697345.1. Classification (GTDB taxonomy): domain Bacteria; phylum Pseudomonadota; class Alphaproteobacteria; order Rhodobacterales; family Rhodobacteraceae. The sequence goes on along the minus strand of NZVE01000027.1, from coordinate 13,382 downwards.
GACTGAGGTTTATACCCACCCGACCTGCCATTGCAGTTAAATGAATTATGCCATTTGTAGAGCCACCAACAGCAAGCAGTACACGAAGGGCATTCTCGAATGACCTTTCAGTCAACCAGTCACGCGGGTTGTTATTGAGATTTGCTATTTTTACAGCTAAGGTGCCACTCTCCTCGGCAATTCTTACTCTTTGAGCAGAAACAGCTGGTGCACACGCACCCCCTGGCACCATCAAACCTAATGTTTCGACCATTAACGCCATAGTACTTGCGGTACCCATCACTCCACATGTTCCAACAGTGGGTACAAGCTGGTTACTTGCCTCCAGCACATCCTCATCAGTTAAATTATCTGATCGATAATCTGCCCAAATTCGTCTACAGTCGGTGCAAGCCCCTACTCGATCTCCCTTAAAGCTTCCGACGCTCATTGGTCCAGTTACTAATTGTACAAACGGTATATTCGCACTTAAAGCACCCATAATTTGTGCGGGAACAGTCTTGTCGCACCCACCTATCAATATACACGCATCTAAAGGGAGGGCCTTCATCATTTCCTCTGTATCCATCGCCATAAGGTTTCTTAAATACATTGAAGTCGGGAAAGAAAAACTTTCGTGCAAGCTAATAGTGGGGAATGAAAGCGGCAATGCTCCTGCTGCTAAAACTCCAGCTTTAGATGCTTCAACAAGACCATTAAGGTTTCCATGACAAGAGTTAAAATCACTATAAGTATTTATAATCCCTATTACCGGCTTGTCTAATGCGTCGTCAGTATGTCCAAAACCTTTTATAAATGACTTTCTTAGAAAAAGGGCAAAATCATCATCCCCATAATTGGTTAAACGCTTTTTCATTCCTATTGGCTTTTTTTTCATTATCTCATAAACCCTGACAACCGTGTCAGTAAAATTTACAGTAATTCAAATTATAAACAATTCTTAATTTAATTATTTATTTTTTTAGTTTATTAAGTAATGTAGTTGTTAAGTTTAGAGTTAAGAGACGGAGAGCAAATGTATAATTTTTCTGTATTAGATCTGTCGCCAATCGTTGAGGGTAGCAATGCTGCGGGTGCCTTAGCCAACTCACTTAGTCTTGCCCAGGAAACAGAAAAACTTGGTTATAATCGCTATTGGTTAGCGGAACACCATAATATGCCAGGTATTGCCAGCGCCGCTACTTCAGTAGTAATCGCTCATATTGCAGCGGGGACAAAAACAATTCGGGTGGGTGCTGGTGGTATAATGTTACCTAACCATTCTCCATTAGTAATCGCAGAACAGTTTGGGACACTTGCAACCTTGCATCCTAATAGGATCGATCTAGGCCTTGGAAGAGCCCCAGGTAGCGACATGCTTACAGCAAGAGCTCTCCGACGAAAATTAGACAGCAATGATAATTTTCCTAACGATGTTTATGAACTAATCCAGTATTTAGATGAAGAATCTTCTGATCAGCAAATCAAGGCAGTTCCAGGTCAAGGAACTCACATACCTTTATGGATATTAGGATCGAGCCTCTACGGCGCGCAATTCGCTGCATATATGGGTCTTCCATATGCTTTTGCCTCTCATTTTGCTCCGGGCATGCTTGAAGAGGCACTTGTCACATATCGCACTACTTTCCGTCCCTCTAAATGGCTTGAGAAACCATATTTTATGATGGGTGTCGGTGCTTGTGCAGCTGATACAAACGAAGAAGCTGAGTATTTGAGGTCCTCTCAAATACAATCTTTCGTTAGGTTGCGGACTGGAAAACCTGGGAAGCTACCTGCTCCCATTCACAATATTAGTGAACATATTCCTTCTAATCTTTTATCTGCAGTAAATGAGTCCTTATCCTGTTCTGCTACTGGCAACCCTGAAAAAGTACACAAACAGTTTAGTGATTTAATTTCCAAGTATAAACCCGATGAGGTTATCGTGACTGGAGCGATCCACGAACATCAAGCCCGATTAAAATCATACAACATAGTAGCTAACGTATTGAGTAATCTTACTCAAAAATCTAAAGCAGCTTGATTTAATTAAAGACAAAACGGAAAGACTTTTTATCCTCTGCCAACATAAGGCATTTTACTAGCCATTATTGTCATACTTAGAATGTTAGTTTCCAAGGGTAAGTCAGCCATTGTTACAATTGCATCCCCAATATGTTCGACATCCATGACCGGCTCCGCCTTGATAGAGAGATCTGCTTGAGGTACCCCCTGAACCATACGTGCAGCCATGGGCGTTAGCGCATTTCCAATATCAATTTGACCACAAGCTATATTATAAGGACGACCATCTAGAGCAATCGTTTTTGTTAAGCCATTCACTCCATGTTTAGTAGATGTATATGGCGCTGAGCCCGGTCTTGGCACATGGGCAGAGATTGATCCATTATTTATAATCCTACCGCCTTGTGGTTTCTGACTGCGCATTAAATTAAAAGCAGCTCTGGCACATAAGAAAACACCTGTCAAATTCACATCAACGGTATCTTTCCATTCGGTATAAGTAAGATCCCCAAACACCGTACTTGGCACATTGACCCCAGCATTATTAAAGAGCACATCTATCCTTCCAAACTTAGTCTTAATTTCAGCGAAAAGAGCTTCAACAGAGTCAGGGTCACTTACATCACTTTGAATGGAAACAAGACATCCAGAATCCTGGCCGTCTACATTAACTGCTAGAGCCAGCGTTTCATCTAATGTTTCTTGACGGCGACCAGCTATCACAACTTGATAACCTGCTTTTAAAAGAGCTAATGCTGCGGATCTTCCTACTCCAGACCCTCCCCCAGTAACTAATACTATTTTTTTCATAAGGCTCATAACTCCATAAAAATTTTTCTACATACAAAAAGTATAACAGAGAATAATTAGAAGTGATACTGGGATATATCGATGAAAATAAAAGTGCTATTTTAAAAGTAAAAACTCCTACTTCAAGCCTATAAAACTTAAGAAGAAGTAGGAGATAATACTTATTATTTATAAACTCGGTATTTAATTTCAGAACGGGTGACACCGATATCTGAAAGCTGTCTATCCGAGAGGTTTTGTAGCATATAATAGGCAGCCCTTTGTTCCTGAGACTTAACAATTTTATTCCAAAAATTTCTAACCATAGTGTTTCCTTTGAGTTAAACTATTTAGCTGGTGTTATTAGCAATGAAGAGTTCTCTAAGCTTAAAAAAAGGTAAGTAATACTGATATTTTTCAATAGCCGTTATGCGTTAAATGCAAGTCACGAATCTATAAGAATTAATAAAAAACTTATTCACTTATTTTTTTACAGTTTGTTCTCGGACAAAAATATAAAGTGTAGAACTTACGATCACTGCAGTACCTATTAAAAATCTTAAGTCTATAATATCACCAAAATATAAAACTCCAACAATCATTGAGATTGGTATAGCTGCATAATGCACTGGTGCTAGAATTGTCACAGGCGCCAGTTGATGGCTCTTTGCCATTAAATACTGTTGAAAACTTGCTGAGATACCGACGAATACAAGCATAAGCCAAAGGCCTTCATCTGCAATTATTTCAAGAGTTGAAGCACCATTTGAAAAACCAGCCAAACAACCAAATATGATAGTGCCCACAAAGTTATACCAAAGCGCTGTAGGAATAGGAGAGTCCCGTGTCCCCAACATTCGCAGAGTAATAAACATTAATGCTCCAAAGACAGTAGCACCGATCCCAAAAAGAAGTCCAATCCCCGAATAAGCAAAACTACCATCTAAAGTTGGGTCAATTAGTATAATAACTCCCAAAAACCCAATTATAACAGCAAAAAAACGACGTATACCAACCTTTTCTGAGGTCATAATTGGGGCAAATATAGTAATAAAAATTGGTACGGTTTGTAGTAATACAGTTGCCACACTTAAGGTTAAGTAAATTACCGTAAGGTACCAACAACTTAATCCAATCAACCCAAATGAAATACGAGCAAGCATAACGCCCTTTTGACGAATTAAAAATACGCTGCTCCCATGTATATATAGTCCATATACGAGTAGTAGCGGTAATGAGAGTAAATATCGAAAAAACAAAATTGAAAATATATTTAAGTCATCAGAAAGGAATTTAACAGTCCCTGCTATAACGACAGAAAGTACTAATTCTAAAAATAACAGTAAGACCCCTAAAGGTATATTTTGTATTGGAGAAGTCTCAATTCTATTCTCTAGGTTAGTAGGTTTCTGACCAACCAAAAACATATCCTTACTAAAATGTTATTATGATAAAGAAAAGTATCGATAAAAGTATAATGAAAGGTTGTCTCATTATGGAGATATAGTTACAACCCCAAAAAAACTACTAATTTTTGACAATATTTACTTCAAGATTTGTTCAACTAACTTTTGAACCCTTAGTGCCTCATGAATTGTTGCTAGCCTGTTTGTTAGACCATTAAAATTTAACGACAAGTCATCGAGCTGACCTTTTAGACTTGCCGCTCTTGGATCCTCCGGCTCAGGCCTAAGGGCACTAAAATCACCGCCACTAGACTCTGAATCTTTGTAAAACTCTGATATCCGTCGGCTTTTTAATGATCCTTTAACTGTAAACTCTTGTCTATCAGGTTGCACCCCACCGACACTCGCCAAGATATTAACAGGACAGCCCTCAACAGATTCTAATCGAGCTAACACTTCAGTTTCACATAATAATGGATCTTCAGGGTAGGTTGTATTTGCTGAAATTACCTTTAAAGGGCCAAGCACTCGCTCTGAAAAAAACAGGAAGTGTGAAATTACTTCTCTAGTCATACCGCCTTCTGCCCTAAATCTAAGCCAATCAGCCTCCTTTTGCCATTGGCGTGGCCAAGACGGATAGGTCACAATCATATCGACTCCTAAAATTGATCCCATTTCACCACGATCTTTTGCCTTTAGTAGATCTGTCAATGCTATCCCAGCAGCTTGCGTAAAGTTTACAGCTGTTGGCACTGCATACCTATCAAGTTGCGTTACTAAATCGACACTATCATCTACATCGACTCCAAAAGGTTTTTCCAAGAATAATGCCTTTCCAGATGCGGCTGCCTCTAATGCATAAGCTTTGCGAACAACAGGTGGACACGCTAAATAGACCAAATCAGCTGCCTGTATGGCATCGCTAGCGTTATCCATAATTTGTGCCTGAGGGTTTTCCGTTAAAGCAAGACCACAAGCATTTTTATCAGGGTCCCAAAGATAGTTTGGCTCATAATCTGAATGTAAGCACATATGCTCTAACATTCGCCGTCCCATTATACCCAGTCCTATAATCGCAACCTTTATTGTCATAATATCTCCTGATTATTGCTTTATAATAATTACATTTAATTATTATAAAATTTATTTATCACTCCACTCCCAGGGAAATACATAGCCTCCTAGAACCTTCCCAATACTCATACTATCAATTTCAGATTTATTAGCATCTAAAACCGCCACAAGCCCAAGCTTTTTATCTTCCCTAATGCGTAATACTCTTTGATCTAATTTTGCTTCACTTAATGCCAAATTATATACCCTAGTAATAGCGTTTTTTCGCAACTCTGGTTTGAAGATCTTACCAACGGCAGTTTTAGGTAATACATCCACAATTTCAACATATTTGGGCCATGCAATTCTATGAGGAATTTTATCTTTACAGTAATTAATTAATTCTTCTGCTCCAACACTCATATTTTCATTCAACTCAACATACACACAAGGCATTTCACCTGTCTTAACATCTGGTTGACCAATAGCCCCCGACAACGCCACTGCTGGGTGTCCTGCTAAGGCTTCTTCTATGAGGTTAGGATCAATATTCTCACCACTTCGTATAATTATATCTTTTGCACGCCCTGTTATCCATAAATAACCGTCACCATCTAGACGACCCAAATCTCCAGTCCGCAAGTAATCTTTCTCAACAAATAAGCCTATGTTTGCAGCTTCAGATTTATAAACCTCACCAATATTTACGCCGGCATTCGCAACACAAATCTCACCGATTTCATCAATACCAAGAATTTTGTCTAATTGATCAGATTTATTAAAAGAACAAATTTTAATTTTAGTATGAGGTAGCGGTATACCAACAGACCCAACCTTTCTTTGTCCTTCTTTAGGATTGCACGACACCAAACATGTAGCTTCAGTAAGTCCATACCCTTCTATTATTTCCACTCCAGTAACTTCTTGAAAACGCTTGAACAATTCTATTGGAAGTGGTGCAGAACCACAAAAAGCTCCATTTAATGTGGAAATATCACTATCTCCAACTGGGCGTTGCAGTAGAGCGGCAGCAGCAGTAGGAACAGTGCATACAAATGTTGCATTCCAACGGTCAATCAACTTCCAGAAATTATCAAAAACACCCTCCCCACGGTAACCTGCAGGCGTTGGTAAAACCATATGAGCACCCGAAAGCAAGCACCCTGCCCAGATTGGATAGGCGGCAAATACATGGAATAATGGCAAAGGACACATTATAACATCATCCTCAGAGTAAAGTAGTGATGCACCAATCCATCCGTTATAGAGGACACCAGAGTGTCTGTGCTGAGCAATTTTTGGCATACCGGTTGTTCCACCAGTATGAAATAAAGCACAGTAAGGATCAGTTAAGTCTTCTTCAAATGTTAATTCACTATCAGACTGTGTTGCTAAAGCTTGATTAAAATCAACTATCTTAGCAGAATGCTGGGTACTATTTTTGGGTCTAATAAACGGAACTATAAACTTTGAAATTCCTGATAGATGAGGAAGTAAATCTAACTCGATAACTGTCTTAACATTCGGAGAAAGTATTACTGCTTGACTGGCTAAATCAGAAATATTTGTTTTTGGAAATGCTTTCAGTGTTACTAAAACTTTCGCATTTGTTTCCCTCAAAAGGGCTGCAATACTCTCAGGCTCCAAAGTTGGATTAATTGGTGCAACAATCCCAGATGTCATACCACCCATAAGAGTTATTAAAGTTTCATGAGTAGTTGGCAGGAGATAGGCTACAACATCTTTGGGGCCAACTCCAAGGCTTCTAAAAAGGTTAGCAGCTTGAGTTACTTTTGACGTCAAGTCGGTCCAGCTTAAAGTGGTTGACTTTGAGTTTGCACTTGATTTTAGTTGAAAACTAACTGCTGGGCGATCAGGGTACACATCTCTAGTCTTGCAAAGCCTTTCATAAACCGTTGCGGAGTCTAGCGCCTTATCGATTGGCATTTTACTTTCTAAGTCAAGGATATCTTGAGGATTCCGAAAAGGGTGGCCCATAATGTTTCTCCCGCTTTAAATTACCATTAATAAATGATGTTAATTATAAAGGATAAGATTAATATCTAACAAATGTAAAGTTTTGACTTAACTTTAAATCACTGGATGGCACCCGAGTAAAAAAAACGCCCCAATCCTGTCGTAAATATCATACAACCTCCAACAGAATGATACAAAACGACCTCTAGAAAGTTTTTATTGTTATAGTAAATTTGAGAGAATATTAGTCCACCAAGGAATGTAATAAAAAGTGCTACAAGATTCCAATAAAATAAATGGATTAAACAAAAACAAGTGGCATTTACTATAACCAGAGATTGTCCAGAAGGTAAAATGTTTTTGTATCTAATAAAAAACAGTGGTCTATAAATTAATTCTTGAGGTATTACAGACACCAATGGATACGCAATCATTATAAAGATCCACAATCGAGGTGAGTTCATCGGCAAATAATAAGTGTTTTCTGGATCAATAAAGAAAGCCAATACGCTTAAAATAAAAAAACAAGCTACTGAAAAATATACTAACAATTTCCAATTAATTGTTGTAAAACCAGCATTAAGAGTACTCCACCGGAATGCCGCAGTAACTTGCAGTAAAAATATTCCAACAAAGGTGAGAATTAAGAGACCTGGGAATAATAAGCTAGGCGGCAAAACAAAAGCAGCCATTAATGGTATCACAAAAAATAGAATTAGGAATTCTAAGGTTAAGAGTATTCGCTTCATACCTTTTCTTAATCAACTAAATCAATTTTTGTAAACTATATAACTTGTAATAATGCTATTTGATTATCATTTATGGGTTAACGCGCCCTGCCCTGATGTTGACCGACTTTCATTTGCGTTTGCCTTTATTCCCTATCATTTTTTTTCTAAACCATTGCTGACGGGCTTGCTTCGAACTAAGCCTTGGCTCTATCACGATACTACTATCTAATACTTTTTTACTTGTGTCATCTGCAGTAGAAATTGTGTTTTCACTCAAGGGTTTATAGCTCTCACTACCTCTAATTTTCGAGAGATTCCCTCTTCGAGTTTTTTCAAGCGAGCCAATATATAATCCAGCCTTACGTTCTCGTCTGCATTTTTCAGAACAATATTTGACGTTTGGCCACTCAGTTTTCCATTTCTTACGCCAATTAAAAGGCTTCTTACAAGTTTCACAAACTTTAGATGAGAGGTTTGTATTATTCATTTTTATTAAATAGACCCTTTAGTTAAGTAGCATTATTTATTTGGATAGAATTTTATAATAATATAAAAATCTAAATTAGAACAATAAGGAACCCTTAATCTTTGTACGCTCGAATGCCAATGATAAGCGTCTTAATAAAACTATAGGTTAACTACATAAAGGCACTACTATGTGAACAAACTTGCAAAGATAAAACTAGCTGGCCTCACTAAAATCCCAAAACATTCTAATGATATCTAGAATTTAAACAGATGATTTTACTGTTGCCATTTTAGGATATTCGTTTAATTTTAAATTTCTATAGTTGTTATTTTCCTTATTCTTATAACGGATAATGATGGCACAATGGGTTATCAAATATGGCGTAAGTCATTGTTTTAAAGGAAAAAAATACTATGGCCACAGGGAAAAATATAAGAACATATTATCAGGGTGAATGGCACGATGAAGATGTTGCGATTATGAGAGCAGCAGATCATGGATCTTGGCTTGGAACTACTGTCTTTGACGGTGCTCGACACTTTGAAGGGGTTACACCTGATCTTAAGGAGCACTGTGTTAGGGTTAATAATTCAGCAAGGGCCATGATGATTACGCCAACTGTCCACGAAGATGAAATGGTTCAAATAGTGAAGGAAGGATTAAAAGCATATTCATCAAATGCTGCCGTTTATATCAGACCAATGTATTGGGCACTTGAAGGTGATGAACTGGCAGTTGTCCCAAAAGTGGGCTCAACTGGATTTGCTATATGTTTGGAAGAAATCCCAATGTCAGATCTAAGTGCAACTAGTACCTTAACAACGACAAGTTTTCGTAGACCCGTTCTTCAAGATAATGTTGTTAACGCAAAAGCTGGATGCTTATACCCAAATAACGCTCGCATGCTCGTGGAAGCAAAGTCAAAAGGGTTCGGTAATGCGCTAGTCGCAGACTTTGCTGGCAACGTTGCTGAAACAGCAACAGCTAATATCTTTATGGCTATAGATAATGAAGTTTATACTCCCATACCTAATGGCACGTTTCTGGCTGGCATTACGCGCTCACGCCATATAAGTAATTTTAAGAAAAATGGTGTTACAGTCCATGAAAAAGTGTTATCTTTTGAAGATTTTCACGCTGCAGATGAAGTCTTCATGTCTGGAAATATGAAAAAAGTCACACCTGTTATAGCTTTTGATACAACAAGTTTTCAATCAGGCCCAATTACAAAAATGGCTAGAGATATGTACTGGGATTGGGCTCTTTCAGAAAAGAAATAAGATCCATAACTAGCTTTATTTTATTTGACATATTAAAATAAATGATTTTTAATTAATATATGAACTATTCATCTATTAATGAAAAAACAATTGATTTCACTTTATCCCTTCCGATGCTTTTAAACAGAAGCTTAGACGCTATTATGCCGCCTTATCGAGATCTATTTCAAGAATTTGGAGTAACAGAGCAACAGTGGCGCGTCTTAAGAGTACTCTGGGAGCAAAAACATCTTACATCAGCTCAAATATCGAATCTTACACTTTTACCCTCCCCCTCGTTAGTTGGGATTCTAGATAGATTAGAGAGAAAAGACCTCGTGAAGAGGTTGAGATCGACAAGCGATCGACGAGAAATAAATATTACAATTACAAATTTAGGTAGAGAATTGCAGTCAAAGGTAATGCCCAAAGTGAAACTAATACAAGACCAGACAAGGGAAAAACTATCTCCTACAGAATGGAAACAGATAAATAATATTTTAAAAAAATTAGATCGTATTAAAATAGAGGAAGCTTAATGCTAAATAATGGAATTAGAACAGGGAAACAATACCTCGAAGGGCTTCAGGATGATCGAGAGATCTGGACGAAAGGCGAAAGGGTTAAAGACGTAACAAAAGATCTAGGAATCAAGAGAGGTGCTGAAACTTTAGCTGGCTTCTTAGATCGTCAGCATGATCTTAAGTTCCAAGAAACTGTTACCTATTTAGACGATGATGGTATTAGATGTGCAACATCAAATTTAATTCCAAAGTCAAAAGATGATATATTAAAACGGGGTAAATCTTTTTACGAATGGGCAAAATGGTCAAACGGAATGTTTGGTCGGACACCTGACTACAAGAATGCTTCTTTGATGGCATTTGCATCCTCTTCTAACTTCCTAACTCAAGGAACAAATAGCCAGACAGCCTTTTCTCAAAATATGGTTAATTACTACAATGAAATGCGATTAAACGATAAAGTTCTAACTCACACATTATTAAACCCTGTCGTTTCACATCAGCAAGCTTCTGAAGGAAAATTTTCAGAAGATGTAGCTCTTCATGTGGTAAAGGAGACAGATGCCGGTATATTTGTGACAGGAGCACGCTTGTTAGCAACATTAGGCCCCTCCTCAGATGAAATTGAGGTATTCCCATCTACAGTACTAAAAGGTCATAAAGATAACACGCCCTACGCATTTGCATTTGCGATTCCAATTGCGACACCAGGTTTAAAAATGATATGTCGAGATACTTATGATAACGAGAAATCTCATTTTGATGCTCCACTGTCTTCCCGTTATGAAGAAATGGATGCTGTTGTAGTCTTTAATAATGTTTTCGTACCTTGGGAGCGGATATTTATTTATGCGGATCCAGAGCTTTGCAACAAGGCTATGAATAGTACGAATGCTGTAGTGCATATGGCACATCAAGTGGCTTGTGGTAAACTTGCAAAAGCTGAATTTATGGTTGGTCTGTTATGTTCAATTGCAAAAGCTACTGGTCGAGACAAAGATCCAAATACAAAAGGAATGATTGCAGAAGTAATGATGATGGCTGAAACAATTCGGGCTTTACTGTTCTCTGCAGAACAGAACTCTCACGAAGATCAGTGGGGAAATTTTATGCCACTTAGAAGTCCGCTTGATACATCTCGTAATCTATTTCCTAAAATGTATCCCAGAATGGTTGAAATATTACAACTTATGGGATCCTCATCCTTGATGGCGACACCGTCGGAAGCTGATTTTTCTAATGCCATTTCAGGTGATGTCGAAAAGTATTTTCAACTGATAAATTTAGGGGCTCGAGATAGAGTAGCTCTTTACAGATTAGCCCATGATGTTGCAGTTTCAGGGTTTGGTAGCCGTCAAAATTTATATGAAAGGTTCTTTTTTGGTGCCCCTCATATCATGAATGCTGCCTATTATGATATATATGATAAAGATGAAAAAATTGGTCGTATTGAAGAACTTCTCAATTCAGCTTAAATATAATCATTAATCTAATAATCAAATAGATGGATCATGTTTAATATTTTTCAGGACAATTTTAAAGAGGACCCATACTGGTGGGATGATGCCCCTCCTCCTAAATTAACCGTGGATGAAATACCTAAAAAAGTAGACGTTGTCATCATCGGTAGCGGATATGCAGGACTAAGTTGTGCTATAGAGCTCGCTAGAGCGGGTACTGAGGTTCTCGTTATAGACAAGGTAGAAATTGGAAGTGGAGCTAGTTCACGAGCGGGAGGGTTAACCTCAGGGCGAGCTGGTGTAAGTAAACTGATCAACCTTGAGGCAACCGTTGGTGACCGTCGAGCCAACGAAATCCTTGAAGAGGCCGACCAAGCATACACTCATTTACAAGATTTCATAAAATTTGAAAATATTGCCTGTGACTTTCATCACTGTGGTCGTTTTATGGGTGCTCATTCCCGTAGGGCGTATGACAAAATTGCTTTTAAGATGATCGAATATAACAAAGGAAAACATCAAGACTTTGAAATGGTTACTCAAGCTGAGCAAAGTAAAATTGTTAATAGTGATTACTATAAGGGCGGAATGTTTAACCGCAACGCAGGCACAATACATCCAGCAAAATATCATAGTGAACTCGTTCGACTATCGATCGAAGCTGGAGTTAAACTGTTAAGTAATACGTTAGTAAAAAAGATCATATCCACAAAATCTGGTAAGGAAGTCTTTACTAATAATGGAAACATTAAAGCTGAAAGTGTTATGATCGGTACTGGAGGTTATACCGATAAGCTTTCACCCTATCACAGAAAAAGAATTATTCCTATGTCCAGCACATTAATAGCGACAGAGAAAATTGGGCGAGATCGTGTAAATGAAATACTACCACTTGGTTGTCCAGTTATCGATACAAAGCGTATAATAAGTTATGCGCGGCGTTCTCCAGATGGAGAGAGTATCCTTTTTGGAGGTCGTGCCAGGTTCACACCTATAAGTGCAAGAAAAAGCACTTTGATACTTCATGAAACGATGGCCAAAATTTTCCCTAGCTTAACGAATACTCAAATAACACATTCATGGACTGGGCTTATGGCATTCACATTTGACTTTCTTCCAAAACTTGGTGTTCAAGATGGAAACCACTACGCCTTAGCATGCAATGGAGGTTCAGGAATTGTAATGATGAGTTGGTTGGGAAAACGTGCAGCTCAAAATATTTTAGGAAAATCTAATAGTGTGAGTGCTTTTCAAGGTCTAAAATATAAAACTCACCCTCTCTATACTGGGCTCCCTTGGTTTGTACCTATGGTCGGAACCTGGTATCGCTTTAGAGATTGGGCTGAAGAAAAAATAGATAAAGGACGTTAATCACTACTAGTAATAAAATTCAATTTTGGAAATAGAAACGTCGGCGATATGCTCTCGGCCATAGGCAACTATTCCCATACTTTGGATTTTATTTCCACTAAGCAATATAGAATTATCAAAACGGCTACGTTTAAATTTAGAAAAAGGTAAATCAATACTGTTCCACTCTAGTCCAGTTTGGAACTCAGCAGAGTAATAGTCTGAAGGTCGTCGGTTATCAGAAGTTCTAAAATGGATAAAATACTTTGCTCCATTTCCACGCCCAGTCAATCTAACTCCCTTGATCATTTGGCCCTGATCACCTGTTTTATCAAATGATACATTAGCCCTAAATTGGAT
>NZVE01000026.1 GCA_002697345.1 Paracoccaceae bacterium | reverse complement strand
TCTGTCATTTGGTTTTCAAAGTAATCAGGATTTAAGTTGTAATCTTCTAAGTATGTTCTGTAATCTTCTTTGATCTTTATGTAATCTAATTCAGGTGTCTTACTCTCTATTCTAAGTGTTGTACCATCATCTCTAAAAATTCCAGGAAACCTATCTTTGTATGCTTGTGTAGTACGCATACCTCTTAGTGCTTCGTCTGCGTCACCACCATTAACATTGTATTCATCTATAAATAAATCTAATAACTCTTGACCTAAAAAACCATAGTTAGCTTGTGCAAATTCTTTAACGTTAAATTTTTCTACAGGATCTCCTGGTACTGGTGCTACTTCACCACCACCGCTGCTGCTTCCACCACCACCTGTTGCACCGAGATCTTTTAAAAATGTTCTACTAACTACATTCCCATTAGCGTCCCTAGTAATAGAGTAAACAAGTAACCTTCCATTTTCTACAACAGTTTCATCACTTGTAACATTATTACTTGTAACTACAGTTTCTGTCTCTTCATTACCTATAAGTTCTTCTACTGGTGTTTCTATTACTGCAGGTGGTACTACTGCTGCAGCTGCTGCTGCTTGTTCAGCTACGTATCGATCTGCAATAGCTTCTACTTCTACTTCTGATGGTCTATCATTAGCCATTGTTGCAGGTCCTGCTGCAACAGCTACTGGACCAGTTTGTCTTGAAGCTGCAATTGCTTGTCTATCTTCTTCAGGTAAAAAATCTACTAACCTCGAAAGTATACTCATCTAAACGATCCTCCTCCTGTTGCTCGCGCACCTGCTTTACCAAAGTTATTTTCTAGATCACTTATTACTTGATCTCTATATGCTTGCGTACCTAGATCTGCTGCTGCTGCGAATGCTATATCTTTGCGTTCTGCTATATCATTAGTAGCAGCAAACTGTTTCCATTGTGCAGTGGTTTCGTCTGCTTTTTGTCCTGTTATGCTTACCCATTCACTTCTTAAACTTGGTGCTATCTCTTCATATGCTTTAACGTTAGTACCTTTGTACTGTGCGTATGTAGTTTGAAATTGATCTTGTAACTTAGGTAAAAACTCTTGTGTAAAAGCTGTAGGATTATCTGCATAATCTGCAGTAAGTTGTTCTAAGTTAAAGTTATCTGATGTACCAGGACCGAGTATTGAGTTTATTGTGTTCTCCATTTGTCTTGTAAGTTCTATAGTTTCTAAAGTCTTGCCTTCTAATGCAGCTTTAACTTCAGGATCTAATGTAAATCTAATTAATGGATTAGCTAACTTTTGTATTGTATTGTTAACATCGTTATCATCAAAGATACCGTACTGTTTTTTTTGTGTAATAGCGTCAATGACTGCAGGATCTAATGTTGTTAAACCTGATGATAACATCTTACCTATAATCTCTTCACGTGTCTTTATACCATTTGCACTAAATGTAGCAGGATCTTTGTGTGCTGCATTCATCTGTTGTCTCTCTGTAGCTGTATGCTTTAGCCACCAGGTAGTTTGTGCTAGTTCTGATTCTCTAGCTGTCCTACCTTCTTTAGCTGCTTCTAATGCAACGGCAAGATAATCATATTGACCTGCAGCATTCTTACTGAATATGTAAGGTTTATATTTAGACTCTTGTTCTAATGCTTCAACAAAGTACTCATAACCAACTGCACCTGCTTCCATACCACCATGTATAGACGCTAGTTGAGTATGATCTCCGAAGTAAAAACTGTTTGTATAGTCATCAGCTGTAATATTTGAACTACCTTCTGTACTATAAACTTCGCCATTCTTTGTAATGACTACGTCAGGTGTTACAGTACCTGTAGCTGTGATTTCTTTTAGGTCTTTAACCTTGTATCTAAATGTAAAGTTCTGTAGTCCTGGCGATAGTTCTGCTGCTTCTTTTGGTAGTTTATAGACAAGATAATATATTGATTGTCCTGACTCATTAATCTCCTGCCATACTTGTGTATCGCTCGGTAACTGCGGTATTAAATTAGCTGCCATATATCCCTGCAAATGGTTTAAGTTTTTCTATTTTACTATCTGCAAAATCAGTCATATCTGCATTGTCTCTCTTTAAAGAGGTGTATGCGTCTATCAAAGTTTTTGCTCTATCTTCTATATTAACAGGCATTTTTCCTCTCATTTCCAATATACGTAACATGTCTGCGGTGTTCTTACGGTTCTCACTCATAAGATCCTGATCCCACGTACTGTATACACGCTCTTCATTAGCAGCTTGCACTGATTCATACAGATCTTTAAAACCTTTATCGTTACCATTCTTATAATTATCGTAGGCATTCCAACCATCGAAACCATTATCATTGAATATTGTGTCAGCAATGATCATATGTTTATCTATATTGTTTATGTCTTTAAGAAAACCTATAGCTTCATCTCTATTTTCTTCAAATAGCTTTGCACCTATAGCGTTACGTTCAGTTACTGAAGTAGCTTTATCTATTTCCTCTGCATATTTTTTATCCATAGCCATCATTACATAAGTTTTGTTAACACCACTAACATCTATTTGCATAATGCCGTAGCTTTCACCACTACCTGGTACGTTATATTCTGCATGTGCGTTGTATGGAACGTTATTAATGTTTAATATCTCACCATCTTTAGTGCGATTATCTGCACTCTCAACACCAAATACTGTAAGCAATTCATCTGCCATGTCTTTGCCATTTTTATACCATGCTACTTTTTTTCTTTTGTTTAAATCTCTACTTTTGCCATCTCTATGATTCATCATTGCTTCGTATATCCTATTAGGATCTACTACACCTATACCATCTTCTCTGTATTTAATGACTGGATATGATCCACCACCTTCTATAACTGGAAAACTTCTTGCGTCAAACATACTATCTCCTACCTGGATTGTATTTAGGAAAATTAGTACTGTCAGCAACATCTAATGGTCTCCCGTATTTATCTTCTACTTTTGGTAAACCTGCTTCATATTCTGATTCTAGTTGTGAAACAAGTCCTGATGGTATACGTATGTCCTTACCATTGTAACCTTTTTCTTTTAGTTTAGTAGATACATACATATCTCTTTTAACATTGTAAATCCAATCATTCATACCGAACCCATCTTTGATAGTATCTAATGCTGATATAGCACCTTCTTTTATACTATCAAACATTGGTCCAAGTAACTTATTGTTCTTTGCTTCTTCAACTAATGGATTAATAGCTTCTCCCAATATACCAATAGTATCGCTAGTTGCACCTGCTAAAGTACCTGGATCTTCAGGTGAACCATATAGGTTTTCAAATACAGTATCTGTTTTAGTTGGATCATATATGTCTTGTGCAACATCTGCGACTGCACCACCTATAGTTTCAGTAGCTTCTCCTACACCTGTTGTCTTTGATATAAGCATATCTAGCATAACTGGCGCTAATACAGCAGCGTCAAACAGATCAAGCCCATTACCTAATGTTTGTAGTAAACCATTTCTTGTTGCAACTTTTGCTACATTTTCTGCAGGTACTTGTGCAAACAATTCATCCATAACTTTTGTTGCATGGTTTTGTACTACGTTATCTGTCACATCTCCAAAAATAGATTGCTTTGCAATAACTTCTCTAAATTCATCAAAGTTTTGTAAGAACACTCCGTCAAGTTGTGATGGATCTATGTTATCCAAACTAAAAAATCTTTCATCATTAATGTTTAAAGAAGTATACAAATCTACATACTGTTGTTTTTTTGCGTCTGTCAATTCAGAATTATCCATAATTGTTTGTATAGGTATAAATTCTGCAATTGCTTTAATTGCGTTATCATCTAAATCATTGTAACTTTTAAGACCTTGTGCTAATTCTGTTAATGTTTTCAATTTTTCAGCGTCTAATTCTGTAGCTCTAATGTCAAATTTAGATTGTCTTGCTACTCCTGTACCAAATTTATCGCCTGGATCTACTATACCAAACACATCATGAAAATCATTTCCAACACGACCACCGCCTGTACCTGCAACTATTTCTATACCGCTTTGTGATAAAGATTTAAGCAATGCTATATCTGCGTATTTAGTAGGACTACCTCCAGGTATTGGTGTGCTTCTTGATTGTCCATTCATTTGATTTAAAAAGTTTATAAGATCTCTATCTCCATCTTTAAAATTAAAAGATTCAAAAACTAAATCATCAAGTCTCTTCATTCCACCATTTTCATTTGGATTAAACTCTCTAAAGTCACCGTCTAAATTTTTAGCAATGTAACGTGCATTATGTTTTTGTCTTATAAGATTAGCAGTTATATACATATCTTGTAACAAATCATCATAAACACTCATTCCATTTTCACCTTTTTGAATATAGTCATAACCTACTTCAAATGCAAAATCTTTAAAAAACTGTGCTTTTAATTTAGGATAGTCATTTAAAAATTCTGTAAAATCTTGAACAAATAACAACTCACCCATTGCTTGGTGCGATCCTAATGATAAAGGATCTACTTGTGTTGCAGCAAACTCAAACATGTCTTCAAACTGTATTCTTTTTTGTTGAAAAAACTCATCTGCTTGTGCAGTAAACAAAACGTGTCCTGCGGTTGTCCTATTGTCGTGATACCAATTAGGAGTAATAGGTAACATTTTGCTACCTTGAATATAATTATTATCAGTTTTTTTTATATAGTCATATGCTTTATTAAGAAGTTCAGGTGCAATTGCCTCTCTAGGTCTAATCATTCCTGCCATTAGTTCCTGCATATTACTAAAGTTTAAGTTCTTTTCATCTTTACCTTTAAGAAGATCTTTTATAGATAGTTCCATACCTTGATCACTACTCATAATATTTTTATAATAGTTTTTAATTGTCTCTCGTTCAGGACCATCTTTTCTTGCGTCAAGTAACATTTGAGAAACTTTTCTATCTGCTTCTTCAGGTCTTATAACTTGGAAATCTCTACCTGTTGCTGCTTTGTGTAAATCTTCTATTAAATAATCAAGTGCTTCTGATGAAAGCACGTAGTCAGGACTAGAGTTTTGTATAATGTTTGCTAATAGTTTTTTAACGTTAGGATTCTTTAGTTGCCTTATAAGTGGCATATCAGTATGTAGTATAGAATCAGCAGGAGTATTAAACTTTATTTGTAACACACCTGGATCTATCAATAGCGCAGTACTATTGTCTAAAGTTCTTAAAAAATTCTCGCCGTCTTTTGTGTCAATATGTAAACCTATACGATGTAAATCAGCGTTTAACATATCAAGTAAATCTAAATCTTGCATGTCTAATATATCTTTATGATTTAATATTTTGTACATAGCGTCTAATACTTCTGTATTCTTTGCATTTATAGCACCTTCATTGTGTCCACCTAATGCGTATGAACCTGCTACAAAAGGATTAGAAGTTGTGTACATATAATTTAAACGAAGTTGTTGTGTTCTATATTTAGTAGGATCTAACCAATCAATATTATTTTCGTAGGTGATACGGTTTAAAAATCCTTGCATAGTATTATCAAATTCCATCATAGGTGCAGTTGTACCAAAACTTGTAGCAGGTAGATATGTTTGTAGTATTTCTAATACTTTTCTACCTTTTGCATTAAGACCGTTACCACCGTGATAAACAATGCCACTTAAATTACCGTCAGCACTTCTAGTTAGTTTTTTTGTATCTAACATAGCTTCAGGCATTGCAGGTGAATTGTTTTTATAGTAATCCCATGCAGGTGTATATATTTCTTCAGGAAATGTTTTTTTATAAAACTTGTTATTTTTATTTCTAATAGATTCCATTGCATTTCCTACTTCAGGGTAGTTATTTTTTTGATACTCAATAAGATCATCAACTGCAGCTTCTATACCTGCGTTAGCAATTATTCTATTTTGGGGATCTAAATAAGCATAAAGTGCAGAGTCTCCATCAGGTCTTTTTAAATAATACATATTTGTATCTGCTTCTTCCACCATTACTCGTGTAAATGATTCTTCAATTATTGTTTTAAATTCTTGACTATTAATAATTTTATCTGCATTTTGTTGCATAGCAGCTATGACTGGTGTTATCTGCATGCCTTCGTTTAATTTTCTTTTTAATAAAGATCTGTAATATCTTTTAGTATCTTCTTGTAGTAATTTTGTAACGCGCTTTTTACCTTTATCAGTCAGTTCTGCGTCAAAAATAAACTCGTTGCCCATCATTTGATTTCTTGTAGGTACTACATCGCCTTCAATATCTGCAGGACCTAATGTTACTATTGATGGATATTGTATTGCATTCTGCATAATATCTATAAATATAAAGTCAGGTCTCATTTGATCCATAGCATTAAATCTTATACCATCGCCATAATCCATTTTACCCATTTGTCTAATGCTATCAATCATTGCTTTGTTTTGACGATCAATAACATTGTTACCTTCTATAGGTATTATTGGTTGACCAACTTGTTCACGTACTACATTACTACCGTTTATAATATCAACGTTTCGTTTTGCAGCAGCTTGTGTTTGTATTTTAAGTTTTTCAACATCTTCATAATCATATACATTTGTGCCTTTAATTATTGTAGCCATATTAGATTTATTAAAATATTTGTTCTTTAAAGAAATTGTTAATGCGTCTTCTACAAACTCTGTGTGTCCGAATGCAAGTTCTGCTGATCCGTCAATAACATCTTCAAGTTTTATCCATTGATATGATAAAGCGTCATCTGCTGCTTTAGGTTTCCATTCTGTAAATGTAGATACTACTTGACCGTCAACTATCTCGTCATTCTGTAAATCTTTAATTATTGTAAAAGCACCGCCAACGTTTACACCATTAGCTGCTCTTGCGTCCCAATCATATCTATTATATTTAATAGGTAACGGTTGTGAAGCTCTAATAAATTTACTTTCTAAACCAACTTCTTCAACTGCTTCACGCAATGCTTCTCCTGCAAAAATTAAAGAAGCGCTTCCTTTTTCGTAAGTTAAAAATTTACCCTCAATTCCAAAATAAAACTCCTGCAAACGTCCTACTTCATTAGGATCAACAACACTTCTAATTATTTTTTCATCAGACATTTCTGCTTCAACTATGCCACCAGGTAAAGCAAACAAGTCTCTATGTGGACCGCGCTTACGTTTAATAACAAGTAGTTCTACAGTTCCATCTTGTGCTTCTTTAAAAATTACATTGTCTGCTGTGTTCTGACGATCTTTAAATTTCTCATACACAAAGTCATTGTTTACTTCTGCTACATCATCTTCTAAACTTGTAGGCGTGTTTTGTATTTTTAGTATTTCTTCTTTTGTTAATATTTCTTCATCTACTTTTCTACTTACAGGAAGATACAATTCTCCATTTTTTAATGGATTCATTAATCCATTTTCATTTAAAAATTTTTTTAATGCTATTTCATTTTTTGGATCAACATATTCATAAGTGTCATCAACTCCGTGCCAAATATATAACTGGTTATCATCAGTAAAACCAATTTCTTTTGTACTTCTAATTCCACCTTCACCTACTCTTATTACTTCAATATCACCAGTAAATGAAATTTGTGAATAGGTTGCAAAATCATCTATGCTTTCAATTAATATTTTATCTTGTCTATTAACCTGTCCTTCTCTGATAGATCCTTTAATATATTTTCCATCTTGTAATATTTCTTCATTTTGTAATACTGGTCTAGTTTCAAATTCAGTTTCTAATTGACTTATATTATCAGGCACAACATCTGCTGCTGCAGCTTCTACAGTATCGGGTACTTCTACTTCACCTAACAATTCTCCATATTGTTCATACTGTTCTTTGTCTACTTGTTCCATTGCTTTGACTATATAGTCAGGTGCAAAATTACGACTTAAAGTTGTACGTATTCTTTCCGATATAACAGGACCTTTGTTGGATAATGCCATTTCTATACTAGAAGTACTATTAGGAAATATTTCATCTAGCTTATCACCGACTAATGAAACTATTGCAGTCCTATTATTAACATCTACTGTCTTTGTGAATAAATTATTTGCTTCTTCTAATGTAGAAAATTCTCCTAATTCTAAAAAAAATATTTCAGATGTTTGGTTATAAATTGCAGAATCGGGTTTTCTCATAGGATTCAAACCACCTGACTCTACTGTACTTTGATCTCTTAATGATAAACGAAAACCTAACAATTCGTCAGTGTTATCACCAACAATAGGTTCTATAGCTAAACTTAAATCGTTCCTCGCTTGTGAACCTTTACCTGCTACTGATTCTAAATCATAGGGACCATATACTAATAAACCGTCTTCTCTTGGTGTAAAACCTTCTGCTAATAAATCGAGATAACTGTTGTCGCCTGCATTAACATAATCTAATAAACGAACACCACCGTATTCTTTTTCAATTGTTTTTTCGATTGCAGTTTTTATTAATCTATCTAAATGCTCAAACAGTAAAGCGATTCTAGGATCCATTATCTTCCAATCATATTATCGAATTGATCTAATGAACTAAACAAAAAGCTAAGATCATTCTTTTCTTGTATACCTCTCTGCTGTGCTGCTAGTTCAGGTTCAAACTTTTGTTCTGCGAATGCTGCAAGTTCTTCACTTGGTGTACTTGGTATAGAAATACTATCAGGTGCGCCAGGAAATAACCTATTAGCTAAATCAAGATTCTTACTATATTCTGCACTTGCTGTCTCATAATCTTTATCTGCCCCTATATAGAAATCACTAAAGGCAATAAGTTCTGCGTCTGTAAGTTTACGTGTAACTCCTGCAGCTCTAAGTGCATTGTCTATTTCTCCTTTAATAAATCCTGGAGATGGTGTCGCATACACTTTAGGTGCTAAAGGTGGTTTTTTAAAGTAACGTTCTTTCTCACTGTTTAGCTGTGAATATATATCTATCATGTTTAAGTTTGCGTCGACCATAGCAGAGTACATACCTTGTGATGTTTTACCTTGCCATGCACCTTGTTCTAAAAAGAAGTCTTCGGCAGTTATATAACCTGCTTGCATTAAATCTACTTGTACAGCTTTTATTTCTTGTGGCGCTAATGAGATCCATGATATTTTTTGTGTACCATTTATACCTGGTCCTTGACCTGATATATGATCTGTGCCACCATAAAATTGACCTTCAGGAATATTACCTGCATATACTTGCTGCGGTAACATAGCGTCCTTCATTTGTGCTGCTGTAGGATCTCCATCTTTAAAAGCGTCTGCTACATCAGGTTGTTTATATATTGCATAGTCAGGTGAAATCCCTCCAAAAATATCATATTCAGGTGCATTAGCTTGTTGCGTATTAAAATCAATCCACTGTGTTAATTGTGCATTAACTTCTTGTTTATCACCTGATACGTTAATAATAGTTTTAGATGGATCACTTTCTACTTCTGATTGCAGTAATTGCAATTCATCATAACTTAGTGTCTGTACTTCTCCAGTACTTGTGCCGTCAGGTCTGTTAACACCAACAGCTACTTGGAATGTATCACCAGTATCTAATGCTGTATTAAATTTACCACTGTCATTAAAAGTTTCAGCACCATATAAGTAATCTCCAGTATGATCGTAGTATCCTGACTCTTCATTAAAACTCATAACTGGTTTTGTCAATATTGTAGGTTTAGCAAATCCTGGATATTTTTTATAGTCTTTACCTTCTGTAGGATAAAATCCCTCTGTCATATCTCTAGGTGGATTGTTAAGAAACCATTCATTAAGATCTTCTGTTACATAGATCTGTCCGCCTTCACCACGTGGTGGTCTGACTATAACACCTAAATTACCTGTCTCTTCGACTATTTGTTCTAGTTTTGTATTCAAATAGTCATAATAATCTTTAGCATTTTCTGAACCTTCGGGACCTTTAAGTCCTGCAGCAACATCTAAACCTCTATATATATCTGCTGCAAACTTTTGTTCTTGTGGTGATTTAGGATTTCTCCATGTCTTAGACTCTGCGTTATTATTTACTGCTTTATTAAATGTAGCAAGTGTAGGGTTAGAATTAGATTGTCCATAAACACCACTAACTGCAGACTCAAAACTTATAAGTTGATTAGACATCTGTGCTTGTACTTTGTCATACATTGCTAGATCGTTATACACCTTAGCAATAAACAATTGATCATTAGATTCTTTGACTAATGCAACAAGATCTTTATATATCTGTTCATTTTCTGTAAAACCACGCTGATCTATAATACTTTGTACTAGCGCCTGTTTAAATTCTTCTGTCATTAAATATCCTCTGTACCAGGTACGTTTGGTAAGTACACACCATATTCATTAAGTGTATCATAGTCATACTGTAAATCTTCTAAGAAATCTGTACGTTCCTGGAATAAAGGTAGCAATACACGTTCTGCTAATATTTGGAAATCAGGGTTTTTATTTATTAACATGCCAATAGTATCACGTAATTGTTGACGTTCTTTTAACATAGTCCTTGATGTTTTCCAACCTTCTTTAGATAAACCAACAACTAATGCACGTTTTTCTAATGTTTCTATAAAACCTAATACAACACGTAAATCTTTACCTACTGGTGTTTGTGATAGTGTTCTACTCTTCTCCCAATTTTTAAGCTCTTCAAATTGCATATCTAATGTAGATGTTTGTGGTAATCCAGGTATTGTAGAATCGAATCCTGGAAACTTAGATCTAGCAATATCTCTAGACAATGCCATTTCTCTCTCACGCATTTGATTCTGATATGGATCTGTTATGTCATATGTCTGTAGAGTACTTACTCTCTTATCTTCCATAAAGAAATCACCTAGTCTTTGATTCCTTTTAGCTAACCACTCTTCAGGTTTTAAAGGTTCTCTTTGTTCATTAGCAATTGTTCTTACATATGCTTCATAATCGAATGGACCGCCACCGCCTTGTGGTATTGCATATTGTGCAGTAAAGGTATAGTTCTCAAATATTTCAGGATTGTCTAATTGAAATTTAACACCACGTTCATCTACTGGTCTAGGTTCTATTACTACTGTTTTAGGCGTAGCAATGTCTAGTGGATTAAATCCAAACTCATCAATAAAGAACTTAGTAGCTGAATAGTTATCTCCAGGTGCATATAAAAACTGTCCTGTAACTTCATCTTTAGGTGGTGTTTGTAACATCTCTCTGTATCTATCTGCAAGTATTTGCATAGAATAAACATGTCCTGCATTTTTATCGTTGCCTATATCAAATCTAGGGTTAAGTCCAACTGGACCAACAAACTGTGAAACAGCTTTTATTAATGTCAAGTTCCTACCAATAGATCTAGCTTCCTTCATTAGTTCTTCTTGTTGCTGTGCAGTACGATCATCAGATCCATTAGCTTTTAGTATTCTATAAACATCAATAGTTGTGTTAGAAGCAATACGTGTTATTTCGTTTTGACCAACATCTTCGTTATATGCGTACAATGCCTGGTATGTATTACGTAACCATGCAGGTACACCTGCAGCTGATATGAGATCTCCTGCTGTTCTTACATCAGGTAATCCATAAGGGAATAATATTTTTTTAGCTTCGTCAAAGTTTGGACTAGCATTAACAAAGAAACTAGCAGGTATAGCTACAGCAGGTCCGATACCAGGAACTATTTCTAATGCTAAGTTAATAGATGAAGCATAACCAGGAAACCTTACTCCTACATTTCGATCTTCACCAAACAATGCGTCTGAAGCTAAGTCGTCAATCATAGGATAATAGAATACTTCTTCACCAGTAACTTCATCCTGTCCTAAGAATCCCTCGCCTTGTACTGGACTAAATGGATTGTCACCACGTAAAGCATTAACTGTTACTTGTCCTCTTCGTGTAATTTCAGGATTTTCTTTTAACAACTTAGCCCATGTTGTCATAATCTCTATGTATGCTTCTCCGAATGGAAATATACCACGTAGGTTATAAGCAACCTTTTTACGTTTAGTTAAGTCATACAATAACTCTTGCACTTCTGTTAAAGCACGTGCTTTTGCTATTCTATCAATTAAATCAACGTCACCTGATTTATCTGTAAAACCTAGTAGTTCTGATCTTGTCTCTAGGTTTGTGTCGAACAATTCTTTATTGCTTTCTAGTTTAGATTCTAGATCAAATATGTCTTCTTGTAGATCATCTACTTTTTTCTTTACATTCATAGGTACAATGTCATCTTCATAACTTACACCTGATCCGTATGTGCCAGTAATGTCTAGTTCTAATTTAGCTAACTCTTCTGTCTTATCTGTAATTTGTTTATCTAAATCACCTTTACGTTTCAGATAAGCTGTTTGAAACTTTTCAAACTCATCATCAACATCTTGATAATCTAAACCTGCTTTTACATCACGGTCATTAAGTTCTTTTATTTTTCTTTGAAACATGTCAATGTTTATCTCTGTATCAGTTTTACGTAACTTCTGTGCAGGTAATCCAATATCTGCACGCATAGAAGCCATTAAGTTCTCTCCAGGTAAGTTAGCATTTAAGGCACCTGACACGTTAAACTCTTTACCACCTACAATATAGTTACCACCTTCCATCATTGTGTTACGCATTTTTGCAGACATGTATGGAAGCATATCGTATATTGTTCTCCAGTATGCTTGTCTAAAGACTGGTGACCTAGAAGCGTTATCAGTTCTTTGTCCCATTAATGCGTCAAATGCTTTGTTTGTGTAAAACTCCATCTTGCCTACATCATCAATGTAATCTGTTTTACCTACAGCAACAACGTTAGGTAAATCATTTATGTATTCATCTGACATTAAAGTCTTCTTAACATTTTGATATAATGTCTTATCTCCATTTTGTATGCTATCAAAAAAATCATCTAACGTTTCGGTTGTATATTGTTTACCATCTATTCTGTTAAGTCTATTACGTACAAGCATTTCAAATATGTTTGTGTTAGCAGTTTTTTCTATAGACAATGGGAATGGTGTTTTACCAAAGTCAAGATCATCTATGTTTATTTTATTAGATAGATCGTCTAAGACATCTAAGTTTTGATCAAAAGCACCACCTGCTAACTGATTTGCTCTTGCATAAATAGATTCAGTATATGCGAATCTACCACCTGCTGTTGACATTCTAGCTTTGTATGTAGGTCCACCTTGTGAATACTCCTCTATTATTTCTTTAGCTCTAGAAGAAGTACCTTCTACAAACTCTTTCATTCTTTGATCTCTTTGTTTTTTAGTTAATGCACCTCTAAACAAATGATTAAATAATCTATCGTAATGTAAATGTGCAACTTCTCTTACAATGCCATCATCAAAATACTTTTGCAGTAACTGTGGTCTTGTTTCTCTATTTGTTAATGCTTCTTCTTTTGTAACAACATCCATTGGATGTACACCAGGTTTCTTTCTTCTCTTACCTGCTCTGTAGTTACCACCAAATAAATGATCAAAGTTATTAGATCCATATCTACGTGAACTAGCAGATTGCCATTCAACTGCTTCATCTAACGGATTACCTAGTAAATCTTTAAACTCTACATTCTTACTTGTCCAACGTGCAGCTTCTGTTGTGTTAGGTTTTTTAAGTAAACCTAATGATAATACAGATAATGGTCTGCTAAATATATTGTCATAACCACGTGTATACATACGTACTTGCTCTTCACCGACAACACGTAATAACCAGGCACCACGTAATAATACGAATGGTTTCCAAAAGTCACCGTAGTAACTGTCTATAATCTTTGCCATAGTCCCTGATTTAATTTTTGCAGGTAGTTTACTAAACATGTCTATTCCTTGTTCTGACGCTTTAGCTCTAATTAAAGACATAGAGTTCATAGCTTTTGCTAACTGTGAAGGATCAGGTAAAGGTATTGTGCGTTCAATAAACTCTGTTAATAAATGCGGATCAGGATTAACGAATGCTTTGTTGTCAATAATTGTTTGACTTATTTTTGCACCAGGATTAGCTACATTGTTACCTGTTACAGAATCTATAAAATACGCACGTAGTTCAGGTAGGTAATCTTCAAAGATCCTGCTAAATGTATATGCGTCTTCTGCATTAACACCATAGTTATCTACTAAATCATCAGCAGTAAACTTAACCATATCTTTTACAACGTTAAATAAACCTGTTTGATCTCCGTCTTCTAAACGTATAGCTCTGTTAAGTATTTGATTTTTAGCAATACCATCCATAGTTGTTTGATCCATAAACCCTTTTAAGTTTGTTACAGCGTCATCTAATTGATTGCTATCAACATATCGATACGGAAACTCTCCTGCATATGTAGATAGTATTCTTGCTGATCTATTAGGACTATCCATAAGTTTTGTCTTAATAACTTTCTTGGCACCAAATAATTTACCTGTACCTTCAGGTACTCCGCCTAACAACTCTTCTGTAGCACCACCTAAGAATCTACCTATTGCACCTACTGTTGGTTTTTGTCCTGTACCCATAGGTCCAAAAGGATCTTCTAAAAATTCTGTTAGTAAGTTGCTAACTGCTGCTTGCTTATCTGCACTTGACTTTGTAAAATCTTGTGATACATCCATAAAAGCAGTAATAGCTTCTCTATCAGTAATACCAGTAAGTTCTATAAATTTATTAGGATCATCTAACTCTGCAAGATAATTAATTAACTTTTTACCACCTTCATCTTTGACTAAGTAATTAGATACTGATCTACCTGATATAAACGGTAAACCCCAACTTTTATTTACAGCACCAATGTATTCTTTTTGTGCTTTAGTCATCTTATCTACAGGTGTATCATTTAAGATCTTTTCTAAGTAATCAGGTATCTTTAAAGATTTTCTACCTTTTGTAAAAGCACCCATGCCTAATGTCAAATAGTTTGCAGGATCTAAGAACAATGCTTTACCTGCGTCTAATACACCTGATACAACATTAAATGTTCTTGTATTAGGTTCTGCAACTTGTAGTGCTAACGATCTGCCTAAAGATATGGGAACTGTACCCTTTTCATTACTAATAGTAAAATTCTCATTACCTTCCTGCATTTGTCTGTCTATAGAAGTTATTGGTGTACCTAGATAGTTTTGTATTATTTGTTCTGCTCTACCTTGATCAAATCCTGATCGAATCATGTATTGGTATTCATCATAAAATTTAGACTGTGGATTTTGTGCGTCAAACGTTTCTGATACAGGTAAGAACCCTTCACCTAAATTTATTTTTTTACCCTTGTTCATTTCATTAAACAATTGTTTGACAGTTGATTTACCACTTTGCCTATAAGCGTCAGCAAAAGATAAGTTTTCTGATTTGTCACCGAATGTACTTGCTATAAATGAATTAATAGGACGATCTACTGTGGTTCTATATAAATCTTCTAAACCTAAAAACCCTAAACGTACACCTGCTTGCAACGGATCAAAGACTTTATCTAATACAGTTTTACTATTAGATTGTGAAATCATTTTAGATATGTCATTTAAAACTTGTGCTTCAGGTTTTACTTGTAAAGTTGTTAACGATGTTATTACATCAGGTGAAAAGTTTGGATATGCTTTTGCTATTGCACTAGCACGTAGCGCGTCTTCTTTAGTAATAGAGTTCTTAGCTCTTTTGTATGTAGCTTGTCTTTGTTGTAGCTCTTTGTAAAAGTTAGCTTCCTCCGCAGGATTATCTCTGTGAAATGTAGCCATTAGAGGTTACGCTGCGTTCTACCTATCTGTCTATCAGAAGCAAATTTAAGTAGTCCTAGAAGTTCTGAAGTAGGATTTACTTCTGCCATTGCTCTTATAAGCATGACATCATCGGGTTCTAAAAATTGATCTTGTGTTGGTGGTGATTGGTACTGTCCTAGATTATCTTCTCCTGGTGCAAATACATCTGCTAACCCTGTAGGTAATCCACCTAATGGTGCAGGACCTTGTTGTGGTTGTGCAGCAAAAGTTTCTTGTGGTTGTTCTATATTTCCTTGTCTAACTTGATCTACAAGTGCTGACTCTTCTCCTGCAGACTCATTAACCATGCCACGTACATCTTCTATTGTTGGTGCAACACCGTCTGTTCTACGTGATAATTTACCTGGACCACTTACAGCTGCAGGTCTTTTGACTCCGCCTCTACGTCCACGATTCCTACTACTACCAGTTGCCATCTAGATCCTCCTGTTTACCAAAAAATATTATTAAACCTTGTGGTATATATTGTACAATCATTCCTTGTGGCATGTCAGAGATCTGTGGTTCCTCTGCAAACAATTCTTCTTCGTGATCAGATATTTCTAGCTCTGTTTTTTGCCATACGTCAATTAAACAATTATTGACAATCTCGCCAAATATCATATTAATTTCTTCTTTAGGCGCCACCTTGTAAACCTCCTAGTAATAATGATCTTACATCAGGTGCAGGTCCAGGTTGTGGTTGTTGACCACCGCCCATCATCTGCTCTAATAATGCAGCTTCACCTTCAGGTACTTCAGGTTCTGTAGCTGTATAAAACTTATCTAATATTTTTTGCATTTCGTTAGGACTCTTGTATATCTGTACTAATGCCATTGTTGCTTTAGGATCTCCTTGACTTGCTTGTATCTTTAATGTCTCAAACAAAGTACGTTCTGCTTCGTCTTTAAGTATTCTATCATTTATTTTCTGTACGTTATCTAATCCGTCCATGTTTTCTTGCAAAGTTTCTTTGTCTATAATACCTGCTTGTAATAACTGTAAACCTGACACAATCTTTGTAGGTTCATCGAATCCTGCCATAACACCATAGATACGTCTTGTCTTGTACATACCTGCAATATCAGTAGATGGTGTATAGTTTTCAGCGTATGCTGTACCATTTAGATAACCTGCTAATGGTTTTTTAGTATTTCCATTAAGCGCCTGATCCATTTCTAAACGTTTATAATCAAGCTCTTCTATTGCTGTTTTAAGTGATAGCTGATATTCTTTTACGTTTAGATCAACGGATGATAATAACTCTTGCAATCCTCTACCAGTAACAAAACTGTTAGGAGATATTGCGTCATCGCTTACTGGATAACTAGATCCAACTCTTAGCTGTCTCTCTATACGGTCGATCTGTGTAAACAACTGATACGGTATATTATTTGGTGGTTTAGCTACTTGTGAACCAGGTGTTAGATAGTTGACTGCAAGTCTACCTCTCTTATAATTCCCGCTCTCTAGCTCTCCTATAATATTTGTTTCAGTAAATACACTGTCTTCCATTGCAATTATGGACAAGACGTTAATCTTAGCCATAGCTGCCATCAAACCTAACACATGATCGTACTGACCTGATAGTCTGTCAAAACTAAAACGTTTTGATACAACAAATCGTGGTCCCGATTTTATTGGATTAGGTGTGAAATCTAATATTTGTTTTGTTTCAGGTAAGAATACATAGGTACCTTCTTCGTCATAGTACTCAACTAATTCTGTACCATCACCTGTGTGGTTATCCCAACTTCTAGAGAAACCATCTGTATATTTGAATTTGCTATACCCTGATGGGAATGCACTGTTTTCATCAATAGTTACTTTAGCTTGTGGATACATTGATTTAATAACTTGGTTAGGTACTAAACGTATTAACGCCAACTCTTTAGGTTGTTGATCTGCGCCATAATATCCTGGATAACAATCGTAAGGATCTCTTAGTTCCGCATGTGGATACATGATTCCTTCAGGTGATTTTTTTTGTCTAATGATCCATACACAAAAACCATAACCTGGTAACCATCGTGCAGCTTGTGGTAACTGCATTTCCATTTTAGATGAAGCGTCTAAACTTGTAACAATACGTTCTAACTTATCTGCTTTTGTTTTAGCACGTTCACTCTCTGCATAAGCGTCTACTTTTATGTCAGGCATACGTCCTAACTTTTGCGCTAAATGTTCTAGACCTGAATTAATAAGATTAGGTATTGGTAAGTCAACATCGTAGTTTTTTGCTTCTTGACCTAGTAATGCAGAGATACCATTTGTGCCACCGTTCATAATAGAACGTACACGATCACGGTACTCGAAATGACCGCTTTGTTCGTGCATTGCTTTTAAATCGTCTGTTTTAATTAACAGCTCATCTGCGTTTAGCATTACCAAAAAACCTCGTTGTATTCACTTTGCTTATAATAACTATAGGATGGATTATAGTCAGCTTCAGCTTCAGCTAACATCATTTTTACATTGGTACGTATTCGTTTCATAGGAAACCAACTAGCCATAACTAAGTCAGTTTTAGTTCCTACGTTACGTGAGTTACTTGCACCTGCTTGTGAAAAGTAGATCAGTTGCTGTCTAAAAATATTTACTTTACGTTGTGTGTTTGCGTCAGAGTACGGTATGTTTACTTTCTCTTGTTCATACATACCTACCATACTGGTCACACCAAATGTAGGATCCCATTTATTTTTATAGGTTTGATGTCCCTCTATACGTACACCATGATTAGCTGCCCATTGTTTTATGTCTCGGTCTTGTCCGATCGCTCTTTGGAATCCGTTTTCTTCTATTACCCAATGTGCTAACCAATACTTGTCGTACCATTCCTTCATAAGTTTATGTGCTTTTTGTACACCACCACCTTGATCATTCTTAATATCTACAAGCCATACTTGTTGAGTTTTAATATTATATGCCCATAGTACTGCTGCTTGATACCCTGTACTAGCAGGATCGAGTCCTGCAATAAGTGTAGTACCAGGTGGTATGTCTCCTAGCTTACGTGACTTGTCTATACATTGATCAATCATTTCTGCGGTAAACAATGCCATACCGTCAGGTACTGCTTTATTAAGATATACCATCTCAAATATATTTCTACCGCCTACAGTTTCTGCTGCAGCTAACTGTTCTAATAACCATTTATGTGATCGTCTTGATTGCCATAACATATGCGGTTGGTGATCTAATGACTCATCTTCTAAAGGTATTTCTAGATCATGCGCTCTATCTACTATAGATTCCCATGCTTTGTTTTCTAAGAGATGATGGTAGAGATCGTCGGGATGTTGTCTTGATCCAATGACGACCATTCCTGTATGTTCCTCTTTACGCGATTGTAATGTTGTTGTCCACCAGTTCCTGGTGTTTTCTCTAGCACTTGGTTGCACAGTTGTTCCATGATCTTCGATGTCGTCTGCAATAATAAGGTCTGCGTCGCGGGAAAGGATTTTACCTCCCTTTCCAATTGCGACAAGAGTTGGTGACTTAATACCAGAGACTGTTCTAGTTGCAACAGTAAATTGACTGGACGACCAACTTTTTCCACCTCTATTAGAAGGTCTAAATCCGTCGTAGTCTCCGTAATCTTGTATGAGTCCTTCATTGTTCTCCAAATGGTCTAGTACCGCACCTACAGAGTTACGTGCAATGTCTTCGTTACCACCGCACCACATAACACGTATGTTTGGATTTTTACATATCATGTAAATACAAAAGTGAGTTAAGAGATCTGTCTTACCATGTCTAGGCGGAGACAAGATCATAAGTCGCTTACCAAACTTTATACTATCTAAGATAGCAGCTATCCACTTCTTTTGGAAGTCAGGTGTTTCATAATTTTCACCACGCTCTGTCAGGAAATATTCATCTCTAAACTTTACAAAAGACTCTACGTCCGCCTGCAGCTCGAAGGGATCCCCCCTCTTTTCGTGCAGCGCTTCTTTCTCTACGTCCTCTAAGTAAGCAGCTACTGCCCTAGATACTGTTGATGGACTGCAGCTTAATATATTAGCGATCTCTTTTTTAGTCTTAGTACCACTCATTATGTCGTGAAAAAAATTTTTCTGTTTCATTATGGCATAATAATCCCCACGTCGTTTTTGTACATTTTCATCTACCTGCTTGGGGTTCTGTATCTCTGCTGTGGGTTTACTAGCTCTCCACGCTCTCTGTCGTGTTCTTTTAGAACACCTATCACTACAATACTTCTTACGACCTTCAGGTAAAGGGATCAGACAGTTGTCTGCTGTGCAGATGGTGATTTTTTCTTTATTTGACATATCTCTATGGTATAGTGTAGCATACGTGGGATAAGTAATGTGGTGTTCCTGCCTATACAAACACCATATGATAATACAAAAGAGTTGTGGTTGGACTAGCAGGACCGCCTTAGTCATCCGTTGAGGGATCTTCCTCACATTTTATTTATTAGAGAGAGACAATATTTTTACGTTACTGCACTTAATAAACTGCGTTGGGTTGGGAGTGACACAGGGATTGCTACGACTGCCGAGCGCTCGACTGTTATATTACAGGATCTTCGTAATATAACATACTAGTGGTAGTTATACCACATATAGTGGTTATAGACTACACTATATATAGTATACTGTAGACGGGGGTGTACTGGTTTCGTGTTAGATCTTATCCCATATAAACATCTAATAACAGTGGGTTCGACTCCCACCACCTCCACAAATTGCCAGGTTTAAATTGACTAATTCATATATATTTTGTGCGCCGCCAGAT
Source organism: Paracoccaceae bacterium (assembly GCA_002697345.1). Lineage (GTDB taxonomy): Bacteria > Pseudomonadota > Alphaproteobacteria > Rhodobacterales > Rhodobacteraceae. The sequence continues at coordinate 2,606 of NZVE01000026.1, read as the reverse complement.
TGACCTATGGGGGTTAATACTTGCTTTGCTTTCGTGTGTGTGGGTAGTGCGGCACGGTGCGGCGATTCGTAGGCGGTTTGTCCTGGACTGCTGACTTATGCGTTCGCCTATCAAATCGACTACTCGCAGCTTGAAATAACAGATATACGTCTCTCCAGGCGTCACGATCTACAAAATTTTCTTCCAGGATTTTCCGATCTCCAAAGTTTTCACGGAGATCTATTCGTCTTTCTTCTGACTTAGTGATCTATTATTCTCTCACAATGAGAAAAGCAGCGCCGTAGCGCTGCCCGTCTCTCTCTCCTGGTTAGTACGTAAACAATTAGGGGATTGTTTTCTCCAGGAGTCGCACCTTATTCTAACGTTCGCTCGACTTCTTCCTTTAAGTCTTCCACGTCTTGAAGCATTCCATAGAATTTATCGCTTAGTTCCACATAACTTGTTGGTACTAAATCGCTTCCTTGTCGTAGGAAGTCATAAGCATTTTGTACTTCTTCCGCTATATCTTTTTTTAATCCCATTTTAATCCTTTCTCTCTTGCTCTAAATACATCCTTGATAGTTCCAAGAACATACGCTTCTACTCTGTCCGCTTGACTGCTGCCTAACTCCAAGCTCGTCCAATTCTCATCGAACATATTCTTTATAGCTTTAACTAATGCTTTCTCCATTAAACTTCTCCCCTTTCTTTTGCTTCTGTAAATTCATCTCCAATATAATTTATATATTCGTCTAGGTCTCCCTGTGTCTCTCTTAGTTCCTGGCGTAAACTCCAGGCATAGACAACAAATAACGAATGGCTAGCTATGAGTAACAATATAAATATATTCATTAGTAACTTTTCCATAGATACGTAACTCCGTTAATCTCTGCACGCTCTAAGTCTTGCAGCATGTACTCTCGGACTTCTCTCCAATTAATGAACGGATAAAGGTGGTCTGATATTTCAAACATATCTACAAATCTATCCTCTAGCGCGTTCTCTTCACTTTCCCTTGATGTAAACGTTGTTACTTCTTCAGCAAATTCTTCAAACGCTTGTGTTGGCTCGTGGTTGACGTCTAACTCATCGCCCATAAGAAACACATCTTTAAATGCTCTTACATAATCAAAGTTCGGAACCAATTGAAGCAGCTGCACAAGTCCAAACAATTCTTCGGCTAGCATGTACTCGCCGCCTCCAAAATCGTTGTCCTGGATGTGTACTTCATCGCCGCCGCATGCGTGCGGAGTCTTTGCTTTTTTGTGTATCTCTTCAATACTCATGGCTTTTTGGATTTGTTCAAGCGTTGTCTCTTTATTAATTTGGAACCAATAAAAAGTAAGGCGCCCTTGATTGTAGCAAGCAAGACAACCTGGACAAATTTCTATGTAGTTGTTGCTTGTAGTCTCGTTTATAGTATTCATTTTTCTAACTCCTTCCTAAAGTTATATTAAAATTGTACCAAAATATAAAACTTATACAAGTATTTAATTCAATGTTTATAGGGTTCTAGGTGTGGGACATAGTGAAGCGGACATTTTCCAGGACTCTCTAAACGTCTCCTAATGCCCTGTTTATTTCCAGGTAAAAGAAAAAGCAGCAAAGAGGCGGCTCTGCTGCTGATTCTCTCGGTTTTCCTGGTGATCAGTTTTTTACTTCGTTCAACTCCCTTAATTGTCCGACTAGAATTGCGTTTATCTCTTCGAGTCTATGGTTTTCTGTCTGTGTTATGCGCAGCTCTTGTACTATGTTTTTCCATTCCCATAATCTACGTGTCCGCCATTGTTCGTTAGCAAAATAATAACCTAACACCATGCTGCCGAGTGCGACCATGATATGACTTACGACATTGAAATGGAACTCCATTGTTCTTCCTCCTCTATTTTGTATAATGGATATAAGTTTTTACTTGCTGACACCCACCATTTCAACACTTCATTATTTATATCTTCCTGTTTACATTCAACTTCTATATCAAATTGAAATACAATCTTATATGTTATAGCCATTATTCTTCCTCCTCTATTGCAATAACTTCTGCATTTTTTAATGGATTATCATTAAAATCTTCCTCATAATATCTAGCGTCCTCAATAGCTTCCTCTTCAGTATCACCAAATCCAATTCGTACTACTTGATATTTAATTTCATATCTTTTAGCCATTACTCCTCCTCCAACTTGTTAACAAATCCATTCAAGCTATTAACAATATTGTATGCTTGACTACTGTAATTATCGTGGTCAAATCCACTATCAATATCATTATCAACTGCGAATGGATATTTTTTACCATTAATGTTAAGAGTTCCCTCTATCCATATAGCCATTATTCTTCCTCCTCTAAATGTTGTAACCAATCTTTAGGTTGCATATCATAAACGAAATCTTCTGCATCTTTTTCATCAGTCGCATCAAATTTCACTAATATCTTATATGTTTTTAACTTAGGCATTATTCTTCCTCCTTTAAAAAGTTTTGTATTTCTTTATACAAATTTTTGTTCATCTTTTTATTTTTATTTTTTAAATTATCGCTTTCTTGTAAAGCTTTTTTTAAATACCATTTCATATTATAAAATTCAGCCATTACTCTTTCTCCTTGTTTATTTGTGGTTTAATTATCT
>NZVE01000025.1 GCA_002697345.1 Paracoccaceae bacterium | reverse complement strand
CACCCTCGATCAAGGACGGCAACATTTGTAACTCCAAATTCTTTGGCTAAATAATATGCTGTTGCTAAACCGTGTCCACCAGCCCCAATGATAATAACATCATATTCATCTTTTAAAGTCGGATTTCTCCAAGCCTTTTGCCACTTTGTATGGCCCGACATTGCGTTTTTGGCCAAAGAAAAAATTGAATACTTCTGCATTTTAGGAAACTTCCAGGTCGCCTTCTGGCTACTTTAATAGGTTAATTTAGAAATAAAACTATAGATTGTCTGATCACGATGATGCAATACGTAAAAGGGTACAAAATGCGTCATTGTTTAACTTAAACCCGTCAAAAATCCTTCACTAGCCTTTTTTTCTTAAAACAAGCTACTTACTTTAATTTTCAAAGCAAAACAAATAGACGCTTTTTAATTTCTACGCTAAGTATCAAGGTAAAATAAATCACAAATATTATTTTGTAATAATTGGAGATCCCTATGTTAAAAACTAACCCCTCACTTGAACGTTTAGGGACAGAATCTGCCTTTGAGGTCTTAGCCAGAGCTCAAGAGTTGGTATCTCAAGGTAAAAGTATAATAAACCTAGGCATTGGCCAACCAGACTTTTCAACCCCTGACCATATTGTCGAGGCTGGAATAAAGTCTCTTAAAGATGGTCATCATGGTTACACACCGGCAAATGGCTTGCCAGCCTTAAGGGAGGCTGTTTGTGAAGATTTAGCTAGAAGACATAGTGTCAGAGTTAACTCTAAAAATATTGTAATAGTGCCTGGTGGTAAGCCGACTATGTTTTTTACAATACTCATGTTTGGTGAACCTGGGGCAGAAATTTTGTATCCGAACCCTGGTTTTCCAATTTATGAATCTTTAATAAAGTATAGTGGAGCCACCCCTATCCCAATTGCTCTTGAAGAAGAAAATGGCTTTGCCTTTCAAGCGGAAAAAGTTTTGTCCCAAATAACACCAAGAACCAGACTAATAATAATAAATAGCCCTGCCAACCCTACAGGCGGAGTAACTCCAAAATCGGAAATTGATAAATTAGTTTCTGGTCTCATAGAACATCCAAATGTAGCAATACTTTCTGATGAAATATATAGTGAGATGCTCTATGATGGTCGAAAACACACAAGCCTTCTACAATACCCAGAAATTAGAGATAGACTAATAATGCTTGATGGTTGGTCGAAAACATACGCTATGACTGGCTGGAGATTGGGGTACGCTGTCTGGCCAGATCAATTAGTTGATCATGCAACAAGACTTTGTATTAATGATCACTCATGTGTAAACGCATCTGCGCAATATGCCGGACTTGCCGCTTTGACTGGTCCTAGAGATGATATAAATAAAATGTTTTCAGCATTTAATGACAGGCGCAAAATAATTGTTTCCAAACTTAACAAGATACCAGGGTTTCGGTGTACTAATTCTGCTGGAGCATTTTATGCTTTTCCAAATATTGAAGAAACAGGGTTAACCTCTCGTAATGCGCAAGACCGTTTTTTAAATGAGGCAGGTGTGGCCGCTATAGCAGGAACAAGTTTCGGAAATTCTGGAGAAGGGTTTATAAGGTTTTCTTATGCAAATAGTATAGAAAACATAGAAGAAGCACTGTTCCGTATAGAAAATATTTTGTAATACTTTTCTTGCTTGTATTTTATTATTCTTTACCACGTTTTTTATATAGTCTTAAAAACTTATAATAATCCAGCTATAGCTATGTAATGTAAGGTTATCTATTTTAGAATACAGAGTAATACTTGATTGATCGACGTCATAGTTGAAAAGTGGTAAGAAATCCCGTATTTGGTACGTAAGCTAAAAAAAGGCACGTTGTGACAAACCATCTCTACAAAAATGATATACCAGAAGGCTTAAGTTTAGGCTCTATCATTGCAGTAGATTGTGAAACGATGGGCCTTAATATAAAAAGAGATCGTCTTTGCTTGGTCCAACTATCTAACGGTGATGGAAATACACATTTAGTTCAAATTGAATCAATACAAAAACCTGCTCCAAACCTATGTAAACTTCTTTGTGATACCACCATACTAAAGTTATTTCATTTTGGACGCTTTGATATTGCAGTACTATTGCAAACCTTTGGTGTTTTAACTAGCCCAGTTTACTGTACTAAAATAGCATCTAAGCTCGTACGAACCTACACAGACAAACACGGTTTAAAAAATCTAATACAAGAGCTCTTAGAAATTGACATTTCCAAACATCAGCAATCTAGCGATTGGGGGGCAAAAAACCTAACAAATTCTCAAATTGAATATGCAGCATCAGACGTATTATACTTACACTCATTAAAAACTAAGTTAGACATAATATTAGAGCGAGAATCTCGAGTCGAGTTCGCAAAAAAATGCTTCGAGTTTCTACCTACTAGAGCTCAGTTAGACCTGGCTGGATGGCCAGACACAGATTTATTCTCCCATTAATATAAAGTGAACATTAAAGTGAAAAATATTAAACTTTTAGAAATAGGCCAACGTGTGATCAATACAGAAATGCTTGCTCTGTCAGCTTTATCAAGCTCTTTAGATCAAAGCTTTTCAAATGCAGTTGAACTAATTTTAACAGCTACCGGACGTGTTATTGTAAGTGGGATGGGAAAATCTGGACATATAGCGCGAAAAATAGCGTCAACTCTGGCATCAACTGGGACACCAGCTCATTTTGTACACCCAGCAGAGGCCAGTCATGGTGATCTTGGAATGATCGTGAAGGGTGATATTATAATAATATTATCTAACTCGGGAGAGACACCTGAGTTAGCCAATCTAGTTGCTTACTCAAAAAAATTCGAAATTCCCATGATCGGAATCGCTCAAAATAAAAATAGTACACTCTTACAAAAAACTAATGTCTCAATTGTTTTGCCTGAAGCGAAAGAAGCATGTGAATCTGGTATCGTCCCTACCACATCAACAACTATGACACTGGCGCTAGGGGACGCCTTATCCATTGCTCTAATGGAACATCGTAACTTTACGCCTAGCAATTTTCGAGAGTTTCACCCTGGAGGCAATCTAGGAGCACAACTTTCAAGAGTTAAAGATATAATGCATACAAATGATTTATTACCCTTAACAGACTTAAATACCCCAATGGATAAAGTTTTGATTAATATGAGTAAAAAAGGGTTTGGCATAGTTGGAGTGTTAGATAAACAAGATAATCTTCTAGGAATTATTACGGATGGGGACTTACGTCGCAACATGGACACCCTTCTTGACATGAATGCAAAAGAAGTAATGACAATTAATCCTCAGGTAATTGAATCAAAATCTTTACTAGTCGAAGCTCTGAAAATTATGAATTCTAGAAAAATTACATGTCTCTTTGTCGTTGAAGAAAATAAACCTATAGGAATTATACATATTCATGATTGCCTGCGAGCAGGTATAAAACAGAAATGATAGCATTTGATAATAAGTACTCATACTTTGTTTTTTTTGCCAAAATTTTTCTTCCTATATCTGCACTGCTAATCCTCTCAACCCTATTCCTGCTCGTTAAATTTTCAGACTCATCTCAAATAGTTTCAATATCAGATATTGGCACAGATCGAGACATCGCGAACCAAAAAATTACATCTCCAATCTATTCTGGGTTAACAGATGATGGGTCCATACTAGAGTTTTCATCTCGCACTATTTCTCCCGGAATATTAAACTCAAAAAAAGTTTATGCTAAAGATGTAGTTGCAAAAATAACTACACCTAATGGAAGTATATATGAAGTTTACTCAAAAAAGGGTTCATACAATGATAAAACATCAACTGTTGACTTAAAAAAAGATGTTATTGTTCATATGCCAGAGGGTTATAAAATATTTACTGATAATCTATCAACACATATAAAGAAAACCTTACTTGAGTCTCCAACCCCTATAGTGGCTGAAAGCCCACTTGGAACATTAAAAGCTGGAAATATGTTGATAATAGAAAAAAACAATCAACATCTTCTAATTTTCAAAAAAGGCGTTACACTGAAAACTAAGATACCAGGTTAGGCTTTAAAATGAATTTTTTTAAAACTTTAGTAATAACGGTAATTCTAAGTGGGTTATTTGGCTCTATGTCGGCAGGGGAATCAGTAACAAAGCCAGACATAGGCTTTAAATTTGATAGCTCATTACCTCTAACAATAACGTCAAGCCAATTAAACATTGAGCAAAGTATCGGTAAAGCGACTTTCATTGGTGACGTCGTAGCAACGCAGGGAAACCTAATTCTGAGTTCAGAGGAGCTGTTGGTTGAGTACGAAATGGAAAACAAGCGTATGACTAGTGTTATGAAACGCTTAACCGCAAAGATTAACGTTACCTTTGTATCTGACGAACAAAGCGCGGAATCAAAAAAAATGGTATATGATGTGAAATCCGAAAAAATTATAATGACTGGGAATGTATTTGTTACCGAAGGTGTAAGTGCAACCTCCGGAGATAAATTAACTATTAATTTGATTTCAGGGACACGTAAAATGGAAGGAAATGTAAGAACTGTTATAGTCTCAGAGGGTAAAGATGAGTAAAACTCCTAAGCTTGAGTTAAAAAGTGGTTACTCTGGCCTCCAGGTTTCTGGGTTAAGTAAAAGCTACAAGAAGAAACCAATTATCAGAAACATAAACCTAAAGTTATATAAAGGAGAAGCTATAGCACTTTTGGGGCCAAACGGATCAGGAAAAACAACTTGTTTTTATTCAATTGCCGGACTTGTAAACTCTGATATGGGCTCAGTAGTAATCGACGGAAGGGATGTTACAAATCTACCAATGTATAGGCGTGCTAGATTGGGGATCGGGTACCTTCCTCAAGAAATGTCAATATTTAGAGGTTTAACAGTTGAAGATAATATCTTAGCAGTTTTAGAAATTACAGTTAAAGATAGACGAACGCGTCTAGATAAACTTGAAGAACTGCTAAGTGAGTTTTCTATTGGCCATTTACGGCGAGCTGCAGCCCTTTCATTATCTGGAGGAGAGCGTCGTCGAACTGAAATAGCTAGATGTCTAGCGACTAATCCAAAGTACCTGTTACTAGATGAACCCTTCGCAGGAGTGGATCCAATAGCAGTAGAAGAAATTCGAAATCTGGTTAGCTCCCTTAAAACCCGTGGGATTGGTGTTTTGATTACTGATCACAATGTTAGTGACACGTTAAAACTTATAGACAGGGCCTATATCTTGAATGACGGTCAAGTAATGATGAGTGGAACAGCAGACGAGGTTGTGAATGACGAAAATGTAAGGCGTGTTTATCTTGGTGATAAATTTAAAATCTCGTAGTACTATAAAAAATAAAGATTTAGTTTAAACCCATTTCTAACATAAAGTTCTCTATTTTACCTATATCTTCAGGATTATTTAATTCCCAAAACTTGCGACCTTTAGCATTAACTTCAACGCACAAAATCTTTTTATTATTTTCTATAAACCTTAACTGCTCCAAACCTTCTGATATCTCTAAATTACTACTTCCCCAATCCACATATCGGCTTAATATCTTTTTCTGGTAGGCATACACACCTACATGATGGTAAACAAATCCCTCATTAGATTTTAATCGTTGCTCAGACATAAATGGGATTACTTCTTTAGAAAAATATAAAGCTGAAAAATCTTTACTAAATACAGCTGTAGTTCCACCAACCAGAGAGTTTTTTCGATCCTCTAAAAGATCGTTAACCATCGCAACATCACACCGTAAAACAGGTGTCGCAACGTGGAAATCAGGTTTTTCTTTCAATGCATTAATTAAGTCATCAACAAACCAGGGTGGAGTTAAAGGTGCATCACCCTGAAAGTTCACTACTATATCATACTCATTTCCTAATTTATCTGCTGCTTCAGCACACCTCTCTGTTCCATTTTTACAATGCTCAGATGTTATTATTACTTCCGCTCCAAACCTTTCCACCTCGTCCTTTATTCGCTCATCGTCAGTCGCGACAACAACTCTTTGAGCTCCCTTAACCTCTTTTGCGGCCCTCCAAGATCTTTCAATCAAAGTCATATTTTTTCCAAATGCCCCTTTAAGCATTGCTAAAGGCTTTCCCGGGTATCTAGTTGAAGCGTATCGCGCAGGAATAATTATTACAGTATTCATTTAGGTCCCTTCAGTTTAACACCAGGAATATATGCAATAAAAAATGGATTTTCATAGGAAGTTTTACCATAAGTTAACGGTTGGTGGTCTTCAAAGTTAACAACATAACCCCCAGAATTCCTTAAAACTGCATGGCCAGCTGCAGTATCCCATTCCATTGTTCGTCCAAGCCTAGGATAAATATCAGCCTCACCTGCTGCTAGTAAGCAAAATTTTAATGAAGAACCTGCTCCCTTAAGTTTAGAAACTTTATATTTAGATATATAGCTATTTGTCTCATTATTTCGGTGTGACTTAGAGGCAACCATAATCAATTGATTGTTATCAGGAACTCTTAACTCTAACTGCCTTACTTTTCCAGGCTTTAAAAAGTTGTATGGTGGCTCCTCTTCGACCGAACCTCCTTTTATATTGGTATAGAAAAGTCTTTTCTTTGCAGGTGCATATACTACTCCTAAAACTGGGACCCCGTTTTCAACATACGCAATATTTATAGTAAAATCTCCATTTCGATTGATAAATTCCTTTGTTCCATCAAGCGGGTCTACAATAATAAAACTATCAGATGCTTTGCCATGAGTTAGCGTTTGTTCTTCAGTAACTAACTGAATATCACCAAATTCAGTTCTAATACCATTCGAAATATGCTCATCAGCAGCACGATCTGCTAAAGTAACTGGGCTATTATCTGACTTTAAATCTATACCATAGTGATTAGACTCATAGATCTTCATTATTATTTCTCCTGCTTCAAGACACAATAACCGAAAGGTATTAATCATTTTTTGTTGGTCCATACAGTAAGTACTTTCTATGAAAAACTATTATAACTTTTAAAAAGCAATGCTGCTTTTTATACTTTTCTCTTAAAATTTACGAGCAGTTGTGCGAATTTTTTTATAAAAAAGTACTTTTTACCCATATTATTTAAATTCTCTTTTGCTGAAACCTTGTAGCAGGCCTTAGCCATCCCTATATATTTTCCGAACTGAAGTGAAAACCTTCATAACGTTTTAATAACCCCTAGGACCTCTTCGGTCTATCAGGAAGAATAGTAAAAATTTAGAAAGGACTATAATTATGGCAAAAGTCATTGGCATTGACCTAGGTACAACAAACTCATGTGTAGCCATAATGGATGGCTCAAAACCTCGGGTAATTGAAAATAGTGAGGGGGCCAGAACCACTCCATCAATAGTTGGTTTTAAAGATGATGAGAGGCTGGTTGGTCAAGCGGCAAAAAGGCAAGCAGTTACCAACCCAACAAATACTATTTTTGCTGTAAAACGCCTGATAGGTCGTAGTTTTGATGATAAAGACCTTGCAAAAGAAAAAAAGAATATGCCGTTTGACATCGTTGATGGTGGAAATGGTGACGCCTGGGTAAAGGCAGGGTCTCAAAATTATTCTCCTGCTCAAATTTCAGCATTTATTTTACAAAAAATGAAGGAAACAGTCGAAAGTTATCTTGGGGAAGAAGTTACTCAAGCTGTCATAACAGTTCCTGCCTATTTTAATGATGCGCAACGCCAAGCAACTAAAGATGCAGGAAAAATAGCTGGCCTAGAAGTGTTGCGAATTATTAATGAACCAACCGCAGCTGCTTTAGCATATGGGTTAGACAAGAAAGAAACTAAAACGATAGCAGTTTATGACCTTGGTGGTGGAACTTTTGATATTACGATTTTAGAAATTGATGATGGCTTGTTTGAGGTAAAATCTACTAATGGAAATACGTTCCTTGGTGGTGAAGACTTCGATATGAGAATTGTAAACTACCTTTCGGACGAATTTAAGAAAGAAACCGGTGTTGACCTTACAAAGGATAAAGTAGCTTTACAGCGGTTAAAAGAAGCAGCTGAAAAGGCTAAGATAGAGCTTTCCTCTTCTCAACAAACGGAAATTAATCAACCCTTTATTTCAATGGATCCGAATGGGGGCCAACCTCTTCATTTGGTTATGAAATTAACTCGCTCTAAATTGGAGTCTTTAGTTAATGACTTAATAAAAGCCTCAATAAAACCCTGCCAGGCAGCCATTAAAGATGCAGGTCTCTCAACTTCAGATATTGATGAGGTAGTATTAGTAGGTGGTATGACGCGAATGCCAAAGGTTATAGAAGAGGTATCAAAGTTTTTTGGACGAGAGCCCAACAAAGGTGTTAATCCTGATGAAGTAGTTGCAATGGGGGCAGCTGTTCAGGCAGGTGTTTTACAGGGGGACGTGAAAGATGTTGTTTTACTAGATGTTACTCCACTCTCGTTAGGAATTGAAACTCTTGGTGGTGTCTTTACACGTTTAATTGATAGAAACACCACTATCCCAACAAAGAAGAGCCAAGTATTCTCCACCGCAGAAGATAATCAAAGTGCCGTAACAATTCGTGTCTTTCAGGGTGAGCGAGAAATGGCAAATGATAATAAAATTCTTGGTCAGTTTAATTTGGAAGAAATCCCACCCTCACCCAGGGGGCTCCCTCAAATAGAAGTTACGTTTGATATAGATGCTAATGGTATTGTCTCTGTAGGGGCTAAAGATAAAGGAACAGGAAAAGAGCAAGCTATAACTATCCAAGCTTCTGGTGGTCTTTCAGAGGACGAAATTGAACAAATGGTTAAAGATGCTGAAGCAAATGCTGAAGCAGATTCAGAGCGCCGTGCGTTAGTAGAAGCCAAAAATCAAGCTGAAAGTTTAATACATGGAACAAAAAAATCTCTTGAAGAGCATGGTGATAAGGTAGACGGATCTACTGTTGAGGCTATCGAATTAGCAATGAAAGCGCTTGAGGAAACTCTCGAAACTGAAGATGCAGATAAAATAACTAGTGGAACACAAAATCTAACTGATGCTGCAATGAAGCTTGGTGAGGCCATTTATAAATCTCAGCAAGAAGCAGCCAGCGCTGAAGGTCCTTCAGAAGACTATAGTGACGAACCACAAGGGGTTGATCAAGATATTGTTGATGCAGACTTTGAGGATCTAGATAACGATAAGCACTAATAATAAATTATATTGTGCTTAAAGGACATGGAAAAGCCGGTAAAAACAAAAGTGCCGGCTTACTACTTAAGAAAAGGCTAGACGAATAATGTCAAAACGTGATTTTTATGATGTCCTCGGGGCTTCAAAAACTGCTTCGGCTGACGAACTAAAAAAAGCGTATCGTACAAAGGCAAGAGAGCTACACCCAGATAGAAACTCAGACAACCCTAATGCTGAAGCACAGTTTAAAGAAGCAAACGAAGCTTATGAAGTTTTAAAAGACCCAGACAAAAAAGCGGCTTATGATAGATTTGGTCACGCCGCATTTGAGGGTGGCAGACAACCAGGGCAAGGGGATTTTTCTAACTCTTTTTCTGATGTCTTTGAAGACTTATTTGGCGACTTTATGGGCGGTGGCCAACAAGGTGGCGGAAACCGGGCTTCTAAAGGATCCGATCTTAGATACAATATGACAATTCCCTTAGAGGAGGCTTTTTCAGGCGTTAGTAAAGAGATTAAAATATCTACTTCTGTTGCTTGTGAGCCCTGTAGTGGTAAAGGGGCTGAATCTGGATCCGACCCCGAAACATGTAATACGTGTGCAGGAAGAGGAAAAGTGCGTGCGCAACAAGGGTTTTTTACCGTTGAACGTGGATGCCCTACTTGTTCAGGTATGGGGAAAATAATAAAAAACCCTTGCCGAAAATGTAGAGGTACTGGCCTTCAGGAAAAGGAGAGCTCTCTTAGCGTTACCATTCCATCTGGAGTGGAAAGTGGCCAACGGATACGTCTAGCAAATAAGGGAGAGGCTGGACCACGCGGTGGTGCCACCGGTGACCTGTATATTTTTATTGAAGTTCAAGAACATCCTTTATTTCAAAGAGAGGGTGCTCATCTATTATGTGAAATCCCTGTCTCCATGATAACAGCTGCACTCGGTGGTGAGACTGAAGTTCCAACTATTGACGGGGGTCGTAGTCGAGTAAAAGTTCCTGCTGGGAGCCAGTCAGGAACACAAATGAGGCTAAGAGGAAAAGGTATGCCTACCCTAAGGGGAGGTAGTGTGGGGGATATGCATTTGGAAATATCTGTTGAAACTCCAATAAATCTAACTGCAAAACAAAAAGAGCTACTAACAGAATTTGAAACCCTGGGAGAAGAAAATAATCCACATCTTTCTAAATTCTTTTCGAAAGTAAAATCTTTTTGGGATGGCTTAAAGCCATAACTAGTAAAAGCATATATTATTTATCTACGACTATTATTTTCTAAAGTTTTACTAACTACTCTTCGGGGATTGCTAAAGATCGTGAGGCCTTTCCACTTAAAACACGCTTTTCTAAAGACTCTTTTATAGCTATATCAATCGGTCTTCGATCAGAGGTGCCAGAAAAATTTTCTTTGGTAGCCATCCCTTTAGAAAAATGTGCAAACTTCTCCTTACTAACATCTATTAAACGACGCAACTCACTCAACGGGTCACTATGATCATCTACTCGTAGATCAATCCAAGGGTAGTCTTGGCCCATATGTATGATAATCCCAGCAGCTTGCCTGCCTCTTTTATCACCTCCAGCTCGTTCACCTGCTTCCATACTTATAATAAGTCTTTCTAAAAAATCTTCATTTATACAATCTTGATACGCAGTTAAGGTGTCCTTAATCACAGATTCTCCAGTTAACATATTTCCAGCTACTGAAACTAAATTCGAACTACAATGTCCTGCCCAATCCACACAATCTGCCCCAGTATGCGAGTGGATTTCTCCGTTTTTATCTATCATGTGGGCCTGCCTAATTGACTGTCCCTTATCTCTACTAATGAAATCGTTTAGAATTTCTTTAGAGCTCTGTCCAAGGGTTAACCTTTCTCGTCCCTCCAGCCCCCATTGAGGGTTACAAAATGCTTGGCTTGCTATTGCGACGTCCCTTCCAACAAACGGCACCATTGCTCCACACGCAAAAAAACGACTCGCTACTGCTATTCCTACAGCTCCAGTTTTCTTATCTTTTGCAACAATCGAGTATGTCATGATTATCTCCCTACAGCATAAGCTTGCATCAATCTTGGTGTGGCTGCTGCTTTTAATAAGCCGTCTGCAGACCTACTAGCAGCTGTTAAGCGGCCAACTGTCCATTCTTCTGCCTCATTAACTTTATGTCCTCTTTCTCGAAGTTCTTTCAGTGTTTTTTCTCCAAAAGATTTCTCAGCCATCATCTCACCTTTAAAAGCAGTTCTTGGAAAAAATGAAGAGTTCATATGTTGTGTATGGAACAAAGGAGCGTCAATAGCCTCCTGTAAATTTAGCTCATGATGTACATGTCTTAAAAACATAATTAGTTGCCATTGGTCTTGTTGATCTCCTCCAGGTGTTCCAAACACCATAGAGCAACCATTTTTATGTCTTGCCAGGCTAGGGGACAACGTGGTCCTAGGTCTGCAACCTGGAACTAAGCTTTGATTTAATCCTTCATCCAGCCAAAACATTTGGGCTCTAGAGTTTAGAGCAAACCCCAGCTTTGGAATTATAGGGCTGGACTGCAGCCACCCTCCCGATGGGGTTACTGATACCATATTACCCCATCTATCAATTGTATCAATATGGACAGTATCACCGCGTTTCTCTGAAAGGTGAGCCATTGTTGGCTCTCCTGCATCAGGAGAACCACTAGTATTTGAATGTAACGATGCACGTTCAATCATTTTGACAACTAAATTTTCATAGCCTTCTATATGAGTTGGACGTTGTTCTAGAGAAGCATCTTGAGATAGTAAGCCTGTCCGCCCAGAAGAGTATTCATCAGAAAGTAGTTTGCTAATTGGGACATTAACAAAGTTTGGGTCTCCATAATAAGTCTCCCTATCAGCAAAAGATAACTTCATCGCTTCAATAACTAAATGTATAAACTCAGACCCATTTGGGTCTAGTGACTTCAAATCTACGTTTTTTAATAGTGAAAGGCATTGAAGCATTACTGGGCCTTGACCCCAGGGACCGGTCTTCTCCATAGTCCAATCATGATAATCATAAGTTAAAGGCTGTTCATAGGTCGCCTCCCATCCATTCATATCAGCACCCGTCAAAACTCCCCTGTGCCTGTAGCCAGAAGAATCCATAACTTCTGTTTCTCTTACAAATTCGTCAATATGTTCAGAAACAAACCCTTTGGACCATGTCTTTCTTGCAATCTCTATCTGTTCAACTCGGTCAAATGCTGTTTCTGCCTCAGAAAGTATTCTAGCGTAGGTATTGGAAAGAGTTTCATTTTTAAAAAGATTACCACCTTTGGGTATTGATCCACTTGGCATCCAGATCTCTGCAGATGTAGGCCACTCACTCTTAAAGAATTCAGATAACCCTGCTATTGTATCTGATACCCTTGGCAACAAGGGGTGTCCATATCGAGCATAGTGAATAGCAGGCTCTAAAACCTCCCTTAGTTTTAAGGTGCCATGATCTCGTAACATCGTCATCCAACCATCAAAAGCACCAGGAATAACTGTTGCTAAAAGTCCTGACCCAGGAACAATAGTTAAGCCCTCAGATTTATAATGAGAAATAGATGCGGCAGCAGGGGCAGTACCCTGAGCACAAAGAACTTGCGTTTTCTCACTATCTGCAGAATAAAATATGGCTGGAAATTCACCAGCAGGTCCATTCAAGTGTGGTTCAACGATTTGTAAAGTAAAACCCATTGCAACAGCCGCATCAAAAGCATTACCACCTTTTTCCAAAACCCCAAAACCAACTGAACTTGCTATCCAATGCGTGGAGCTTACCATCCCAAAAGTACCAGAAATTTCTGGCCTTGTAGTAAATTTCATTAATAATTCCTCTCTGTCTAACAAATACGTAAAATTGACTCTAGCGCTTAGTTGACGTTAGATTCCATCATAAACTAATCATTTCTACCTTAAATATAAAATTTATATTATCTATAGACTCTACAAAAAATTTATATAGTCTATTTTTATGCTATATAATATATATTATATATATAATTTCTGGCCAGGGTGGGTAGCCGGTCACAAAAATTATCAATTAAGTATAACTAGAAAATACCACAGCCCTGAAAGTAATTTTTATTACTTTATTAAATCTAACATAAACACGAAAGGTGAGAAGAATGTCAAAATTTAAAGATATAGAATTTCGCGCAAATCAAGAGCTAAAAGATGCTTATGATTTTGATCATAAAGACCCCCTATTCAGTCTAAGTAAAGAAGAAATGAGCGGTCCTAAACTATCAAGAAGGGCCACTCTTCGGTTGATGGCAGCTGCTGGTGGGTTGACACTTGCTCAGGTGTTGCCTGGTCTAGGCCCTAAGGTTGCACTTGCTGCTGGAAACTCTGGGGGCCATCTTCGCTGTGCGTGGGCTGGTGTAGCTGAAATTATAACATTAGACCCTGCTCGAATTAATCAAGTCCTACAATTTCAAATTACTTCTAATGTCTTAAGTGGTCTTATGCATATTGATAATTCTCTAGTTGCTCAAGGTGATTTAGCAGAGAGCTGGGATGTATCATCCAATGGCTTAGAGTACGTAATAACCTTAAGACAGGGCGTCACATTTCATAATGGGGATAAATTCAATGCGGACGACGTAATGTTCACATTTAATCGATCAAAAGATCCTGAAAAATCGATTCATAGTAGGGTCATTGGAAACGTCAACGAAGCCATTAAGCTTAACGATCATCAAGTAAAGTTTGTTCTGGCAAAACCACAGGCAAGTTTTTTAACAAAGGCACTTGAGCGCGCATCTGGACGAGCCATGACAATAGTTTCTAGAGGTGCTCTAGCATCAATGGGTGATTCCGAATATGGACTCGCTCCAGTAGGAACTGGTCCATATAAAGTGGCAAGCCACGTTTTGGGTCAAGGTGTAGTACTAGAAAAATTTGAAAACTACTACGATCCAGATCGACCAAAGCTTGATAAGATTACAATAAAACCTGTTGATGGTGTTGAACCGCTAGCAGCCGCAATGGAGGCTGGGGATATCGATTATATTGGTGGAAACCCTGTTCCTGCGCAACTTGTTACACGATTTAAATCCAACCCAGACTTAGCAGTAGATATAAAACCTGGCCCTGGGTTCCAGTCAGTCTGGCTAAACCCTTGGCGTGACTTTATGCGGGTTGAGAACTTTAATAAGCCTATTGAAGAGCTTAAGAAAGAAAAAGGGTTCATGGTTAGATTAGCTCTAGCTAAAGCAT
This sequence comes from Paracoccaceae bacterium, assembly GCA_002697345.1. GTDB lineage: Bacteria > Pseudomonadota > Alphaproteobacteria > Rhodobacterales > Rhodobacteraceae. Next base: position 7,678 of record NZVE01000025.1, on the reverse strand, counting down.
TGGATCGAGCTCTTTTCATTAAACAGGGTTTGTTTGATAATGGTGTTGCAGCACACGGGACGATTAATCCTGCCATGGGCTATTACTTTGATGACAGCTTATCAAAAAGTTCTGAGCAAGCCTATGACCCAGAAGGAGCTAAGGCACTAATGGCCGCAGCTGGCTACCCAGGAGGAAAAGGTTTCCCTGAGATGAAACTTATAACAACTCCTAATCAAAAACGCTTAGGTCTAGTAGTTGCCAATATCTTTAAAAAAGTTCTTGGAATTACCGTTATTGTTGATCCAAAAGACTTCTCAGTAGGTATTGAACAGTTCAATAAGATGGACTTCGACATGCGACTAGGCGGCTCCGGAGGTGATTACGATCCAGATGATGGCATCGTTGATTGGATGCAAACAAAATCTAAATTTAATGGTCGTGCCCGCAATAAAGAAATCCACCCATTTGGTTTTTTCAGTTCAGCGGAAGCCGATGCTGCAATTGCCAAACAATCTGTTACAGCCGACCCTGCTGAAAGGAAAAAACTTGTTCAGGAAGCAAATGCAATAACCTCAAATAAAGTTGCTTGTGGGTTCTTATACCATCCAGTTGATATATTGGTTTATAATAAAAAAATTACTGTACCAGCAGATGCCAGAATTCCTGGCTTACATGAACTTGATCGTATATACTTTACTTAAAAAAGAAGGGGGTGGGCGAAGTAACGCCCACCCAATTAATAAATATGTTAGACTATATGTTCAGGCGAGTTATTGGTGCATTTCTAGTTATGCTAGCTGTGGCGACATTAGTTTTTTTTATGTTACGCTTAGTACCTGGAGACCCAATTGCCGCTATGCTTGCAGATGCGGGTAGCGAAGAGGCTCGGGCTGCTATGATAAAGCGGTTAGGTTTCGATAAACCTGTACATATACAGTTTATGAAATGGTTTGGAGGAATGCTACAGGGTGATTTAGGAAACTCTATATATGGCTCAAATCAACCCGTAACTCAAATACTAGCTGAGTCTCTACCTAGAACACTTTCCCTCGCATTTCTATCTTTTATAATAGCTCTTCTAATTGCTGTTCCAGCAGGTATCATTTCTGCAGCAAAGAAAAACACCGCCACGGATAATGCTTTTTCATTTTTTGCCTTTCTTGGCCTATCGATGCCAGATTTTTGGTTAGCTATTTTATTAATTATTGTCTTCGCTGCTAATCTTCAATGGTTGCCCGCTATAGGGTATTCTCCAATATCTGAAGGGCTTTGGCCTTGGTTCAGTCATTTAATTCTACCTTCAATAGCAGTCGGAACAGGGTTTTCAGCAATAATTGCTCGGATGATCAGATCTTCTATGTTAGAAGTTTTAAAAGCTGATTATATGCGCTTTGCAACCTCTAAAGGTTTGAGTGACACAACATTACTTTTAAGACACGCACTCCCTAATGCATTAATTCCAGTTATTACCGTTATTGGAATTGCCTTTGCTTTATTAATTTCTGGTGCAGTAGTTGTCGAAAACGTGTTTGCTATAAAGGGGCTTGGCCGTGTCCTTATTCAAGGTATTTTAAATCGTGATTACCCTGTCGTACAGGGTGCTGTCCTTATCGTTTCGGCTATCTTTGTATTTACTAATCTATTGGTAGATATTTTATACGGACTCATAGACCCAAGAATTAGGTATTCATAAAAATGGTTACTAAAGAACCAACAGAAAACCTTAAAGGTATATCAAGATTTAGATTTATTTTCAGTCGAGATAAAAAAGCCCCTGTTGCGATTTCTGTCATTTTAATCTTCATACTGTCAGCTTTATTTGCTCCATGGCTTGCACCTTATGACCCCAATGAAATGACGTTAGACATGATGAGTGCGCCATCAAAAATGCATTTACTAGGAACAGATGATTTAGGACGTGACCTCCTGTCGAGAATAATATGGGGAACACAAATATCTCTATTTGTTGGGGTTTCAACAGTATTTATATCTTTAATTTTAGGTGTTATTTTAGGGGTAGTAGCAGGTTATTATGGCGGCTGGGCTGATATGATAATAATGAGGTACATTGATCTTCAATGGGCCTTTCCTAATTTTATAATAGCAGTCTACTTGGTGGCGGTCTTTGGTACGGGGTTATTAAATGTTATTGTAGCTATATCACTTGCTTTTCTTGATGACTTTGCCCGTGTTGCCCGTTCGATGGTCTTAACCCTAAAGGAACAACAGTTTGTTGAGGCCGCTCGTACAAATGGAAGCTCTAATATGCGAATTATGTTTAAACACATCTTACCCAATGCAGCGGCACCACTAATTGTACAAGCTACGGTATGTGTTTCATATGCAATCCTTGGTGAGGCTTCTTTATCATTTCTAGGCCTCGGGGTTAGTGCAAACACACCAACTTGGGGTTTAATTCTAGCTGATGGCAGAAGTTTTATTAGTCAGGCTTGGTGGCTCGGCGTATACCCTGGGCTAGCAATAATGTTGATAGTTTTATCAATAAATTTTCTAGGTGATAGTCTTAGAGACACCTTAGATGTTAAAGAAAATCTACTCTAGTTATTATAAAATAGTATTACAGAATTTAAAAATACTTTCGTTCAAAAATTCTTCCCGGACATTTTGAAAGGTCTGCCTTAGACATGCAAACTTGAGCTTTACGTAGCATACTCCACGCTAATACCTGGTTGGATGACAAGACGGGTTTGCCTGTCAGAGCCTCAGCATGGTCAAGAATTGAAAAAGTTTTTAAATTAGTACATGACACAAATATAGCTTCAACATCATGAGTGGCCGCCTCTGCAACAGCTTTTAAAGTGTCAGATTCTCTAATTGAAGCCACAACAGATTCAGAACACTGCTCAAAAGAAATTAAAGAATTAACATCAAAACCTTTGCCTAATAAAAACCTTCTCATTTCCGTACTAACCGATTCAACGTAGGGTGAGACGAACCCTATCTTTTTTACCTCTAAAACCTTTAGGGCCTCACAAACAGAAGAAATAGGGTCTGTAACTTCCACATCCTTATATTGATTATTTATAATGTCCTTTACCTTATCAGGCCCTATTATTGTTGCACCAGAGGTGCACGCATAACCAATCACATCAAGAATAACCTCGGAAGGAAAAAGCTCGATCGAATTTGGTAAATCCTCCATCATTTTTCTGAGGGTTTTAGGCGTAACCTCAGGCGCACTTGGGATCCGGGAGTGATAGACATCACAGTGGTGAGGGATGATCCTCCGCAACTCATTCTCTATTGTTTCATCGGCCTGAAGAACCACTAACCCAAGCTTCTTGCTAATATTTTTTTCAACTTCAAAAGGAAAGCCAGTCAATTTACTAATCCCCACGTTTTTCTAGTTTTTATATTAAAAAGGTAGTTAGGATATAATACTAATAGAACACCTGATGTAATAAGAAAAGTTTAGCCTTAATTTGTATTATATCAGATTGGAGTTTATTAAGATTGAAATATTAGATTACTTAATTCTGTGACAGAGCAACAATATCTATTAAGGGCTTATAAGATGCAAGACTTTGAAATATCTGAATTTGAGCATAGATTAGAGCGTGTCCAAAGTCTTATGCATCAAGAAAATTTACCGGTTATGTTACTAACTACTGAACCAGAAATTCGTTATTTTACGGGTTTTAGGACACAGTTTTGGCAAAGCCCTACACGCCCCTGGTACCTAATTATACCACAAACAGGAATGCCAACAGCAATTATACCTGAGATTGGGTTAGACTTAATGCAGAAATGTTGGATTGATGATATACGGTGTTGGCCATCCCCTAGGCCGTCAGACGATGGTATAAAATTACTTGAATCTATGCTATTAAACTACTCTAAAGTTGGCTTACCCATGGGCCATGAAACCCACTTACAAATGCCACTTAATAATTTTAATTTATTAAATAAAAATCAAAAAATAAACTGGTACGACGCAACACCAATCATAAAACAACTTAGAATGGTAAAATCAGAAACCGAAATCAGTTTAATTAAAAACATTTGTGACATAGCCAGCAGAAGTTTTGATAGAATCCCTGAAATCTCGGCGATTGGTCAACCACTATCTGAACTATTTAGATCTTTTAAAATTGACCTTTTAAGTGAAGGTGCAGATGATGTCCCATATCTAGTTGGAGGGGTAGGCCAGCCGTCTTACTCAGATGTTATTTCCCCACCAACAGATAAGGCGTTAAGCGTTGGTGAAACTTTAATGCTAGACACTGGTGCCACATACAAAGGTTACTACTGTGATTTTAACCGAAACTTCGTAATTGGTGAACCGTCTGGCGCAGTAAAAGAAGCCTACGAAACCTTATGGAAAACTACCGAGGCGGCTCTTGAGTATATACGGCCTGGTGTTTCCACCAGTGATCTTTTTCAATTAATGTCAAATACACTTCAAACAAGTTCCTCTGATGTAGGTAGATTTGGTCACGGGTTAGGGATGCAACTTACAGAATGGCCATCAATAGCAAATTGGGATAATACCAAGCTCACTGAAAATATGGTAATAACACTGGAACCAAGTATTCATGTGGATGGTGGCGGTGTTTTAGTTACAGAAGAAAATATTGTAGTCAGGGATGGTAGACCTGAGCTTCTAAGTAAAAGAGCTATCAGGGATATTCCTCTTATAGGTATGCCCTAGTGATTGAAACTCTAACCAATTTGAAGTAAAAAATTTTATCATATTGAAAGGTGTTTTTTTGAAAGACTTAAAACTGATTTATTTTAAAATGCGAGCCCTTGCTGAAACACCACAGCTTCTCTTACATCATGCAGAAATACCATACTCTTACTTGATGTCATGGGAGTTTTATAAAAAACCGTGGGGCGAAGTAAAGTCAAGCGTACCCTTCCATCAGCTCCCCATACTAGTAGTAGATAACAAAACTCATATCGCTCAAAGTGGTTCAATAGTTAGGTATATTGCTAGAATTGCTAACCTTGTTCCAAAAGATTGTGAACTTGCCGCAAAGGTTGATGCTGTCTTTGAAACTACTCAAGAAATGTTCTCTCCACTTAATCCAACTGTTAACTTTTCTATTGGTGCTGATTTTCAACAAAAACGCACAACAATTCTCAAGTCTCTTCCTGCACGACTTTTGACCTTCGAAAGGGTTTTAAATAACTCACCAGAGGGAAAGTTTTTTTTTGGCAATAAGCCATTTTACTGCGACTTTGCAGTTTATCATCATATTTCTCTTGCATTATTTCTGGATGAAAACCTATTAAAAAACTATCCAAAAATTTCTGAAATGATGCGTGCTGTCGAATCCTTGCCAGGTACAATTAAATATTTTAAAACTAGGCCTAAATTAATAGGTGTAGGCACATGCCCACAGCTTGTTATAAATGGCACAGCTGTCAGTACCGGAGTGTCTGAAGTTTAGATTCAATTATATTATATGGTTTCTGAAAAGACGAGATTAAGAATTTAATTAAACGACTAAGGTGTACCAGAAATAACTGTTATTTTATTTCAATAATTCTTTGTAATTTTTCACCTTCATCTGCTTACTAATATCGACATATTAACTTATAAAACTAGCTAAATCTCTCAGATGGGCTACTTCAAAATTCTTATTCTTTTTAAAAACTTTTTTTGAATTTTTATAAAGTATCGAAACTGACCAAACCCTGTCCCTATTACTAATAAACACACTTGATAAACGATCAGTATATTTAATAGCTTAGCTATTAAATATACTGGGTAAAATGTTATAAAATCATCAATTCTTAAAAAATTTTCAACTTTCTCTGACAAAATAACAGATAAACTACCTGTTATTGCAAAAACAATAAATATAATAAACAAGTGCACTAAGGACTCAGCATGAAAAAGTTTAATCATTTTATTGATCATTAATATAATGCCTTCTTGGTAAAGTTTTAAAGTTTCTATAATAGTAAAAATGCAAAAACCATAAATAAAATTTCGCAATATATTTAATAGATTTTATAGCTTTAAATACAGGTTTTTATATTGCTCCCGTAGTTGATTCTTTTGAACCTTCCCCATCGTATTTCGTGGTAAAGCATCCAGAACAATCAGTTTACGCGGTCTCTTAAATGCTGCTAAATTATCTGATAATACCTCTAAAACTGTAGTAGTTTCTAGGTCGAAACCTTCCTTACAGACCAAAAACCCAACTCCTGTTTCTCCAAAATCCGGATGAGGGATACCAACTACTGCACTTTCTAAAACCCCTGCTTGAAGGTCAAGTAATAGTTCAATTTCTTTAGGGTAAATATTATATCCCCCAGATATTATTAAATCTTTATCACGACCAACTATTTCTATATAACCATCTGAATCAATTAAACCCAAATCTCCTGTAATAAAAAACCCATCTGCTTTCAGCTCCTCTTTTGTTTTTTCTTCCATTCCCCAATAACCTTTAAAAACATTAGGTCCTCTGACTTCAATTTGACCCACTTTATTCTTAGTTAAAGTTTTTCCAGTATCTGAATCTGTTATTTTTATTTCTACACCTGGAAGAGGGAAGCCTACTGTTCCAGGCCTCCTTTCCCCACAATATGGGTTTGATGTATTCATATTTGTTTCTGTCATACCATAACGTTCCAGAATGTGGTGACCTGTAAGCTTTAAAAACCTTGTGTGGGTTTCAGATAGAAGAGGGGCACTACCCGAAATAAACAGGCGCATATGCTTTGTAAGCTCTGAGGTTAACCTTTTATCTTCTAGCAAGCGAACATAAAAAGTTGGGACTCCCATCATTGTAGTTGCCCTTGGTAAGCTTTCTACAACTTCATCTAAATCAAATTTATTTAGAAAAATCATAGAACCTCCTGACAAAAGTATGACATTTGATGCAACAAAGAGACCGTGAGTATGAAAGATTGGTAAGGCGTGTAATAAGACATCTTGATCATCAAACTTCCAATAATCTTTTAATGTCTCAGCGTTGGACAATAGGTTTTCTTGAGTAAGCATAGCACCTTTTGATCTACCTGTAGTCCCCGAGGTGTACAGTATTGCTGCCAAGTCTTTGATATGACGGCTTACCGTAAGAAATTGATTAGGCATTGTGGCCGCTAACTCCCCAAAAGACCCTTGACCATCAAGACTTAAAGTTTTTAATAGTATTCCAAACTCGTCCTTTAAGTCTGTCAATGCTCCTTCATAGGCGGGGTCACAAATCAAAACTTTTGCCCCACTATCAGCTACAAAATAAGAAACCTCACTTGCAGTATAAGCGTTGTTTAAAGGCAAAAAGATAATACCAGATTGCAGACACGCAGCGTATACCGCCAAACAGTAAGGGGACTTTTCAGCCTGTAGAACTAACCTGTCGCCTGTCAAAACACCTAAACTTGAAATAGCATTCGCCATTCTCCCCACTAAAAATAAAAATTCTTTATGAGTAATAGTTCTTTCACCATACACATGAATAAATGATGTGTTTTTATTATCGTGATGCCCAAATAGGGAATCAAAAAGTGGGTTATTTAGGGTAATATTCGTCATACCTTTTCGATATCAGACCATGAAAGCAAGTCCAACACTCATTTTATTAAACTCAATAACCTTTCTACTATATTATATCTATAAACAACTTAGTAATTGTTGTAGTTTCATTTTATTCTTAGATAGTTAAAAAGTTCGTTTCTAATAATTTTTTTAATATGGTTGATAAATGAGTTCTTT
>NZVE01000024.1 GCA_002697345.1 Paracoccaceae bacterium | reverse complement strand
GAATCTGGTAGACCTCTCTTAAATGTCAATGCTTCGGCTTCTGCTAAAACAATTTCTGTTATAAATGGTAGATCTAGTTTTCGTGCTTCTTCAAAGGAAACCCACTGCAAATGACTTAGCTCGTCGCTGGCTTCAGAAAAATCGTCAAGATGACTACTAATTAAATTAGCATCTGCTAGGAAAAACCTAGCATCGAACCTCCTTGTTCTGTTTGGGGGTGTTATTGCCCGAAAAATGAAACGAAAATTTTTTGCAGAAGGACCATAACCACTCTTAAAGAAATTTTTCCAGCTTTCATTATCTGGACTATTAAATTTCTTATAGATTTTTTCTCCAAACATTAACCCTGTTTCCTCCCAAATTTCTCTAATGGCGGAAGTTAGAAATGCATGAGAAGGATTTATATTTGAGTGTTCCTTTAGACGGTTTAAACATATTTCATTTGGTTGACTTAGCAATTTTACATCTGCATCAATAGGATCTACTGCCCCTCCAGGGAAAACAAATTTATTTGGCATAAAGGCAGCCGCCTTACCCCGTTGACCCATCAGTACTTTAGGAACCGAACCATCCTCTCTAACTATTATGACGCTACTGGCATCCCTAATTTCAGTTTCCTGCATTTGTCTTTATATCCGTTCTTTTGAGACATTAGATTTGATAAGATTGAAACCATGCATTTCTTTTGCCCATTGAATTCCAATTATAGTACCTTTTAGTTTAGGAAGTAGGTATAGTGAGAGGCTAATACACCCAATAGAAAATAAGGATGCAACCACTAAGGGGTTTGGATTAAAGTTCGTATAGGTCAATAGTAGAAGGGGTGCGAGCACATGACCCACTATTAGGATAGTTAGATATGCGGGGCCGTCATCGGCTCGATGGTGAAAAAGCTCTATCTGGCAATTGGAGCATTTAGTTTTAACTTTGAGATAACTCTTAAATAGTGAGTCGTTTCCACATGATGGACAGCATTTTCTCCAACCATTTATAATAGCTTTTTTTACACTTCGTTCTGATTGATATTTAGATTTTTCGTTTGCCATGTAGTTAGCTTCTCTATTAAATATTTGATGTTTCTTTGGAGTTTACTGAATGTATATAGAGGATTATGATATTCTTGTGTTTAATATATAAGTATTAAAACTTGTTCTTACCACAAGAGTTTTAATTTTGTAATGTAGTTCAGCTATCTTAAATTTTGGAATACTAGGTATAGAAAATGAAAAAAATTAAGGGAATAATTTTTGATAAAGACGGAACGTTATTAGACTTTAATAAAACTTGGGGCAGTTGGATAATAGAGTTTCTTGGAGAAATTTTTAAAAAGTACCCCTCACTTGACAAGCGTTTATTACCAGAAGTTGCTTATTTATTAGGTTATGATCTTATCAATAAAGCATTTTATCCTGACAGTATTGTTATTTCAGACACGCCTGAAGCTGGAATTTCTAAGATAATCTCAATACTGCCGGAGTGTACTTTTTCGGATCTTTTAGTTTTGAGTGACAACATCTCAGAAAATACTAAGGGTTTCGAAGTTTTTGCATTAAATCAAATAATGTCTGAATTAAAAGCAATGGATATTTCACTTGCCGTTGCAACGAATGATTCCGAGCAAGTAGCTGTACAACATCTTAAGGATTGTCGTATAGATTCTTTTTTTAAATTCATTATAGGGTATAATTCTGGTTATGGTTCCAAGCCAAACCCTGGAATGTGTCTGGCCTTATGCTCAAAATTTAAAGTTTCGCCTTCTGAAGTTTTAATGGTGGGTGATAGTGTCCATGATATGGAAGCTGGAAAGTCGGCTGGAATGATCACTGTAGGAGTTTTAACTGGTTTTGCTGATAAAGATACACTCTCCCCATTGGCTGATGTCATATTGCCTGATATAAGCTTTTTACCTGAATGGATAACAGTAAATTCCATAACTTAAAGGCGACCTAATAGGTCGTAAATAGAAATTTAGAACAAAAACTATAATGTATCCTAAAAAGATAAGTTTCTAAAAAATCTAATATAGTGAGAGAAATTATGGCGGACCGAAAGCGCTCCGGAGGTAGAGCAGGGAACACCCGAAGAACAAGTAGCTTAGTCCCTTCACAGATGCCGTGGAAACAACCCATAAATAATGACAAACCTACTGAACCATTGAGTTTGGATGGAGTTCATAACATCCATAATGGGTGTATTCGAATTTTAAAAGAAGTTGGGATAGAGTTTCTCAACCCTGAATCTCTCGAGATCTTTAAGCAGGCTGGCTGTAAAGTAACAGGTACTAATGTCAAGATGGATGAAGATTTCGTCATGGAGATGCTAAAAGCTGCACCTGCTAAGTTTAGTGTTACTCCTAGAAATGAAGATCATAAAATTGTTATTGGTGGCAAGTATATGTCATTTGGAAATGTTTCATCTCCGCCTAATTCGTGGGATTTAGTTCGAGGGAAAAGGTCGGGCACATGGGAAAGCTATGTAGAGTTCATAAAACTTACCCAATTTTTTAACTGTATTCATTTTGCTGGAGGGTACCCGGTCGAACCGATAGACATTCACGCTAGTGTTCGCCATTTAGACTGTCTTTATGAAAAGTTAGTTCTGTCTGATAAGGTTGTACACGCATATTCTTTAGGAAAAGAAAGAGTTGAAGATGTAATGGAAATGGTTCGAATTGCAGGAGGCTTGAGTTTAGATGACTTCAATAGCGAGTGTCATATGTATACTAATATTAACTCAGTTTCGCCACTGAAACACGATTACCCTATGATAGAAGGCGCGATGATTCATGCTAGAAGAAATCAGGCAGTAATAGTAACTCCTTTTACTTTAGCTGGTGCAATGGCACCTGTAACAATGAGTGGAGCAGTGGCTTTATCACTTGCAGAAGGCCTTTCAGCTATAGCCCTCCTGCAATATATAAACCCAGGTTGCCCTGTCGGGTTAGGAACTTTTACATCTAATGTTGATATGAAAACAGGTGCTCCAGCATTTGGGACACCTGAGTACATGCGAGCAACACAAATGACTGGCCAGATGTGTCGGTTTTATGGACTTCCTATGCGCTCATCTGGTACCTGTGCCGCAAATGTGCCGGATGGTCAAGCAATGTGGGAAACGTCCAACTCCTTATGGGCTGCAGTGCAATCTGGAACTAATATGGTTTATCATGCTGCTGGGTGGCTGGAAGGAGGCCTGATTGCTAGTCCTGAGAAGTTTGTTATGGATTGCGAAGTTTTACAACATATTCAGCGTTATTTTGATAAATCAATAATTGATACGGCTATAGATGATATAGCTATAGATACAATTAAAGAGGTTGGTCCAGATGGTCATTTCTTTGGGTGCCAACATACACAAGACAGGTATGAGACGGCCTTTTATCAACCTATGATTAGTGACTGGTCAAACTTTGAAGCATGGGACATTAATGGAGGCGTTTGGACTGCTGAGCGAGCCCACAAAGTTTATAAAGAAATAATAAATGAATTCCAGGCGCCAGAAATAGATATTTCTATTAAAGATGAGTTGGCGGAATTTGTTACTAAAAGAAAAAGTGAAGGCGGAGCTCCGACAGATTTTTAATTAGTTTTATTTGGTTAAAGTAATTGGCAGTCCCTAGGGGAATTGAACCCCTCTTTCCAGGTTGAAAACCTGGCGTCCTAACCGATAGACGAAGGGACCACCGGATATAGTTAGTGAGAGAGCTTTTAAGGCAAATACCTCTTAGGTAGCAAGAGAAAAATGTTACAAATAAAAGTTATTTTACACATATGCTGCATCTTCGATTATAAGCTGCACTGTTTGACGGCCCTGCCAAGTGTTTTTTCCTATTACTCCCGCTAGATGAAATTTTTTACCAGAATGATTCTCTAAGACTTCACCTAATGATGAATTAAATGCTCTGAAACAAATAGCTTCGATTTTGTTTTTATTATTAGAGCCAAAGGTAAGCTTAAGATGGTCAGTGCCAACTCTTTTTGTAAAAAGAATACTTTGGTTGGGAAATACAAATTTTGGGTGTGGAGAACCCGAACCGAAAGGACCAGCAGTATCTAGCGCATCAATTAATTCGATTGTTGCCGCATTTGGCATTAAGAGCCCATCGAGATAGTAATCTGTAGTGGTTTGAAATGTGATATCCCTTGAATTTATTAACTCTGCTAACCTGTCAAACGCTGGAGTTAATTGCTTTTTTGAAAGAGTTATTCCTGCTGCCATTGCGTGTCCCCCTCCTTTTTCAATAAGACCCTCTAAAACAAGTTTTTGGATCAGTGAACCAAGATCGATTCCAGGGATTGAGCGCCCAGATCCTTTACCTATGTCGCCTGAAAAAGCTACTACAAAAGCTGGGCGGTTAGTTTTCTCTTTTATTCTAGAGGCGACTATACCAATCACTCCTGGGTGCCAGTCATCTCCAGAGGCAACAATGATAGACTTATCAACTCCTATTTTTTCGATCTGACTAAGTGCTTCGTCTTGAACACGGCTTTCGATATTTTTTCGGTTTTGATTTAACTGCTCTAATTTCTCAGCTAAGGCTTCTGCTTCAGAATCGGAGGTAGTCGATAATAGCCTTGCTCCTAGATCTGACATACCGACTCTTCCACCAGCATTTATTCGTGGTCCTAAGATAAATCCCAAATGATATTCGTTGACTGGAATATTAATTTTCGAAACATCCATTAATGCTTTTAAACCTGGTCTTTTACGAAGTCTAAGAATTTTTAAACCCTGCTTTACGAATGCTCTGTTTATCCCAACCAATGGGACTACATCCGCAATTGTAGCCAATGCAACCAGATCAAGGGAATTTATTAGGTTTGGGCTTTGAATTCCTTTTTCTCTCAAAACACTCGCTGTTGCGACTAAGAATAGAAAAACTACTCCTGCGGCACAGATATAACTCATATCACTAGCTTCATCTTGACGGTTGGGGTTAACTACTGCCACTGCCGCGGGTAACTCTTCCCCCCCTAAATGGTGATCAATTATAATTACATCCGTTTTATTATTTATTCTTTGTATTGGTTCAAAAGATAGAGTGCCACAATCGACACATATAATCAGATCATGGTTTTCAGATAAATGTTGAAATGCTTTCGTATTGGGGCCATAACCTTCTTTTATTCGATCTGGGACGTATAGAGTTGTTTCTAAACCCTGATCTCTAAGCCATGTTATTATTAAGGTTGCTGATGCAGCTCCATCAACATCGTAATCAGCAAATATAGCCACTCGCTCCATATTCTCTAGAGCTTTCACGAGCCGTTTAGACGCTTTGTCCATATCTTTAAGGTGAAAAGGGTCTGGTAATAAGTCTCTTAATTTTGGAGATAGGAAATTTTCAACAGAATTTGGTGTGATACCTAACCTTGCCAGTATTTGGCATACCTGAATAGGTGTATCTATTATTTGAGAAATTGTTTCAGAAATACGATCATGTTGTGATGTGGGGCCTCGCCAAGAGTTTCCAAGAATTGAATTTTCTATATTCAGAAAATAATTTGGCTGAGACATTAATATAATTCGTCCTATTTGTATGTAAAATTTAATTAATTTAGAGAAATTTAAATAAACACTGACATTAAAGAGATTCGTTAAAGTTTTGGTCAATTAAGTTTTAATAATTTAGCTCTTCAATTCTTAAGGCTACTGGCTCTTGTGTAATTACTCCAGTTTTTGGAAGTTCTTTCAATACTTTTTCGACTGACTCACTTGAAGTAGAATGTGTTACAATTAGGACTGGCGCCTTGCTAGACTCGTGATCATATTGCCGCATTCTATTTATAGAGATACTCTCTTTTCCTAGACTTGCTGTTACTTTAGCAAGAGCTCCTGGCTTATCTTCGAGTAGTAAACGAATGTAGTAAGGGGCATCTACGGAGAAGTCGGATACTAAAGCGTTTTTCAGTAGTTTATAAGGTACCCCAAAAGTTTTTATTTTTGATCCATTTATAATGTCAATTATATCTGAAACAACAGCGTGAGCTGTTGGGTTTCTACCCGCACCGGGACCTTGTAATATTATTGAACCAGAGTCTTCTGTTTCTATCACAACCATGTTTGTGCCTCCCTCTAGTAGACCTAGTGGGGATCCTGCTGGTACCAAGCATGGTTTGACTCTTTGCTCGAGCCCAGCTTCAGTCATTTCACACACCCCTAAGAGTTTTATACGAAAGCCCATATCTGATGCGTGCTTTATATCATCTATCGAGATTGCCTCAATCCCTTGCACATTAACACCTGAAAAGTTTACGTTTGTACCAAAAGCTAAACTTGATAAAATCGCGAGCTTGTGTGCAGAATCTATACCCCCAACGTCTAAGGTTGGATCTGCCTCCAAAAAACCTAAATCATCAGCCTCTTTAAAAATAGATTCATATGATAACTCAGATTCTTCCATACGTGTTAAAATATAGTTACAAGAGCCATTCATAACGCCCATCACTCTTGTCACTTTATTAATAGAAAGTGCCTCATTTAAGACTTTTATTACTGGTATTCCTCCAGCCACGGCGGCTTCAAATTTTAATAAAACTTCTCTTTCTTCTGATGCTTCTGCAAGTTTATTACCATGCATAGCTAGTAGGGCCTTATTTGCCGTAACGACGTGCACCCCATTTGAAATGGCGGCTTCTATAGACTCTTTTGCCACACCGTCTTCACCCCCAATGAGCTCCACGTAAATATCTATATCATCTCTAAGCGCCAAGTTCACCGGGTCGCTTTCCCAGTGATAACTATCGATTGGTTGATCTCTATTTTTTTCTCTGGATTTTGCTGATACCACAACTATTTTAATCGTTCGGCCTGTCTTAATCTCAATTGAATTTGAGTAATCTCTTAGTATTTTAATTACTCCAACTCCCACAGTTCCGAGACCAGCAATACCTATACGAATGGGTGACAGCATTTTTTTTCCTTAACGGATTTCATCTCTTAACTTGTTAGTCAAAAATAAAGTTTTAAGCAACTTTCTATATTTTATTTTTTTTGTTTGCTACATTTTTGTAGTAAGATTTCTACTTTTTTAGGAGAATATTTATTTTTATTTTTAAGTGCAGATGATCTACACTTTAAGACGAGCATCTTTTCTTTGAACTCTTTATCTGTATTATTAGATTTATGTTCATTTTTTGTGGTATCAACGATTGGTAAAGAATGTACTGGAATAAGGTCATGATACTTGAGCCCCTGCGTTTCATCAGAGAGTTTGTATGTTGGAAGCATTGGGTTGCATCCTATAAGAGTTAAGGACAAAAAAAGAAATAAACGCATATAAAATTAACCTAATTGACTGAAGGGTTTTAGGATAAAAGTAAGAATATTAGGATAGGATGATATGGGTAACGTAGCAAGCAAGACTTGAAATGATTTTTAGTTTCTATAGACTCCTATAATGGCTCGCACAAAAGGTTCTGATTCAAAGCTAACAGAGTTACGCATCCGAAAAGTGGCCTTAAACCTTTTTTCTCAATACGGTTACGCGGCAGTTTCTATGAGAAGGATTGCTTCGAAAGTGGATCTTCAAGTTGGCACATTATATTTATATACGCCTAATAAACAGGCCTTACTTTTTGATCTTTTGAAAACACATATGGACTCTGTGTTAAAAAATTGGGGGTTAGAGAATGTAGAAATAGAGCCAGATAAGAGATTAAAAGCTTTTACAAAGTTTCATATACGGTTTCATATAAGTCGCATAGAGCATGTGAATATATCTTATAATGAGTTGAAAAATTTGACAGGAGAAAATTTTGATCATGTAAATTCTTTACGAAGCGAATATGAGAAATCATTAGAGGAAATTCTAACTTTTGGACGCGATCAGGGTTATTTTGATATTCAAGATGTAAAACTTACTGCACTGGCCATAATAGCTATGCTGAATGGAGTGCTAAAATGGTATCGAACTGATGGCAGATTGAGCCTTGATGATGTTGAGGAGATTTATAGTGAAATGGCGTACAAATCTGTTATGATAGTAGATAATTAGATTTTCATTTTAAAGAAATTATCAATAAATAGGAAACTGCTTACAGAGATTTAAAACCTCCTGTTTTACAGATTTTTCTATCTCTATGTTTTCTTCTTCTCCATGTTTTCCTAAACCATCTACTACTTTTACTATCATTTTACCGATTAATCTAAATTCCAATTGAGAAAAACCGCGTGTAGTTCCTGCTGGAGTTCCTAAACGGATACCACTAGTTATAGTAGGTTTTTCGGTATCAAACGGAATGCTATTTTTATTACAGGTGATGTTAGCGTTACCGAGAGCTATTTCTGTAGCTCGTCCTGTGACACCTTTTGGCCTCAAATCTACTAGTAGTACATGAGTATCTGTTCCACCCGTTATAACGGCTAAACCACCGTTAATTAACTCATCTGAGAGAGCTTTTGCATTTATTATAACATTTTTTGTGTACTCTTTGAATTCAGGAGTAAGTGCTTCTCCAAATGCTACTGCCTTAGCTGCAATAACATGCATAAGTGGGCCTCCCTGTAACCCTGGAAATATTGCTGAGTTAAATTTCTTTGCAAGAATTTCATCATTTGAAAGAATGATTCCTCCACGTGGTCCACGGAGAGTTTTATGCGTTGTTGAAGTTACCACATGAGCATAAGGGAAAGGACTTGGATGTTCCTTGGCAGCAACAAGTCCCGAAAGATGGGCCATATCAACCATTAGATAAGCCCCTACAAGATCTGCTATTTCACGCATTTTTTTGAAATCTATTTGACGTGGTATAGCTGAGCCCCCTGCAATAATTAGTTTAGGTAGATTCTTTTTTGCTAAAAATTTTACCTCTTCATAATCTATTTCAAGTGTATTCACATCTACGCCATATTGAATGGCATTAAACCACTTTCCTGATAAGTTTGGCTTTGCACCGTGAGTTAAATGCCCTCCACCATCCAGACTCATTCCAAGTATAGTGTCTCCTGGACTCAGTAGAGCTAAAAAAACTGCCTGATTGGCCTGGGAGCCAGAATTGGGTTGAACGTTAGCATAATTACAATCAAATAATTTGCAGGCTCTTGAAATAGCTAAGTTTTCGGCAACATCAACATATTCACAGCCGCCGTAATATCGCTTTCCTGGATATCCTTCAGCATATTTATTAGTCATGATAGAGCCTTGAGCTTCCATCACAGCCCGAGATGTAATGTTTTCTGAAGCTATTAGTTCTATTTCTTCTTGTTGGCGTGAAAGCTCCTTTTTAATAGAGCTATATAACTCTGGATCACTATCATTTAGACCTTGTTTAAAAAAATTCTTGTTGTAAGGGATAACCATTCTCACCTCAAATAATTTGTAAATATAATAATTGTTTATTTGTATTTAGAGTGATTAACTAAAAAGTAAACTCGTATTGTGTGCTTTAATACTTTAAATTAATTTGTAATACTTACAATTTATTTGGTACAAGCAATTAATAGAGCATCGGACTTGAATTATGGTAAAAAAGTATAAGCTTTCATTTATGGCCTCGAATACGCTTGAGGCTTGTAACGCGCTGAAAAGCTTGGTTGAGACCTACGGTCAAGTGGAGGCAAGCGAAAGTGATGTAATAGTCGCCTTGGGTGGTGATGGCTTTATGTTGGAAACCCTGCATATAACTCAACCTTTAAATCGCCCCGTATACGGTATGAATTGTGGTACAGTAGGTTTCTTAATGAATGATTTTCGTAAACAAGATCTACAAAGTAGGCTTGAAAAGAGCCAAGAAGAGTTAATTAACCCTCTTAGAATGCGAGCTGTCAGTTCGACTGGCTATACACACGATTCTTTAGCAATTAATGAAGTGTCTTTGTTACGAAATGGCGCACAGGCTGCTAAACTTAAGGTATCAGTTGATGGGAAAGTTAGAATAGAGGAACTTGTGTGTGATGGAGCACTAGTCTGCACTCCTGCAGGATCAACCGCTTACAACTATTCGGCCCATGGTCCAATTTTACCAATAGGAAGTGATGTTTTAGCCTTAACTGCTATGTCGGCATTTCGTCCCAGACGATGGAGAGGGGCTTTATTGCCGAAGATCGCAAAGGTGCGGTTAGATGTCTTGGAATCAGAAAAACGTCCGGTAGTAGCTTTTGCTGATAGTAGAGCTGCTGGATCAGTAACGTCTGTTGAGATTGAAACAGAGCCAGCTATTGTTCACAAAATTCTTTTTGATCCTGGCCACGGGTTAGAGGAAAGATTAATTACAGAGCAATTTGCTTAGTTATAATTTTTTGTTTGAAAAGCGCCAACCTGATTCTTATTTGATGTTCAGATAATACAGCTACTGACTGATAATCAGATTAAAAAAGACATAAACCGCATTCCCAACATATTTGAAAAGAAGGTAGATTACTTTTAACTTCTTTAATAAAAATTTATTTCGTATTAGCAGTATGAATTATTTAAATTTTCGAAAAATATAGCTTTAGGAAAGATAATATGCGAAACTTGATTTAAGCTAAAGAAGTAGAGTTAAATAGGTTATATGCAATTTAGTTTAATATTAAACTAAATTTAGGAGTAAAGTTATTGACTACAGAAAGAAAAAAAGTTTTCACTCAGGCCGCGCTTGATTATCACCGATACCCAAAGCCAGGAAAGCTGGAGGTAAGAGCTACCAAACCTTTGGCTAACGGTAGGGATTTATCTCGAGCATATACCCCTGGTGTCGCAGAGGCTTCCTTAGCTATTAAGTCTAACCCTGATCTAGTAAGTGAATATACCATAAGAGGTAATCTTGTTGGTGTCGTGACTAATGGTAGTGCTGTTTTGGGCTTGGGAGATATTGGAAGTCTTGCTGCAAAGCCTGTAATGGAAGGAAAGGCGGTACTGTTTAAGAAGTTTGCAAATATTGATTGCTTTGATATCGAGTTAAGAGAAACAAATCCGTATAAACTTGCAGAGATAATTTGTTCAATGGAGCCAACATTTGGAGCTATTAACCTAGAGGATATAAAGGCTCCTGACTGCTTTATTGTTGAGAAAATATGCAGAGATAAAATGAAGATTCCTGTTTTTCATGATGATCAGCATGGAACTGCAATTGTCGTTGGGGCGGCTGTTACAAATGCATTATTAGTTAGTAAGAAGAAATTTAGAGATATTAAGGTTGTATCCACGGGGGGGGGCGCGGCAGGAATAGCTTGTTTGAATATGTTAATAAAACTTGGTGTAAGAAAAAAAAATATATGGCTATATGATCTAAATGGCGTTGTTTATGAAGGGCGTCAGGAAGAGAAAGATTCACATAAAAGTGACTTTTCGCAAGATACAAAACTACGTGACTTAAACGAGATTATTGCTAATGCAGATTTGTTTCTTGGGCTTTCAGCAAAAGGCGTTTTAACCACTCAGATGGTAAAAAAAATGGCTTCTTCCCCTATAATATTTGCGTTAGCAAACCCAGATCCAGAAATTTTACCAAAGGAAGTCCTCTCTGTCCGTCCTGATGCTATAATAGCAACTGGCCGATCAGATTTTCCAAACCAAGTTAATAATGTATTATGTTTTCCATTCATTTTTAGGGGTGCGTTGGATGTAGGTGCATCTGAGATCAATGATGAAATGAAAATTGCTTGTGTCAATGGGATAGCTCAATTGGCTAGG
>NZVE01000023.1 GCA_002697345.1 Paracoccaceae bacterium | reverse complement strand
TACTCTCCGTTTCCAGAGGCTATTCCGTACCTTTGGGCATATTCCCACGCGTTACTAACCCGTCCGCCGCTCACCCGAAGGTGCGCTCGACTTGCATGTATTAGGCCTGCCGCCAGCGTTCGTTCTGAGCCAGGATCAAACTCTCAAGTTGAAAAGCTGTTTCCAGCTTGTCCTTGACGTCGAACCTCTGCACATATCTATCTTGCTGAACTTACTGAATTCAACAAGACTTCTTAATTCTGTTTGTTGTGCTTGAAGTTATCAAAGATAACAAAAAGCCGTTCAAACAGTGAAGCTGACCTTACATTATCGAACCTAAGTTCTAGTAAGTGGATATGTCGAGGTTGATCCATCGATTTGGACCAAACCGCCCACATATCTCTTCATCTAATATAACAATTTCAAATAGCACAGAGACAAAAAAACATATGCGCTCCGTATCTTGTTTGCGCGTATGCTTTCGTAAGTCTCTTTGGTCGTAAACTACATAAACACTTAATTAATGCATCTGTAGACCTTGGAAGAAACTTTTCTTCGTCCGGTGAGAGGCTGTTTAGATCCGAGTGGGCCTGCCTGCAAGGCTTTTTTTTCACAAATAGTAATTTTTTTTTTTTTTACTTCAAAATTTCAACAAAAACATCATATTTCCCTTATATTAGCGCTTTTATTACATAAAATAAAAAATTATTATTATTTCGAGTTTATAAAGAATCTATATTTTTAGGGCAATAAACCCAATTAAAGTTATTTAATAAACTTTAAAGATTAATTTTTGAAACTTTATTAGTCTTTTTAATGTGAGATGACACTCCTTTTTTCCAGATTACGAATCTAACAGCAAATAATCCAAGAATCACTATTAAATAAATTAGTGCTTCATCCTCCCAAACTTTTTTTACCATCACATAATGAGCACCAGCAAAAAAACCTGCTGGGTAAATTAAAACATGTAAACGTTTCCAGTTAACTAAACCTAATTTTTTTATAGATATAAAATTGGAAGTTATGGCTAAGGGTAAAAGCCCCACGAGTGATAGAAAACCAAAAGATATAAAGGGTCTCTTAATCACATCTTTTATTAGCTCTCCCCACAAAAGCTGAACATCAAACAAAACCCACACAACAAAATGGCAAAGCGCATATAAAAAAGTCAGTAAACCCAAAGCTCTCCTATACTTTGTGAGGTTGATACTAAAAAGAGCTCTAATAGGGGATATAAGTAAAGTAGCTATAAGAAACTTAATAGCTAAACCTCCCAACTCATGCTCAAGCTTTTTTACTGGGTCAACTCCTAAGGAGCCAAAGAGGGCAATAAGAAGTAAATATGCTAAAGGTAAAAACCCAATTGCATATACTACCCTTGGAGTAACATTTACCTTTACCTTATTAAGCATATCAAACTACATCTAAACCTAGTTTTTTTGTTAAAAATTTAATACAGCTTTGTTAGATCCATACCACGATACAAGTCCGAAACTTCCTTCTCATAGCCATTAAAAAGAAGGGTTGGCCGCCTTTTTGCAACAAAACTTGTGCTTATTCTTCGTTCCGTGGCTTGCGACCACCGCGGATGATCTACATTCGGGTTCACATTGCTATAAAATCCATACTCTCTGGGGTTTGCTGTACTCCAACTAGTTTGAGGTTCTTCCTTCATTAAGGTAATTCTCACTATAGATTTTATTGATTTGAAACCATATTTCCAAGGTACGACCAACCTAACTGGTGCTCCATTTTGATTAAGAAGGCTTTTACCGTATAAGCCTGTTGCCAAAATTGTTAGGGGATTTAAGGCCTCGTCAAGCCTTAGACCTTCCCGGTATGGCCATTCTAAATAATTTCTTTTCTGACCCCACATTTCATCGGGTCTTAACAAAGTTTCAAAAGAAACATATTTTGCTTCGCCTTTAACTCCAACAACCTTCAGTAAATCAGCCAACTCAAAACCATTCCACGGGACGACCATAGACCATCCCTCTACACAGCGAAAACGATAAATACGTTCTTCTATAATCATTTCTTTCAAAAGATCTGGCATTGAAATCGTCATAGGGTTATCAACAAGACCATCAATTTTAATGGACCATGGCTTAGTTTTCAACACCCCCGCGTATTTAGCTGGGTCTCCTTTTCCTGTTCCAAACTCATAATAATTATTGTAGTTAGTTATTTGCTCAAAGCTGTTTGGCTTTTCATCCAGAGTAGAGAACACAGCTCCGTTTGCTTGACCCCAAATATTGCCGGAAAGCATAGCACCAGCTCCAAGGCACAGTTGTCTCCTATTCAAGAATATCGCCTCTGATGACACGTCTTTGAAGCTAAGATCTGATTTATATCGATATGCCAAAATAGTTCCTCACAAAAATCTAATAAAATTTAACTTAACACTCTTCTTGGCTTTATTATTAACGGAAAAGTCTTTTTAATAAAGTGCCTTTTGTGTGAACATGCTACCTTTATTCTTCAATAAACAAAAATACTTTTGTTCTGCACTTCTCAGAACACCTTAACCTTATATAAAATATTATTTATTAAATAAATAATGCTTTAATTATCCCTTTAAATCTACTGGAAATTTATGATATTAGTTACCTTATGGAAAATGACAAACTAATCGTAGCCTTAGACTTCCCTAGCGCGCTTCAAGGGTTGGCGTTAGCGAAAAAGCTTGGGGATACTGTATCTTTTTACAAAATCGGCCTTGGTATGCTCACTGGGGGAGGTTTAGCATTGGCTAACGAACTAAAACACGATCACGGGAAAAAAATATTTCTGGATCTTAAACTTTTTGACATTGGCTCAACCGTGGAATCAGCAGTAAAACAGCTCTCTAAATTTGACTTAGATTTTTTAACAGTACATGGAGACCCTCATGTTGTGAAAGCTGCTGTAAACGGAGCGTCCGGAAGTGGATTAAAAATTCTTGCTGTTACAGTACTGACGTCCTTGGATAGAAAGGACTTAGATGAGTGTTGCTTAAAGAGTGGGAGTATTGAGGATATAGTCCAAGAAAGAGCGGCTAATGCATTTGAGGCTGGAGCAGACGGTGTTATAGCATCCGCACAAGAAATTACTGCCATACGGTGTCTTCCTCAAGCAAAAAACCGCCTCATTGTGACTCCAGGAATTCGTCTCAAAGATGAATCTATAGGTGATCAAAAGCGGGTAGCATCTCCACATAGTGCAATATCCATGGGAGCGAACCATATAGTGGTTGGTCGATCTATTTGGCAGGCGGATAACCCACTCAAAATGGCCAATAAAATACTAGAAAATATTAAGGGTTAGTATAAACTAATAAGCCAAAATAATTATCTTCATCCAACAGGTTTTGAAATCTCACCAATTTTTGCTATTTGACCTAAAATATAACCAAAAATATCTTTAAAGTAATTGAAGTTGTCATTTAGACATAAGGTTTCTTCTTTCATATAAAGACTTCTCCTAATTTCAATTTGTAACGCATGTCTATTAGAGGATGGAAGACCATATTCCTTAGTTATAAAAGCACCAGAGAAAGGGACGTTTCTACCAACACTAAAACCTTCTCTAACAAATATAGACTCTATCTTATCTACTATATCTCTATCAGCAGAGCCTCCAAACCGATCCCCAAGTATAATATCAGGCATTTTCTGAAGCTGCTT
Source organism: Paracoccaceae bacterium (assembly GCA_002697345.1). Lineage (GTDB taxonomy): Bacteria > Pseudomonadota > Alphaproteobacteria > Rhodobacterales > Rhodobacteraceae. The sequence goes on along the minus strand of NZVE01000023.1, from coordinate 24,041 downwards.
AGGCCCACTATAGTTCGGTAGTGTGGGCATTGAGTGGCAATCTATTAAAATTGCTGTACCAAATTTTTTATGTGTTTCTGTCATTAATTTTTTCAAAACTAAGTGATAAGGTCTCCAGTAATTTAAAATTCTTATTTCTGCTTCAGCCTGAGAAATTTTCCCTTTATAAATTTCTTTACCGTTACCAACGACCCTAGGTATAACCCCTAAACCATAAGATATCCGATTGTTTTTTGACCGACTGACAATACCGGAAATTAAAGCTGGATCCAGTTCATCTGAACCTCTATTTAAATCGATATATGCTCTTGGCATCACAGCCTTCAAAAAAGGTGCACCAAATTTTATGCCCTGACAAACCAAATCATCTACAAATGCATCCTCTGAGGACCTAAGGGTATGTTTGTCGAGAACAGATCTATTAAGAAAGTCATCATGATAATACCTTCCACTATGAGGACTGGCAAAAATGACAGCTGTAGTCTGCTCCTCTGGAAACCGTAGATTGTGTGATGGGACAGGCATAATTACTCCAGATTAATTTTATAAAAAATACGTCATTATTTCGAAAGCCCTTGAAACAGATAACGACTCCTTCTATAGAACGTCGGATAGCACACAGAGACATATAGGAAACGAGTGTTGTTGGTCAATTAAGCAAGTGCATATGGGCGCTTAGCTCAGTGGTAGAGCACTTCGTTGACATCGAAGGGGTCACTGGTTCGAACCCAGTAGTGCCCACCATAGCAACAGCTAGTAAATGCTAGCATATAGGATTTTAAGGCGCATGCGCGCTTTTATAAAGGAGAAGTAATATGAAGGTAAGAAACTCACTTCGCTCCCTAAAAGCGCGACATAGAGATTGCCGCATCGTAAAACGAAAAGGGCGTGTATATGTAATTAACAAAACACAGCCACGTTTTAAGGCCCGTCAAGGATAAAAAAGAAAACCTAATAGACCTCTCAGATAAATTTCGTGATTGTAGCTGAATAGAGCATTTTTTATACGGCTACTTCAAAACCTTCTCTATTTATGTAAAACTCTTTTAGTCATAAGAACGTAAGTCTTCGATAACTAAGCCGTCTTTTGGTAGCTTATCAGTAGGAACCACCTCTACTTCTCCCTTGATTCTAAAGATATTTTGAACACTCTCATGATACTCTTGGTTGCTCGAACCTGACACCTCTAATCTAACCACCATTGAATCACTTTCGTTGACACGGCTCACAACTACTCTAGCTTTTGAAACCTCAGGGTGTCTATTGACCAATTCTGCTACCTGTTCAGGACGCACAAACATCCCCTTAACTTTTGTAGTTTGATCCGCACGGCCCATCCACCCTTTAATCCTTACATTGGTCCTACCGCATGCACTGTGCCCTCCTATAAAGGCGCTCATATCACCAGTAGCGAAACGAACTAACGGGTAGTCAGAGTTAAGAGTCGTAACCAAGATTTCACCCACTTCACCCTCTTTAACTGGATTTCCTGTCCCTGGGGTAACAATCTCAAGCAAAACCCCTTCCTCAACGATCATTCCATCCTGCTCAGAACTCTCGTAAGCTATACACCCCAAGTCCGCTGTCCCATAACACTGTAAACAATTTATTCCACGTGCGAGATAAGACTCCCTGAGTGATGGAAACAGTGCTCCACCAGAAACAACTGCCTTTGAATAGCTTAATTTTAAACCCATTTCGGATGATTTCTCTAGTATCGTATTTAAATAGTCCGGGGTTCCAGCATAGACACTTGCACCAACATCAAAAGCTGCTTGAACTTGAAGCTCAGTTTGTCCGGTTCCAGCTGGCAAAATAGTTGCTCCCACAGCCTTTGCTCCATTTTCGAACATCATCCCGGCAGGTGTTAAATGATAACTAAAGCAATTTTGAACGATATCACTTCTTCCAACTCCACAAGCATGCAAGAAGCGTCCAAAACGCCACCAGTCATGAGTATCTTTTCCTGGTTCATAAATTGGTCCTGGGGATTGAAAAATATGTTCTATTGTTCCTCTGACCAATCCACCAAATGGTGGTTTTTTTTGTTGCATTTCTCTAAGTTCTGACTTCCGTAAAACTGGCAACTGCTTTAAAGCCTCAACAGAGTCTATCATATCTGAATCGATACCTTTTAAACCCCCTAAGCTTTGTAAGTTTTTAATTTGAACAGGCAAAACCTTACTTATAGCTTTTTTACGCTCATTTTCAGTTCTTGTTTCAAGGTCATCATAAAATTGCGTGAGCACTTAACTTAACCACCGTTTGCGACGACGGTACGATCGAACATTCCTAAATGACTTGCGACCCTCTTCTGACATTCCGAGATAGAATTCTTTTACATCAGGATTTTCTCTTAACTCATCTGCTGGTCCATCCATCACTACCCGACCAGACTCTAAAATATAACCATAGTGCGCGAATCTGAGAGCAACATTAGTATTTTGTTCAGCCAATAAAAAACTAACACCTTCTGATTCATTAAGACCTTTAACAATTCCAAAAATTTCTTCAACAAGTTGTGGAGCCAACCCCATAGACGGTTCGTCTAAAAGGATCGTTTCAGGCTTTGACATTAAAGCCCTACCAATAGCACACATCTGTTGCTCTCCACCTGATGTATAGCCAGCTTGTGATTTACGCCTTTCCTTTAAACGTGGGAAATAGTTATAAACCATTTCTAAATCTGCCTCTACAGCACTTCGACCATCTTTTCTTGTATAAGCACCAGTCATTAGATTTTCTTCAATCGTAAGGTGCTCAAAACAGTGACGGCCTTCCATAACTTGAATAACCCCTCGTTTAACCATCTCAGCAGGGTCCAATCCTTCGATCAAATTACCTCTGTAAGAAATCGACCCTTTCGTTACCTCACCGCGCTCGGAGTGAAGTAAATTTGATACTGCCTTAAGGGTTGTAGTTTTCCCTGCACCATTACCCCCTAAAAGGGCAGTAATTCCACCTTTAGGTACATTTAAACTAACACCCTTTAAAACAAGAATAACGTGGTTATAAATCACCTCAATGTTGTTTATCTCCAAAAGATTATCTGTTTTTTCTGAATCCAACATTTTATTACTCCATTAAGAGTGAAAGCTTATTAATTAATATTAGCTTTTAAATTTAAAAAGGATTAGCCGACCCAACATTGAGTGGGGTCGGCTAAGGTATTACTATTTTATTAGCCACATCCTGGAGTAATTCCAGCTTCTGCAGCAAATGCTGCAGAGTCTGCATCAATTAATGGCTGAATTACATCCATATCGGAAGCAATCAAACCAGTAATAAGACTCCATTTTTGTGCATCCGCATCCCACTGGCTAACCATTCCTAGACCTGGTCCACCGTGATTCTCACAACTAACACTAAATGGTGGTGCAAACCCTGGTAATCCCGCTGCAGCCATTGTCTCTTCAGTTATGTTCAATGCTTCCATGCCATCTCTAACCTGAGCCGCATTCACATCTCCTACACCTGCAAGCTTTTGAGCAGTCTTAATTGCTTCAACCGCTAAAAACGCATTATACATTCCGCGACTATATAGCACTGTCCCAACTTGATCACCCGCTCCTGCGGCTTTTCCTGCATCTACAACATATTTTTGCATATCAGCGTACATTGGATAATCCATACCAGAACCGTGAAGTGCTAAGCCTTTGTAACCATGAGCACCTGCTCCTGCTGGCACTGTGTCATTTTCAGACGCTGACCACCAAATTCCAATGAACTTATCCATTGGGAACCGAACATTTGCTGCCTCTTGAATAGCAACTTGGTTCATAACTCCCCAGCCCCACATTAGAACATAATCTGGGCGCTGCTGTCTAATTTGCAACCACTGAGATTTTTGTTCTTGGCCTGGGTGGTCAACGGCTATACCCTTATATTCGAACCCATGCTTTTTAGCTAGCTCTTGAAGTGTGCGGATGGGCTCTTTGCCATATCCAGAGTTATGGTAAAGTAGTGTAATTTTTTTACCTTTTAGATCTCCACCTTCTTGATCCATAATATGCTTTACAGCTATCGAAGCGCCATCCCAGTAGTTTGCTGGGTAATTAAAAACGTTTCTAAATACTTTACCGTTTTTAGCTGATGTTCTTCCATAACCCATGGAGTGAATATTAGTTCCATCAACAGTAGCTTTTGGAATTAACTGATAGGTAATACCAGTTGATAGAGGAGAGAAAATCAACGCTCCAGTTCCTTTTAGAGACTCGTAACACTCAACACCTTTTTCTGTGTTATAGCCAGTTTCACACTCACGAATGTCAATTTTAACACCACCAATACCACCATCTCGCTCATTCATAAGCGTTAGATAGTCATTGTAACCATCAGCAAACGGAATTCCGTTAACCGCATAAGCTCCAGTTCGGTAGCTAAGCATTGGCAAAACTAGATCAGCTAACGCTGGCCCAGCTGCCATGACTGCGCCAAGCACAATCGAAGTTAGTTTTAGTTTTAGTTTCATCGGTATATTTCCTCCCTAAGGTTGTTCCGATACTTATTATGGTCAATACTCAAGTACTGGCCACTCTTATATAGCCATCCTAATGAGGGAACGGCCAAAGTCTTAATTTTTCTTTTGCTACCCGCCATAACTGAGCTAAGCCATGCGGTTCTAAAATAAGGAAAATAATAATTAACCCACCTGCAATAATGAAATACAAATGCTGCGCTAAATCTGTTGGCCAATCCAAACCTCCAACCAAAAGGTTTTTTAACAGTACAGGTAAAAGAACTAAAAATGCAGCCCCAGCAAATGAACCAAAAATTGATCCTAATCCACCAATAATAACCATAAAGAGGACTAAAAATGATTTTTCTATTCCAAAAGCCTCCGTTACTTCTATTGCCCCCAGATAAACACTAAAAAATAACGCTCCTGCAATCCCAATAAAAAAACCTGAAACTGCAAATGCAGATAACTTAGCCATTAAAGGATTAACTCCTATTATTTCTGCAGCAATATCCATATCTCTTATTGCCATCCATTTTCTTCCAACTGAGCCTCTGGTCATATTCCTTGCTAATACTGCACACAAAGTTACAAAAATTAAGCATATCATATACTTTGCCCAAGCATCTGTGGCTGGCCCAGTAACAACTATACCTAAAACTGTTCGTTCTGGAGAGCCTATCATACCAGTCATACTGTAATTGTAGAACCACGGTACTTTGTTAAACATCCAAACAAGAAAAAACTGAGCAGCAAGGGTCGAAACAGCTAGATAGAACCCTTTGATACGTAAAGACGGTAGCCCAAATAGTGTGACAACAGCAGCAGTCACACCACCTGCTAAAAGTATATGAATCATTATTGAAATCTCGGGGAAAGCCACCATTAATTTATAACAGGCGTACGCTCCCACTGCCATAAAACCTCCGGTACCCAAAGATACTTGACCACAATAACCCGTCAAAATGTTTAACCCAATTGCTGCAATCGAGTATATCAAGAATGGAACGAGGACAGCATTTGCCCAATAATCATTAATAAAAAAGGGGATTACTAAAAAGGCAACAGCAAGGATAGCGTAATATCTATATCTATCGAACTTTATTGGGAAGGTTTGGCTATCCTCAGGGTAAGAGGTACTATAATCCCCAGCTTCACGATATAACATTAGTTAGAACCCCTCAAATCATACTTCTCATACAAAAAAACTTTGTAGTAGCCAGAAAACAACATCGTCATACCCTCTCAATAATTTTTTCGCCGAATAGACCCTGCGGCCTAAAAACTAAAAATAGTAAAGCCAGAACATAAGCAAACCAATTTTCTGTCGCTCCCCCAATCCATGGGCCAACCAAAAATTCAAATAACTTCTCACCAACTCCAATAATTAGGCCTCCGACTATGGCACCTGGAATTGATGTAAAGCCACCTAACATCAAAACTGGTAAAGCTTTTAAAGCAATCAACGATAACGAGAATTGAACACCTGATTTAGCACCCCATATAGTACCAGCAACCAGAGCTACAAAGCCCGCAATTGACCATACTAAAATCCAAATATAGCTTAATGAAATACCTACAGACAACGCAGCCTGATGATCGTCAGCTACTGCTCGAAGAGCTCTACCTTGCTTTGTGTATTGAGAAAAACAAACTAGAATGACTACTAGAATTACGGCAACAAAGGTTGCAAAAATATCTAAATTATCAATAAAGAAACCATAACCAAATGCGTCATAAGTTAAACTGTCAATAGTTTCGTTAATTCCCTTTGGTATCCCAACATCTAATTTTTTGATGTCCGAGCCCCACATTAAATCTCCTACACCTTCTAAAAAATATGCAAGACCTATTGTTGCCATGAACAGTATTATGGGTTCTTGGTTTACCAAATGCCTAAAAATAAACCTTTGGACTAGCCATGCGAAAAGAACCATAACCATTATAGTCAATATAATGGCTAAGAGTGCAGGTGTGTGCCATCCAAAATGATGTATGTTTGTTCCAAAAATAGCATTGATCAGGTGAGAAAATGGGACTTGTCCATCCATAATCCCTACTAGAGTTAGTGCCGCAAAGAGAGCCATCACACCTTGAGCATAATTAAATATTCCTGATGCCTTGAATATCAAAACAAAACCCAAAGCTACCAAAGAATACAAAACTCCAGCCATTAGGCCATTAAGCATTACTTCTGCAGCAAATAAAACTTGATCAGGCATCCGATCCTCCAATAGCTAAGCATGTTGTATTCCGAAGCCTAATTTTAATCATGACTGACTCCTAGGTATGCATCAATAACTTCTTGATTGTTCCTAACTTCATCAGGAGTTCCATCTCCGATCTTGCGACCGTAATCCATCACCACTACTCTATCAGAAAGGTCCATAACAACTCCCATATCATGTTCAATTAATGCGATAGTTGTTCCAAACTCATTATTAACATCTAATATGAAGCGGCTCATATCTTGCTTTTCTTCTACATTCATACCAGCCATTGGTTCATCTAGAAGTAGAAGATTAGGTTCTGCTGCTAGAGCACGTGCCAATTCAACTCTTTTTTTCAAACCATAAGGGAGTCTTGAAACCGGTGTCTTCCTAATCGATTGAATCTCAAGAAAATCAATAATTTTCTCTACTGCCTCTCGATTTTCAATTTCTTCTCTTTCTGCTTTCCCAGCCCAAATCATTTGACTGAAAATACCAGTTTTCATTTTTGTTAAGCGTCCTGTCATAACATTATCGAGAACACTCATTCCTTCAAATAAAGCTATATTTTGAAATGTTCTAGCAATCCCCTGATGTGCAACCTCAAATGGCTTCAATGACGGTCGGGACGAACCTTGAAAGATTACGTCACCCTCCTGAGGGACATAAAATCCAGAAATAACATTCAACATTGAAGATTTTCCAGCCCCGTTTGGACCGATAATGGCTCGAACTTCCCCTTCTAAGATATTGAATGAAATATTTTCTAATGCTACTACTCCACCAAACCTTAGGGTAATATTCTTCATTTCCATCATCACTCCACCGATATTACGTCCATCAGTAGTAACGAAGTTTCCGTCTGACTCATTACTCATTCAGCAGCCATCCTTTGCGAAATATCGATGGTTTTAGTATCATGGATCACAAGGTTTGCTTTAATTGACCCCTTTCGACCATCCTCATAAGTAACTTCTGTCTCTGTCGAAACTGAGCTAGAGCCATCATACAGTGCTAATATCAAATCAGAGAACTTATCTTCTATTATATTTCTTCTTACTTTGCGAGTTCGAGTTAATTCGCCATCATCCGCATCAAGTTCTTTATGAAGAACAAGGAATCTATGAATTTGACAACTCGCTAGCATTGGGTCCTTAGATATCGACTGGTTAATTTCTTCAATATGCTCTTTAACTGCACCCATCACTAGATCGTGACCCGCAAGCTCTTGATAGGATGAGTATGCTATATTCATTCTTTCTGCCCAATTACCCACTGCGATTAAATCGATGTTAATAAAGGCAGTGCAAAATTCTCTACCATTTCCAAAAACAACGACTTCCAGAATATTTGGATAGAATTTTAATTTATTTTCTACGTATTTAGGAGCAAAAAGTGATCCATCTAACATCTTTCCTACATCTTTTGCTCTGTCGATAATTCTTAGATGGCCAGTCTCTTCTTCAACAAAACCAGCATCGCCAGTAGCTACCCAACCATCTCTATCTTTCGTTTCACCAGTACTTTCAGAATTTTTAAAATACTCTATGAAAACACCAGGAGATCTATAAAAAACTTCTCCACTTTCAGCCACTTTCAGCTCTACTCCAGGTGATGCTACTCCAACAGTATCGGAACGGACCTCTCCGTCAGGATGTTGAGTAATAAAAACAGAAGCTTCAGTTTGCCCATAAAGTTGCTTAAGGTTTATTCCCAGTGACCTATAAAACTCAAATATCTCGGGCCCAATTGCCTCACCAGCTGTGTAGCCAACTCGAATTTTAGAAAATCCCAATGTATTTTTAAGAGGACCATAGATAAAGATATCACCCATAAAGTATTTAATTCGGTCTATAAACCCTACGGTATTACCATCTAAAATATCTCCACCGACTCTCTTAGCTAGTCCCATCGACTTTTCAAAAAGCCACCTCTTAAAATTACCCGCGTCTTCCATTCTAATCATCACACTTGTTAACTGGGTTTCAAAAACCCGAGGTGGAGCAAAATAATAGGATGGTCCAATCTCTCTAAGATCAGTATTTAACGTTTCAGGACTTTCCGGACAATTTACACAAAAGCCTGTCCAGTAAGCTTGGCCAATCGAAAAAATAAAATCTCCAACCCAGGCCATGGGTAGATACGCGACTGTTTCTTCACTTGACTTCAAGTTATCAAATTCAGAGGAGTTTTTTGATGTTTCGATTATGTTTCTATTAGAAAGCACAACACCTTTTGGTCTTCCTGTTGTGCCAGACGTGTATAGCATAACACAAACGTCATCCAATGTTATTGAAGATCTTATTTTATCCAATTCAGACAGCTGAGACTCTCTAAGACTCTGTCCTTTTTCTTGGACTTCAATAAACGAACTCAAATGACTATGTTGATACTTTCGAAGCCCCTTTGCATCGAAATAGATTATCTTTTCAATTCCAGAAATACTTTCTTGAACCTCTAATATTTTATCGACCTGCTCTTGATCCCCAACGATTACATACTTGGCACCACAGTGATCTAAAACATAAGCCATTTCTTCAGCTACTGAGTCCTGATATAAAGGAACTGGAACTGCATTAAGCATTTGAACTGCTACCATAGCCCAGTACATAGCCGGACGATTACGACCCACTATTGCTACAAAATCGCCCTTTTTTACTCCAAGATCTCTTAAACCTAAAGCAAAGTTTTCAATTTCTAAGGATGTTTGCGACCAAGTCCATGACTGCCAAATACCAAACTCTTTTTCCCTGTAAGCAGGCATATCACCACGAGTGGCAACGTTTCGAAAAAGCAAATGCGGTATACTCACAAGCTCTTTTGTAGAGATTGTATTCAAACTTAGATCCCCCCGGATTTAGTAAAAAACACTATTTTCGTATTTAGTGTTCCGTCTTAATTAATCCTCTATTCTTAACACTCTTTTCTCATAAAGTAAGAATAATAAATGTTTTCGCTATTTTCTCATTTAATGAGAATAATAAGTGTTTTCACTGTTAAGTCACAAAAGTCAAATGTTAACATGTCGCATTTGAATAAAAGTTAGGTTTTTTTGTTATTTATTAATTTAGCAAACTTTATTTCTGTAACCTGTAATAGATCCATCCAGGAAGAAACCTTCCCAATCTAAAAATCATACTAAATATGAATGGAAAATCTTTCTTAAAACTACTTTTTTTCATAAAGTTAAAAAAAACATTGGCTGCTTTTTCAGGAGACATAATAAAAGGCATATTAAATTTATTCTTTTTTGTTAGTCTTGTATCGATAAAACCAGGGTTTATTAATTGTACCTTTATGTTGGTGTTAAATAAATCTGCATAAAGGGTCTCGGCTAGGTACATAATACCAGCCTTACTAGCTCCATAACCGATGGATCCGGCCAACCCTCTATAACCAACCAAGCTACCAGTTAGAACAATATGGCCACTATTTTTTTTAATCATTGAGGGTAAAACTTGACCAATAACACGTGTAGCGCCCGTAAAATTAGTATCACACATTATTTCAATTTTCTCAACATCCCAATCCTGGCTCCTCAAAGGCCAGTAAGCTCCAACTAAAAATATTATTCCGTCAACCTCACCAATAGATTTGGCGGCACGTTTAACATCATTTAGATTGCTTACATCCATACGACAATAAGAGGCCTTGGATGGAAGCTCATCACAAAGTTCTTTTAAGCGTTTTTCACTACGAGAACTTAGTATAAGCTCTACACCATGATTACTCATAGTTTTTGCCAACGCCCTACCCAACCCTTCTGACGCGCCGATTAACCAGTAACGCTTATCTTTCCAGCTTTTCATTAAAAATCTTTTTTACGAATTGTTGCCACAAGTTCACCCACTTTAATTCCATACTTATAAAACTGACTTCTATTCATTATACTTCCATTTGATAAAAGATACATCCAGTCCACCACTGCGATTTCATGCCCACCAGCGTCTTGTGGTAATTTTAAATTATAATTAAGCTTCACAGTTGACCCACTTTGAGCACCAGTCCCAGTTCCAATTAAATCAGAGGCTTCTGCTAATATTTTTCCAGAATCCATGATAGTTAAAGCCCACTCTCTATCTTGAACAGACCCATTATCGTAGACAAATCGTTCATTGATAATACCCTTATTTCCATCCCAAATAGCATTCATATCAGCGACAAAACGAGAGTTTACAACTCCAGTTGGTCCAAATATAATTCCCTCACACAAAAGCTCCCCAGAAAGAGTATCTCTAATATTGAAGGTAGGTTTTTGACCACTATAATGATTCTCCTTCTGATTCAAAAATGATAATTTTTTTGTTCGAAAAAGCCAGATACTGCCTACAAAAGCAGCACCAAAAATTAAATATAATAAAACTTCCATGTTACATCTCCTACAACGGAATACGAATCAAAAGTATCAAAGCAATACTCTTTAATACACTGGGGACAAGCGCATACAGAATTGTTAAGGTTTGTATCGCTTCATGTGAATTTTCTGTACTTGCGACTTGGTAACCAGAGTAATCTAAAATTGGTAAAAGAATAATTGCTGCTAAAGCAAGCGAAGCCTTTGTTACAAAAGACCAAACACCAAAAGCCTGTGTTGCTTGAGTTGAAATTTTCTCAACTCTCTGAGCAAAAAGCGCCGGGAGGAGTGTAAAATCTGCACCAACACTAACCCCAGACACCATACAAATTATTGAAAATTTAACGATATCTCTTTCACCTAAAAACAAAACAAAGCAGAAAGATAAAATAGATATTATCATTGCAATAAATAGAATTAATTTCTCATTATACCGTCTTGCCAAAATTGCCCAAAATGGTGACGCCACAGCGGCAGATAAGAAAAAAATAACTAGGAGCGCTCCAGTATACTCTGAAGCCATTAAAACAGAATCTACAAAAAATAGAAATAAGCTTGATGTAACCGCTAATGGTGCAGCACCAAGGAAAGAAACTATAATCAGGCTTTTTAAAATTGGGTCTTTAAAAACTCTTTGAGTAGGCGAATGTGAGTATTCAATTTCTTCTGCCCACTCCTTTCTCATTAAATACCATCCCAAGGTTGCAAAAAAAACAAAAATAAATGAAAAAATCATATAAGGGTAGGTTGTTTGACTCATTAAAAGTGTTGGGGTGGAGGCTGCGAGACAAACACCTAATAGGGCACCTGTCTCTCGCCATGCTGCAACTTTTTTGTGATTACCACTGATTGATTTTGCCTTCTGGACACCTTGGGCATAAAAGTTGATTGATAAAAAACTGTAAGTAGTAAACAAACCTATGCTAGTAAGAAAAAACCAAAGCAACGGGGAAACTCTCGGGGAAACTGCAAACATTAGCACCATTGAAATTCCGAGGATCATTACAGAAAACATTATATATCGTGGACGATTTTTTCCCAACTTAGAGCTTAATGCCCCCAAAAATGGATCTTGAACACAATCAACTAATCTTAAGATAAATAGTACTGTGGCAAGTGCTGTTAGACTAACACCATAACTCTCAGCAAAAAATTTTGGGCCAAACATGTAAATAGGTAACCCGGCACTCGCGAGTACAGCTGCAAAAACAGAAAATGGAAGTAACCCTATATTCGGTTCATTTTTTTTTAAAATACTCACCGTGACACATCGTTCTGGGGGGGGAACGGTTTTTTGTTATATACCGCTCCTTTAAACCAAAGCTTGATAGCTTGATAATGAATTAAAAATAAAACCCTCCACCCCCCCATTGGACGACGTAAAGCTATTTTTATTATCGACAAATTTGATAATGGCTTCCTTTCGCCCTGAAGATTGGCATAAACACCATCTAGTCCAGAGGTATAATCAATGACAATATTGACCTTTTTTTCAGTAAAGTTAAACTGAAATTGATACTCCCCTGCAATTGTTTGAAAGGGTGACACATGAAACACTTTTGTTGATAATATTTTATCTTCGTTCTTAATAGGTCGAGCATCACTGTGAGCACATATATAGGCATGCCTTTCATTAAAAGTATTACTGACTTCAGCAATAGCAACAATCAGGTTATTACTCTTGTCGTAACACAACCAAAAACTAACAGGATTAAATACATAGCCAAAAACTCTAACTTGAGTTAACAAATATATTTTTTTTACATCGTTCAAGAGGCCATGAGAATCTAGAATTTCAGTAGCCCATTTAGAACCGCTACCACTTGAGACAAGACCTCCATGATCTTTATCATAAAAAGACATTATATTTCTTTTATTATATGAGAAAAGAAGTGGTTTCTTATAGTCGCCTTCACAATCTATCAGAAGGTAATCAACTTTATATTTAAATTCGTTATTAATCTGCCCCTTTCGAACATGAAAAGTATTTCCAGAAATATATTCAAGCTGCGTCAAAAAATTAACTCCGCGCGCGACTGATTCATTAATTTAGTTGCAACGTTTATAGCACTTGAGTACCCATCCTCATGGAATCCATTTTGCATCCAAGCACCAGCAAACCACGTTCTATTTTGCCCATTTATTTCTTTTATTTTCTGTTGTGAAGACAAAGTTTTCAAATCATAAACTGGATGCCTGTACGTAACACTATCATAGATCAATTCTTGTTTAATATTTCTACTCGAGTTTAAAGTCACAAATATTGGATCTTCCTTGGGTATAGACTGTAATGAATTCATCCAGTAAGTTAAGTCTATCCTCTTAGAGTTTTTATTTTTACTTTCACTATAAACCCAACTAGACCATACTCTTTTAGTGACAGGCATTAACGACTGATCTGCGTGTAAAACCGCATCATTTTCCTGATAGTGAATTGCTCCAAGTGAGGTTTTTTCATGCTCCGTTGGGTCGGCTAATAAACTAAGAGTATCATCTGCGTGAGTAGCCAATACAACCTCATCAAATTCTTCCTCTAAACCAAATTGGGTTTTAATACTAACTTTATCAAAATTCCGACTTATTTTGTTTACTTTGCAGCCCAATCTAATCTCAACATTTTGTGATTTCATACGTTGTTCTAACTTCTCAACATATTTTATAGATCCTCCACTAATTGTGAGCCATTGGTGCTGACCAGTCATACTGAGCAGCGCATGGTTTTTCATAAAGTTAACTAGTGCTTCAGCTGGAAAACTTTCCATTTGCTCTACTGGCATAGACCAAATTGCTCCAGTTAATGGAAACAAGTAATAATCCTTAAACCAACTACTTGTTCCTACCTCTTTCAGTAATTGCTCTATACTCATATCAGAATTTTTAGATACAGACTCAGCCTGAGAGTTAAACTTTGTAATATCTTTAAGCATTCTTAAAAACTTTGGTCGAAAAGCATTTTGTCTTTGTGCAAAAACAGAATTTAAGCTTGCTAAACCATACTCTAAACGACCTCCATCAAATGAAGCGCCAAAGGTCATATTACTGTTTACTATTTTTACTTCAAGGTCATTAAACAGTTTTGTAATGTTAGGATAATTAGCTTTGTTGAAAACAATAAACCCTGTATCAACTGGCTGGTTTCCGTACTTTCCTGCGGTTACTGTTCTTGCATGCCCACCAAGCCTTTTCTCTGACTCGAACAATACCACCTTATTAGTTTTAGAAAGCAAATATGCAGCCCCCATCCCAGATATCCCAGCACCAATCACAGCAATTCGCTTTGGTGGGTGCACACGATGACCAAATTCCATCAAATATTCCTGCTTTTAAAATTGTTAATATATTATTTCTTCAGGGGTATAATAGTATCTACACGTTCTGGCTCTAGCTCTTCAAAATCAAAATTATCTAACTTATCCGAACGCTTACCTGCTCGCCCTGCTGCGATATTTATACCTTCTAAATCTTTTACGGCGGCAGAAAAATGTGTATTAAGCTTTCCTGCTCGCTCGACAATTAGTTTTACGTCTCTATTTACTAGACTTAATGTTTTTCGAATTTCGCCCGCCTGTTCCTGCATTCTTGCATCTTTTAGTATTGCTCTCATAGTATGAAGCGTTGCCATACAGGTAGTTGGAGAAACTATCCAGACCTTTGCTGCAAAACCTTCTCTAACCACTTCAGGCAGTTTCGCATGCAATTCTGCATAAACCGCCTCCGAAGGTAAAAACATCAACGCTCCATCTGCTGTTTCACCTTCAATTAGATATTTTTCTGAAATATCCTTTATGTGTGTTTTGACTGATTGTTTTAATAACAGAAGTGACTTCGCTTTTTCCTCATTTGTGTTTGCAGAAATAAGTTTTTCATACGCCTCAAGAGGGAACTTTGCATCAATGACAATTGGTCCTGGCGGGTTAGGTAAATAGATTAAGCAGTCAGCTCTTTTACCGTTACTAAGGGTATGTTGAAAAGAGTAGCTATCTGGAGGAAGTGCTTTCTTAACAATATCATTAAGTTGAATTTCTCCGAAAGCGCCTCTGGTCTGCTTATTAGATAATATATCCTGAAGGCTTAAGACATCACCTGATAACTTTTCAATATTTGATTGTGCCTTATCAATTGTTGAGAGTCTTTCTTGAAGTTGGGTAAGAGATTTATTGGTCATTTCAGAGGAACCAGTCAATGTCTCCTTCACCTGTGCCTGTAGGTCAGATAAAGATCTAGCTGATTTTAGTGCATTATCGTGCAAATGCTCCGACATTTGACGTTGGACTTCCGCAAGCCTGACCTCCATATTTTGAACAGACATTGTATGCGCCTTACTCAAAGATTCTAAGCTACCAGTCAGCTGAAATTGACCTCCATTAAGGTTTTGGATTGTTTCGTTAAGTTGGGATATGTAGGTTTTAAAAGTGTCTTCATTTCCTGGTTTCCTAAATAGACGAAGCATCAAGTATATTGAAAATAATAATAAGACCAAACAAACACATAGAATAAGTATTGAATTTATATTAATAGAAAAAATCGATGCACCTTGATCTTTTATCATGTTCTTCCAAACATCTTCTCAATATCAGACAGCTTTAATTTAACATATGTAGGCCGCCCATGATTGCACTGACCTGAGTGAGGTGTTCTTTCCATATCTCTTAGTAAGGCGTTCATTTCATCAGACTTCATTCTCCTACCAGATCTTACAGACCCGTGGCACGCTACTTTACTAAGCACAGCCTCTATCCGGTCGACTATTATTGTACTGACCAGCTGATCCTTAAGTTCATCTAAAATATCAAAAACCATTGATCTTGGATTTATCACTCCCAAAATTGCTGGTGTTTCTCGAACTATAATCGACCCAGGTCCAAATCCCTCAATGGTAAGGCCACATTTCTTTAACTCACTCGAGTTTAATAATAAAAGTTCTATATCATTTTGATCTATCTCAATAATTTCTGGTAAAAGCAAAGCCTGTGACACAACCCCATTATCTCGCAATTGTTGTTTAAGTTTTTCATAAACTAAACGCTCATGGGCGGCATGTTGATCAACAATAACAACTCCATCATTAGTTTGTGAAATAATATAATTTTCATGAAACTGCCCTCTGGCAACCCCTAGTGGTAGAATCTGATTACTAGAGTCTTCAATTCCATCCACTCTTGCTTCCGAGCTTATTACTTGTTCATCTAATAAATAATTTTCTGTTATATTAGCCAGTTCACTTACTGACCCATAATATTTTTTACTCTGTTGATAGTTAAAGTTGTTGGACGTAAATGCACCAAGCAAACCATGTGAAACAGTAGTAGATGCTCGGTGCCCTGCTGTAGCTAAGGCTCCCTTAATAGATGAAATTATTAAACCCCGGACATTTCCAGGGTCTCTGAAACGAACTTCAGCTTTTGTGGGGTGTACATTCACATCGACATCCAATGGATTACACTCTAAAAATAATGCATAAGCAGGATGCCTATCACGCACTATAAGGTCAGAGTAAGCGGCTCTCACAGCACCAATTAAGGCCCTATCTTTAATTGGTCGTCCATTTACAAATAAGTATTGAACTGTAGCTGACCCTCTAGAGTATGTTGGTAAAGCTGCATATCCAAATAATTTTATACCTTCTCTATTATAATCCAACTCAATCGAGTTCTCCCAAAATTCAACACCAAGGACCTCCTTTAACCTTCCCTTAAGCGCCTGAAGAAGGGGCCCATTCTGCCTGGTTACCTTAAAGGTCTCTTTATTAGATTTTTTCTTCGATAAATCTTTAACTAAGAATGTTACATAAGGCTCAGCTATTGAAAGGCGTCTCACAGTATCTAATATAGCATTCATTTCTGCACGATCTGTCCTCAAAAATTTTAAACGCGCCGGAGTAGAATAAAATAAATTAGAAACTTCAACTTCTGTTCCACAAGCTAAAGCGTTTGGCTTAGTTGTTCCAATCGCTCCTGCACTTGCAGAAATTGTTGAAGCAGAAATTGAATCAACAAACTTTGATGTAATTTTTAAATGTGATACTGCTGCCAAAGAAGGCAAAGCCTCCCCTCGAAACCCAAACGTTGAAATATTTAGTAGGTCTGATCCATCTATTTTTGATGTCGCATGCCGAGACAAAGCCAATTTTAAAGATCCTTCTGGTATACCTTGACCATCATCTCTTACTTTTAGATATGTTTTACCGCCATCTTCTACAAAAAGCTCTACTTTTAATGCGCCAGCGTCAAGAGAGTTTTCTATCAGCTCCTTAACAGCAGATGATGGCCTTTCCACAACTTCCCCAGCAGCGATTCTATTTATTGAATAATCGTCAAGTTGCCGAATTTCGGTAAATTTAGGGCTTATGTTGTGTTCTTTTAAGTTCATACCACAACCTGTAGCACAATTTAAATTGATTCGGCTATCTAGACTTACAAAAGTAAAAGCTAGGGGGTCGGGCGCCCAACAATAACGAAGTATAAATTTTTCTCTTTTAGTATACGAGTTGCAACTCGTTTAATATCCTCCATTGTAACAGCATTAACCTTAGCGTTACGAGTATGAATATAATCTATGGGTAGACCTTGGATCTGCATTCCGGTTAAAATTCTTGCAATCCTAGAATTACCATCAAACCTAAGTGGATAAGCACCAGTTAAAAATGTTTTAGCATCTCGTAACTCGTCCGCCGTAACACCTCTATCGGCTAATGTAGCCCACTCGTTTTTTACAATACCAATCGCTTCCATAACAGTATTATTTGATGATGCAAATTGTCCTAAAATTAAATCAGCTTTCTCCCAACTAGCTAAGTATGCGCTAACCCCATATGTGAGACCATTTTTCTCTCTCAGCTCTGTCATTAACCTAGAACCAAATCCTGAACCACCTAAGATATGCGTTAAAACATAGGCAGAGAAAAAATCTTTGTCGGTTCTTTTTATTCCGTCATGTCCAAAAATAGTAACTGATTGTGGAGTATCAAAATCAATAATAGTATTACCACCAGGTAATTTATATATTACCTGGTCGATCACTTTATTAGAGCGAGTAGGAATTTCTTCTATTACCTCATTTACTAGATCTCTAAGCTCGTTTGGTTTTATATCTCCAACTGCACTAATAAAGACCTGATTTCGATTAAAAACATCATCATAGGCATTCAAAATATCTTCTCTGTTTAAAGACAGGATACTTTCCAAGCTACCATCTTTCATTGACCCATAAGGATGACTACCAAATGCATTTTCAAAAAATACCTTACTTGCTATTTTTCTTGGGTCCTTAGCATTTGACTTTAAAATAGATAGTATCTGGTCTCGCACACGCTCAAATGGCTCTTGTTCAAACCTTGGCTTCGTTAAAGCTTTTTTTAACAAGTTAATAGAAGCGCTTTTATTTTCTGTTAAGAATTTGAACGAGATACTCAAGCTATCTTGATAAACGTTAATGTCTAATTCGACCGCTAAGCGTTCCATTTCCATCGCGAATGCAGAAGCATCTAAATCATCGGCCCCCTCATTTAACAGTGCAGACATAAAGTATACTGATCCGCCTTTTCCAACTCTATCTAACGTTGCACCCCCCTTAAATCTTATTTCAAGGGTTACAAAGGGAATAGAGTGTTCTTCAACTAACCATGCTTTGATGCCATCAAGGGCCTTAACTTCAGTTATTACTGTTGCAGAGAGCTTACTACAAAAGGTTAATAAAATAAGGCTGATCATTAATGCTTTCAAAACTGTCACCTGTCCTCATTTGTTGGTAGTTTTGTGTACCAACCCGTAACGGCATTTTTTTTATCTTCAAGAGTTCTTGCTATTTCCAGAACTTGCTCCGAAGAAACTTCACTTAGTAGTTTTGGCCATTCTTTAACATCTTCGATACTGAGCTGGGAGGTAAGTGCCACACCATAAGATCTGGCTCGCCCAAAAACATCGTCCATAGCATATATCTCTGACGCTCTAATCTGCGCTTTAATTCTCTGAAGTTGTTTCTCATCAACTCCATCGTCGATAAAATTTCTAATTACCGTATCAAGATCAACCTCAGCTTGCTCTAAAGTTGTTCCGTCAGTTGGTACGATCACTAAACCAAAATTTGAAATATCATGAGAAAGTCCGGTGTAGAAAGCTGACGTATATAAGGCTTTTTTTGTATCTATTTGCAGTGCTTTTCCTAGAACTGAAGTAGTCTCATTACCACCCAACAGTTCTGCCAAAACTGTATAAATAGCTGCTTTCTTTTGATCGCCTGGATTCCTTTCTTCTGCAAGATAAGTACGTATAACATATGGTTGAGATACTCTCTTGTCTTCAAATACTATTCGCCTCTCAGCTAGATGAGGTGGTTCAATATTTCGCCGCCTCTCTTTAAAATCAACGTTAGGCTTCAATGCTCCATAGTGTTTTATTGCTAATTCCTTCACCTCAGTTGGAGTAACATCACCAGCCACAATTACAATTGCAGAACTCGGTGAATAGTATTCACTATAAAATGCTAACGTATCCTCTAGATTAAGTTGTTCAATTTCATGTCGCCATCCTATAATGGGGATCCCATAAGGATGATTCAAATATATAGCGGCCCTCCTTTGTTCTGCAAATAAAGAACCTGGATTACTATCTGTTCTTTGAGCCCGCTCTTCGAGAACAACTTTTCTTTCAGTCTCAATATCTAGTTTTGTGAGCTTAATATTCTTCATTCGGTCTGCCTCAAGCTCCATCATAAGGCCAAGATGATCACGGGATACCCGTTGATAGTAAGCGGTATAGTCCCACGATGTAAAAGCATTATCAGAACCACCTAGTTTCTCAACAATCTTTGAAAACTCTCCCGATTTAAGCTTAGTGGTCGCCTTAAACAACAAATGCTCTAGAAAATGTGCTACCCCTGATTTCCCCATTTTTTCATCTGCAGCACCAACCTTATACCATATCATATTCACTACAACAGGCGCTCGGTGGTCTTCAATAACGACCACTTGCAATCCATTATCTAATCTAAAAGTAGTAACTTTCTCTGAAGCATTTCCTTCAAGAGGGCTATTAAAAAATAAGACTAATACTAACCCTAAAGTTCTTAATAAATACGTAGGAGACACAAGCATTAACCAAAAAATGTTTTTACCATAATGCTTTGACTGTTCTTTTACAGACTGCGAATGCGAAGCTGACATTATTAATTTGTGACCTTAGGAGGGGCTGACACTGTTTTCACACCAAGGTCATTTAAACGCTTCAATTCAACATATTGATCCAAGGACTGTTTAGCATATGCCTTATAGTAAACGCTAACTTTAAGTATTCGTTCTAAAAAAAGTCCATCATTTTCTTCTCTAAACGCCAAATCTTCTTTAGCTAATATTGATCGAATATTAATCTCTCCACCGTATCGTGACACATACTCTACTAATTTTGGATCACGGCGTGAAAAATTCTCATTCCCCCCCAACGCTGTAATAACCTCATTTCCAGGTTTCCGATCAGTACGGTTTCCACCACCAGGCGTGGGTAAAGGTAGTTCTGAATAAGTTTTAGGCTGCTTTAAAGGCCCTGACGGTACTACCAAAAACTCATTTGGCCCTGTTTTACTTGATCTCAAGTTCATCAAACTGGGTTGGTTGATTGACGCACACCCGGCCCCAAGACTTAAAACAATGAAGCCAAAAACTATTATGAGATAATTTCTTTTCATTATGTTCCCTAAAGTCGTTTAATTAATATTTAATCACATTTATGAAGAAAATGTCACGCTTTCTTATTATCGTTAGTAAAAAGTAAGCCAAAAACCCCAATAAAAATAAAAATATCTGCAATGTTAAAAGCGAATGGGTTTTCTATACCGCAGCATGACGTATTAATAAAGTCAGCTACCGCTCCATATACTAGTCTATCTAACGCATTTCCTAGCGCACCCCCAACTACGAACCCAACACTTAAAACCCGTAAGTAACTATCTTGTTTACCATACATCCACCAAACCAAACAAGCAGAGATAACCAATGCTAAAACTACCAAAATCAACCCCGAGCTAGCAAAATATTTACTCATAAATCCAAAGTTAACTCCAGTATTCCAACCCATTCTAAGGTTAAGATATGGTGGGAATATCTCAAGCACTAAATTACTTTTTAAATCTAGATACTGAACGACAAAAAACTTACTAATTTGATCTATAAAAAAAACAATGGCACTAATTATTATTACTAAACGTATCATTAGTGCCTAAAATGCCTCTTGCCAGTGAAAACCATAGCTATGTCTAATTTATCTGCCACCTCTATTACTTCTTTATCCCTTAATGAACCTCCAGGTTGAATTATGGAAGTAACACCCGCCTCTACGGCTTTTATCAAACCATCTGGGAAAGGAAAAAAGGCATCAGAAGCTAAAGCTAGTTCTCCTTCGTTTTCCATACTCTGAGTCGACGAACTTGTTAAATCTTGAAACTTTAAACTTGCCATTCGCGTTGAGTCCACACGGCTCATTTGTCCAGCTCCTATGCCTTTTGTAGCACCATTTTTTACAAAAACTATCGCATTAGACTTTACGTGTTTTGCGACTTTCCAAGCAAAAATAAGATCCCTAGCCTCACCACTGGTAGGCTCTCTTTTTGTAACAACTTTTAGTTCACTAGTACTAACTTCAAAGTTGTCTAAGGATTGAACCAAAAAACCACCAGAAACCGAACGGATTTGATTTTGTTCACATCCACTTTTTTTTGATTTAGAAGATGTCAAAAGCCGAAGGTTTTTCTTAGTATCAAAAACTTTTTTTGCAGATTTCGTTATATCAGGAGCAATAACCACCTCTGTGAATAATTTAATCAACTCTCTTGCAGTCTCTTCATCCAATATTTTATTGAACGCAACAATACCTCCAAAAGCTGAGGTCATATCACAAGCCAAAGCAGATAAATATGCGTCCTTTAAGGTCCTCCCAAATGCAACACCACAAGGATTAGCATGTTTAATAATTACACAGACGGGTTTAGGATCCTGGTTAAACTCAGATATTAAATTCAACGCTGCATCCGTATCGTTAATATTATTATAACTTAATTCTTTACCTTGCCACTTGGTTATTCCTGCCAACCCTGAGTCAGTTAGGCCTGTTTTATAAAAAGATGCTACTTGATGTGGGTTCTCACCATAACGAAGTTCTTCAACCAGCTCGCCAGAAATAGTTAAACGTTTTGGGATTTGGCCTGTAGACTTTGCGAGCCATTCAGAAACTGCTGAATCATAGGAGGCTGTTCTTGAAAATGCTGTAAGAGCAAGAGTACGCCTAAAACAATAACTAGTTTTCCCATTGTTTTTTTGAAGCTCATCTAATAGATTTTTATAATCTTCAGTATCTGTCACAACATTAACAAATTTATGATTTTTTGCTGCAGATCTAAGCATTGCAGGTCCACCAATATCTATTTTTTCAATGCATTTATTAAAATCAAAACCAGCTTCAACTGTTTCCTCAAAGGGATACAAATTAACAATTAAAAGATCAATATTTTTAATATCGTGTTTTCCCATTTCTGATATATGAAGCTTAGAATCTCGGAGACCTAATAAACCACCATGGACATTTGGATGGAGGGTCTTAACTCTACCACCCATCATTTCAGGAAAACCGGTAAGCTCCGAGACCTCTGTTACCTTTAAACCCGCCTCCCTAATAGCTGTCGCAGTACCACCAGTAGAAATTAAATCAATTCCAAAGCCTATTAGAGCCTTCGCTAAATCAATTAACCCAGTTTTATCTGAGACGGATATTAAAGCTCGTCTAATTTGTAAAAGCTCTGTCATTATATTCTTGAGACCTTATCTGATTGTTATATTGAATTTTCACCTTAAGTGCATTTCTTTTTTCAATCTGTGTATTTTGTAATAATATATTACCTTCAACACTAAAATAAAAAAAGCTACTCTTTAACTAGCTCTCTCCAACGCGACTAAGAAAAAACCATCCAGACCACCAAGAAATTTCCAGTGATCTGGTCTAAGTCTAATTGTATCTTCGTGCGAGTTATACCACCCAGGCTCTAAACCCAATAGGTTGCTCCTTACTGTCACTGCTTTCAAATTATGTCTTTCAATGGCAGCCTTGATCTGTAATTCACCCTCTTCTGGCAAGAGGCTACATGTTGAGAAGACTAATCTCCCATTAGAGCTTAACATAGAAACAGCTTTATCAATAAGATTAGCCTGAAGCTTAATTATCGTTTTCAAATCTTTCTCACTTTTTAAAAGTGGTAGATCAGGATGACGCCTAATGGTTCCAGTTGCAGTGCATGGAGCATCAAGTAAGATAAAGTCAAACTTATCATTCGTATTCCAGGAAATAAAATCTGTCTGAACCACCGTCGCCAACAAGCTTGTTCGATCCAAATTATTACGAAGTAATTTTAATCTGTCATTAGACTTATCAACAGCTGTCACGTTCGCTCCCATAGACGCTATCTGCAAAGTTTTGCCACCCGGAGCTGCACACACATCTAAAACATTTTTGTTTTTGACATTACCTAAAAGTTTTGCCGGCAAAGCTGCCGCGGCATCTTGAACCCACCACATACCCTCTTGATAACCAGGAAGCGTAGAAATTTGTGGAGAGCCCTTTAATCTCAAAGAACCAGTTGGTAATAGCAGAGCATCAAGTTTTTCGACCCACTCTTGTACGTTTAACTCCGGCTTTAATGTAATATCTAATTGTGCTCCCTGCATATGCGAAATTTCAATATTACTAACAATTTTTTCACTATAAACACTAACTAGTTTATTTCGTAGCCAATTTGGTAACTTTGTTACTTGCTCTGATTCCCACGAATCAACTCTAGTTATTGAAATTTTTCTTAAGACAGCGTTTGCTAAACCAGAAAACTTCGCAAGTTTTCGTGTTTTTTTCATTAGTGAAACCGCACTATCTACAACTGCGTAAGGAGATGTTTTTTCGGCACAAATTTCAAATACTGCTAATCGTAAGATATTAAGGGGAATTGTCGGTGGAAGTCTTTTCAAATACTCTCCTAATACTACGTC
>NZVE01000022.1 GCA_002697345.1 Paracoccaceae bacterium | reverse complement strand
TTTTGATTGTGTAATTCCTGTTCTACCAATAACTGATGCTCTCTGGGAAATTGATAAAAGTAAAATAAATTTAGTTAAAAGTTTAGATCGAGGTACCTTTATCACAGCTCAAACACCACAAGGGTTTAATAGAAAAAAAATTCTTAAAGCTTATAAGAATAATTATTTTACAGCCGCCGATGATGCGGCAATAGCGTTAAAGGCAGGAATGAGAGTAAGTACAATTGATGGGGAACCTTCAAATATAAAAATAACGCGACCTACAGACTTTAAATTAGCTGAACTTTATATGGAGAACTAATTGGACTTTCGAATTGGAAATGGTTTTGATGTACATAAATTAATTAATGGTGACTCAGTAATTTTATGTGGTGTAAAAATCCCTCATGATAAATCCCTCAGTGGTCATTCTGATGCAGATGTTGGATATCACAGCATATGTGACGCACTGTATGGCGCGCTCTCAAAAGGAGACATTGGGACCCATTTCCCAGCAACATCAAAAAAATGGGAAAATGCTAACAGTACAATTTTTTTAAAGCACGCACATAGTTTAGTTAACAATTTAGAATATAAAATCATGAACATAGACACCACATTTATTTGTGAACGACCAAAAATTTCAAATTACTGCACTCAAATGAAAACTAATATTGCAGCAATTCTAAAAATAGATATTAGTCGGATTAGTATAAAAGCAACAACCACAGAAGGGCTTGGCTTTTGTGGTAGAGAAGAAGGCATTGCATGTCTAACAACGGTTGGACTCTTCCGAAATGAATAAACTACTTGTTACCGTTTGTTATGTTGGGTTACTTAAACCTGCGCCTGGGACTTGGGGTTCGCTTGCTGGTATATTATTATTTCTTCCTATCCATATGTATGGAGGCCCCTTTCTACTTATCACTCTAACCATTTTAATAAGCATAGTTGGTATTTTCCTCGTTAAAAAAGCCACAGAAACTCGTGAGGACAAAGATCCTTCTCAAATAGTAATAGATGAAGTCGCTGGGCAATGGATTTCCCTATTACCCGTCTCATTTGGAGCACACTCATATAAAGTGGATTTAATTCAGGTATGCCCTTGGTTATTATTAGCGTTTATATTATTTCGATTTTTTGATATTGTTAAATTAGGCCCTGTTAAATGGGCCGATGATCGAAATGATGCTCTCGGAGTAATGTTGGATGACATATTTGCCGGATTCATAGTAGCTTTAATGTTAATAATAATTGCTTGGTTTTATTATGGTTATTAGTGTAAAAAGTTTAATAAAGGCGGCCAAAGAAAAAAAGATAATAATTGCAACGGCCGAAAGTTGTACTGGTGGCTTGCTTGCTGCAAAAATAACAAGCGTATCAGGCGCCTCAGCAGTCTTTGACAGAGGGTTCATAACATACTCTAATCAATCAAAGGAAGAGATACTTAAAGTTAATAAAAAAACATTAATTAAATTTGGAGCTGTCTCAACAGAAGTAGCAAAAGAAATGGCTATTAATACTTTAATTCAGTCCAACGCTAACTTAACTTTATCAATCACCGGAGTTGCTGGACCTGGGCATTCTGCAGGAAAGATAGAGGGACTTGTTTGTTTTGGCTGGGCTGGAACTAATATAAAAGCAAGTTCAGAACTTATACAATTTGGTCAAATTGGGCGTTATAATGTACGAAGAAAGTCCGTTTCTTATGGAATTGAAAAACTATTTACTCTCGTAAATTAAGTTTGCATTATTAGGCCTCTAACGTAAATAAAAAGTCTTTTAAGGATTTCTATTAGGAAAAGTTATATGCAACATTTACCCTCAAAGTTACCGCAATTTTTTATAACAGCTCCCCATGATTGCCCATACTTAGATAATAGAAAAGAGCGGAAGTTATTCGTCACTTTAGACTCCTTAAATTCCAACCTATTAAATAATACATTAAGCAAGCAAGGCTTTCGACGGTCACAAAACGTCCTTTATAGACCATCATGTACAGATTGTAATGCATGCCTATCAGCAAGAATTGTTACCAATAACTTTATGTTATCTAGAAGCCAAAAGCGAGTTCAAAAAAAGAATGCTATGGTTTGCCGAATTATTTTAAAACCAACTGTCACAAAAGATCACTACATACTTTTTCAAAGATATGTCCGAACTAGGCATAAAGCTGGTGGGATGTCTGATATGAATTTCAATGAATTTTCTTCTATGGTTGAGGACTCAAAGGTTCATACAGAACTAATTGAATATCGTGATGAAAACTCTGTGCTTTTGGGAGTGTGTTTAACAGATATTCTTGATGATGGAGTGTCGATGGTTTACTCCTTCTTTGATCCTAAATTGAAAAATAATAGTTTTGGAACTTTCATGATTTTAAACCACATTAATTATTCAAAAAAATTAAACCTTAAATATGTCTATTTAGGCTACTGGGTAAATGGATCAAATAAGATGCAATACAAATCATCATTTTCTGGTTTGGAGGTTTTTGCCTCACAGGAATGGCGACCCTTGACTAAGCGTATTAGCAAAAATCTAAATAAACCATTAAATAAAGATACTATGACAAACCAAATTTTAGAAATCAAATTATCAAGCTAATCAACAGAAACATGGTTTTAGTAAGGGTTAACTTATAAACTATGCCTGGAACTGATAAAAAATGCCCCATTATTTAACAATGTTCAAAAAAGAACAAAATAAAGTAATAAAAGTTCTTTTTATGATTAAATTTTGATAGAAAATTAAAATTCTTCATTGACGAAAACACGTATGGCACATAATACTTTTGCGAGTAATGTTAATGATTTAGCGTTTAAACTGAGTTACAATTCGAACTGGAGCAGCAAATGGTAAAAACAATGACTGGAGCAGAAATTGTAGTTCAAGCACTAATAGATCAGGGAGTAGATACAATATTTGGCTATCCAGGTGGTGCAGTTCTTCCAATTTACGACGCTATTTTTAAACAAAAGAAAATTAAACATATATTAGTCAGACACGAACAAGGGGCCACACATGCGGCCGAAGGCTACGCAAGGTCAACAGGGAAACCTGGAGTTGTACTAGTAACTTCAGGTCCAGGAGCAACAAACGCAGTAACTGGCATGACAGACGCTCTGATGGACTCCATTCCATTAATAGTTTTAACGGGGCAAGTACCTACATTTATGATTGGAAATGATGCATTTCAAGAAGCAGATACAGTTGGCATCACTAGACCTTGTACAAAACACAACTGGCTAGTGAGAGATACAGAAAAATTATCAGAGGTAATCCATCAAGCTTTTCATGTTGCAAAAACTGGACGACCTGGTCCTGTTCTTGTTGATATTCCCAAGGATGTTCAATTTGCCAAAGGCAAATACACTGGTGTTCGTAATGTAAATAGAAGTGGGTACTCACCAAGAGTGAAAGGTGATTCTGACGCAATTAATTCTCTAGTAACTTTGATGGAGACGGCAGAACGTCCAATTTTTTATACTGGTGGTGGCGTAATCAATTCAGGATTAAAAGCAACAAAGTTGTTAAGAGAGTTAGCTGATCAGACAAATTTTCCAGTAACTTCAACCCTTATGGGTCTAGGCGCATATCCAGCGTCCTCCAAACAATGGTTAGGAATGCTTGGCATGCATGGTTTATATGAGGCTAATATGGCTATGCATGGATGTGATTTAATGATAAACATTGGAGCACGGTTTGATGATAGAATTACAGGAAGACTTGATGCATTTAGCCCAAACTCAAAAAAAGTACATATAGATATCGATCCCTCGTCAATAAATAAAACTATAAATGTAGATGTCCCTATTATTGGTGATATCGAAAACGTATTAAATGAAACTTTAAAAGTATGGAAATCAAGGGGTAAAAAAACTAACAAAAGTGGAGTTTCTAAGTGGTGGCATACGATTGCTACATGGAGAAATAAAAACTGTTTATCATATAAAAATAGTGCTCAAACTATAAAACCTCAGTATGCTCTTGAACGTCTGGAAGCACTAACTTCCCATCGGTCTGATAGGTATATCTGTACAGAGGTTGGGCAACATCAAATGTGGGCTGCACAATATATTAATTTTAATGAACCTAATCGATGGATGACCTCTGGTGGTCTAGGGACTATGGGATATGGATTGCCGGCTTCAATCGGAGTGCAAGTTGCGCATCCGAACTCATTAGTAATAAACGTAGCTGGGGAAGCATCTTGGTTAATGAATATGCAGGAAATGGGAACTGCCATTCAATTTAACTTACCTGTTAAGCAGTTTATCTTAAATAATGAAAGATTAGGCATGGTAAGGCAATGGCAGGAGCTATTGCACGGAGAGCGATACTCCCAAAGTTGGTCTGAAGCATTACCTGATTTCGTAAAACTTGCCGAAGCATTTGGAGCCAAAGGAATCCGCTGTGAAAAACCAGAGGATGTGGATAGTACGATAGAAGAGATGATGTCATACGATGGACCCGTTATTGTTGATTGTTTAGTTGAAAAGCATGAGAATTGTTTTCCCATGATTGCGTCTGGATCTGCTCATAATGAAATGATCATGGCAGACAGTGAAAACACTGGAACAATTGGGAGCAAGGGCGCAGTACTGGTATAATTTAATATTAGTTTCAAACTTTCATAGGAAGGCATAAGTTATGAACTCTTTAAAGATAAAAAAAGGTACATCAAAACACTCTGCTTATGATTTACGCGACCCTAATTCTGAAATAATTGAAACACACACCCTAGCAGTGATTGTGACAAACGAGTCCGGAGTTTTAGCACGGGTAATTGGTTTATTTTCTGGTAGAGGGTATAATATTCACAGCCTTACAGTGGCTGAAATTGATCATGACAGTAATAAATCTAGAATTACAGTCGTAACGACTGGTACCCCCCAGGTCCTAACACAGATTAAAGCACAACTTTCAAGAATGATTCCAGTCTTTGACGTACACGACCTTACTGAAGACGGTGCTACTGTAGAAAGAGAACTTGCCCTCTTCTCTGTAACTGGGAAGGGTAACAAAAGAGTGGAAGCATTAAGACTAGCAGATATATTCAGAGCAAATGTCGTCGACACCACTCTAAATAGCTTTATATTTGAGCTTACTGGAACGTCTGAGAAAGTTGATGCCTTTTTAGACTTAATGCGCCCACTGGGATTAACAGAAATAGCAAGGACAGGAATAGCTGCCCTAGCTAGAGGAAGTAACTAAACACACATATTAGAAGAACTAATATAAACAAAAATTAAATTTTAATATAAACTCATTTCGTCATTGAAGATGCATGTCAGAATAGTAATTTTAATTTTTAAATAAATTATAAAAAAGTTAATATAGGACCAAAAACGACAAAAAAGAAAAAAATTAAGTCGAAAATGTATTCGACAGTTATAATTTTTTTTCTCTATTGTTTTTTTATTTCGGTACATCTTTGTTATAAATATAATGAAAGGGAGTTACTTTGTCAGAAAGGTTACAGACCATCTTTGCGCCTCTAGCTCAAGCTAATGGTTTAGCAAATGAGCATTACACGGACCCCCAAGTTCACGATATTGAAAAGAGAGCTTTATTTTTTGATACTTGGGCAGGGCTTTCAGTTGCATCTGAAATTCCTGAAATTGGAGATGCAAAGCCTATCAGTTTTCTTGGAATGCCGCTGTTAATAATTAGAGATAAAGCTGGCAATGTTAGGGTTTTTCAAAATATATGTAGGCATCGTGGTATGATACTCGTTTCTAAAGCCCAACGAATCGAAGGAGCTATTCGGTGTCCCTACCATTCCTGGTGTTACTCTTCAGAGGGGCGATTAATAACAACCCCTCATGTTGGGGGACCGGGCAAAAATACTCACCCAGGGGTAGATAAAGCTGCTTTAGGGTTAATTGAAGTAAGGTCACATATTTGGAGGGATGTTATATTTATTAACATTTCTGGAGATGCACCTCCTTTTGAAACCGTACATAAGCACTTAATAAAAAGGTGGAAAGATTTTGACCAGCCAATGTTTCATGGTGGAGAAAATAGTAAATTTATCATAAACGTTAAGTGTAACTGGAAGTTAGCAGTTGAAAACTATTGTGAGAGCTATCACTTGCCCTGGGTTCACCCTGGCTTAAATGCCTATTCAAGACTTGAAGACCACTATCACATTGAAGAAGCGGGGCTTTACTCAGGTCAAGGAACAAATTTTTACCGGCAATTTGAAGGGAATGGCGGTTATAAGTTCCCAAGTTTCAAGAAGTTAGGTAAAAAGTGGGGTGACAGTGCAGAGTATATTACAGTTTTTCCAAATGTTCTAATGGCCTGTCAAAAAGATCATGCTTGGTCTGCAGTACTAAACCCTGTCTCGCATGAATTAACCACTGAAGATATTAGTATTTATTATGCCTCACCAACAACAAATGAAGAAATGCGAGAGGCGAATAAGAAGCAGTGGAAAGATATTTTTATAGAGGACATTCTTGTTGTTGAGGGTATGCAGTTAGGTAGAAATTGTACAGGCTTTGATGGAGGAAGATTTTCTCCAGCAATGGATGGGCCCACACATCTATTCCATAGTTGGGTTGCAAATAAATTACTAAATAACAAGAGCTTAAGGACGTGACCTTAACGGATAAACTTAATGAAAATATTATCAAGTCCCATATTAATTCCGATACAAAAATGTTGGCCAAGCATTACTTAGAGGCTGCAAACTTATTTAAAGGGTCTGTTGAAGAACCATTTTTTTTGACACAATCTTACGTATTTTCTTTAGAATTAGGTGACTTAAAAACTATTAAACACGTTTTTACACGGTTAAAAAAATTGAATCGCATTTAAGTGTAACATTGTACTTTATACAAAATAACTAGATTCTAAATTTACAAGTCACTTTCAGTAAGCCAGTTTTATTATAAGATGTATATTAAGAGTTAAGACAATAAATTAACTACAGCCAGAAGTCCCCCCACACGTATTACATTTCATACATGTCCCATTTCTAACTAAAGTATAATTTCCACATTCCCCACACGGATCCCCTTCATATCCCTGCATTCTCGCTTTTGATCTATCATCCAAACCGACAGGTTGTGTACCTGAATTTAGATCATCATGTTTATCTAATGTTTCACTAGCATTACTGCCTTGCATAGGGGTAACATCCAGAGACGTGGTAACGTAAGAGTCGTTTAGACCACCCTGCAATACATGCAGTTCCTGCGGCACTCTTTTCCTAAGATAACCCGATGAGCTAATTTGTTTTAATACGGCTAAGGATTTAGACTCTGCTTTTTTTGAAACATTGTCGACATTTCGGAGATCATCCTGTTCACCACGCCCTAAATCATCAAAACTAGCACCCTCAGGTTTGACATGCGCCAAATCAGATCTGTCTAAGTAAGATACAGCAAGTTCTCTAAATATATAATCGAGAATTGATGTCGCATTTTTAATAGAATCATTACCTTGTACCATCCCCGCGGGCTCAAATTTTGTGAAAGTGAATGCATCAACAAATTCTTCAAGGGGGACACCATATTGAAGACCAACTGAAATCGCGATCGCGAAATTGTTCATCATTGCCCTAAATCCAGCACCTTCTTTATGCATGTCGATAAAGATTTCCCCTAAGTCGCCATTTTCATACTCTCCCGTTCGGAGATACACTTTGTGACCACCAACAGATGCCTTTTGCGTATACCCCTTTCGTCTTTGCGGCATTTTTTCTCTTTGGGACACTGATACTTCTTTTACTATTATTTTTTCAACAATTTTTTCGGCTAATGTGATTGATTTTTCATGAGGGGTGCCGCCTTCTAGAATATCTGCTGCCTCATCATCCTCCTCTATCAGAGCAGAGGCTAGTGGCTGCGAAAGTTTGGAGCCATCCCGATATAAAGCATTTGCCTTTACCCCCAGAGACCAACTTAACTCATAAGCTTTTTGGCACTCTTCTATGGTTGAGTTATTTGGCATGTTTATTGTCTTTGATATTGCCCCTGATATAAATGATTGCGCCGCTGCCATCATATAAATGTGACTATTTACCGAGAGGTATCTTTTTCCTTTTTTTCCACACGGATTAGCGCAGTCAAAAATCTTATAATCCTGTTCCTTTAAATGAGGAGCACCTTCCAATGTCATAGTTCCACAAACATGATCATTAGCAAAATCTATCTGCTCTCTAGTGAAACCTAGATGGGTTAACATATCAAATGATGGATTATTTAGTTCACTTTTAGGGATCCCAAGCGTTTGCGAACAAAATTCTTCACCTAATGTCCATTGGTTGAAGACAAACTTAATATCAAATGCACTGGGCAACGCCTCTTCAATTTTTGCTATTTCTACTGATCCAAAACCATGACCAATTAACGAACTATGATTAATTCCAGGACAATTTCCTAGCGTACCGTGACCAACTGCATGGGAAACAATCTCTTCAACTTTTGAGGAAGAGTATCCAAGTTTCTCAAGTGCGGCGGGGACACTTCTATTTATAATCTTAAAATACCCTCCACCTGCTAATTTCTTAAATTTAACTAAAGCAAAATCTGGCTCTATGCCTGTAGTGTCGCAATCCATAACAAGTCCAATAGTCCCAGTTGGTGCGATTACAGTCGATTGGGCATTTCTGTATCCAAATTTTTCACCAAGATCCAATGCCAAGTCCCATGCTTGCTGTGCACTTTTTACAAGCTGACTGTCCGGACAAGAATTGATGTCAAGTGGTAATGGTTTAATAGATAGATCTTCATAACCATCATTTCTTCCATATGCTGCATTTCTATGATTACGAATAACTCTAAGCATATGATCTGCATTTTTTTCATATTTAGGAAAAGGCCCTAATTCTTTTGAAATTTCTGCTGATGTAGCGTAAGATACACCTGTCATTAATGCTGTAAGAGTAGCACACAACGACCTCCCCTCCTCACTATCGTACCCAAGTCCCATACTCATGAGTAAACCACCTATATTAGCATAACCGAGACCTAGCGTTCTAAAATCGTAACTCCTTTGGGCAATTTCCTTAGAAGGGAATTGGGCCATCATTACAGATATCTCTAACGTCAAAGTCCAGAGGCGTGTCGCATGAACATAAAGCTTAGAGTCAAAGGACTCTCCATCATAGTAGGTTAATAAATTCATAGATGCCAAATTACATGCTGTATCATCTAAAAACATGTACTCTGAACAAGGGTTTGACCCTCTTATTTCTCCATCCTCTGGGCAGGTATGCCAAGAGTTTACTGTATCATGGTACTGTATTCCTGGATCAGCACATGACCATGCTGCATGACCGACTTGGTCCCACAACTCTCTAGCTTTCAATGTCTTTGCAATTTTACCATCGTTCCTGTTGATTAAATTCCAATCTTTATCTTGTTCTACTGCTGTTAAAAAAGCGTCAGTTACCCGAATTGAATTATTAGAGTTTTGACCAGATACTGAACTGTATGCTTCAGAATCCCAATCGGTATCATAAACTGAGAAATCTATACTCGTATAACCTTGTTTTGCATAATCAAGGACTCTTTTAATATATGTCTCAGGAATGGCGACTCTTTTTGCATCTCTAATAGATATTTTTAATTGTGCATTTTTAACAGGGCTCGTTGCATCTTCAATTTTCCCGTCCCAAGCATTAATTGAGTGAAAAATACCTTTTAATTTTTGTTCGTGCATTTTAGACCCAGCTACGATGCTAGCAACTTTTTGTTCTTCTAAAACTTTCCAGTTTATAAACTCTTCAATATCTGGGTGATCAGCATCAACGATTACCATCTTTGCAGCCCGTCGGGTTGTTCCACCTGATTTAATTGCACCGGCGGCTCTATCACCAATTTTTAAAAAACCCATTAACCCACTAGACATGCCTCCACCGGATAGATTCTCTCCAGCACCTCTTAATGAAGAAAAGTTTGTTCCTGTACCAGATCCATACTTAAAGAGACGCGCTTCTCTTACCCAAAGATCCATAATACCACCGTCGTTCACCAAGTCATCACTAACTGATTGTATAAAACACGCATGAGGCTGCGGGTGTTCGTAAGAACTCTTTGATTTTGTCAATTTACCAGTTTGGTAGTCTACATAGTGATGCCCTTGTGCCGGGCCGTCAATTCCATACGCCCAATGCAAACCTGTGTTGAACCATTGAGGGCTATTAGGAGCCGCCATT
The DNA here is from genome assembly GCA_002697345.1 of Paracoccaceae bacterium. Taxonomy (GTDB): domain Bacteria; phylum Pseudomonadota; class Alphaproteobacteria; order Rhodobacterales; family Rhodobacteraceae. Next base: position 19,988 of record NZVE01000022.1, on the reverse strand, counting down.
TGCAACGCAAGCATCGCTCGCATTTCATCATAATAAGCCTTAGCATCCCTTTCAGAGCTAAAGTAACCACCTTTCCACCCCCAATAACACCATGCCCCTGCCAATCTATCAAAGACTTGCTTAGACGAGGTTTCTCCTACGTACCTATCTTCCTTAGGAATAGCTTGGAGTTTATCAAAATCGGGCGCCGACCGAGCTATAAAATCTGGGACCCCCTTTTCTTTTACCTTTTTTAATCTTGCGGGAACACCTGCTTTCCGAAAATATTTTTGCGCAATGACGTCAGCTGCTACCTGACTCCACGCCGAGGGAACTTCTAAGTTTTCAAGTTTAAAAACAATTGTTCCATCTGGGTTTTTAATTTCTGAAGTTCGCTTGGTGAACTCTATGCCCGCGTAACCACCCGTTGCATCGCCTGTCAATCTTCTCTCAATTTTCATTTCAGTTCTTTCCTATACTTACTCTTATCATCACGTAAATTATACCTGCCTAGGTCTGCTTTAGCGCATTTCAGCTTATATTTTCCTAAAAAGGTCGATGTTTTTTTATTAATCTTAACCTTGTTAGGACCTGTAATTATTTCCACCATCAAACACTACATGTTGTATGTGCGCTGATCGCTGGCACTACTTGACGTGTAAAATACGATAAGGTCAACGTATTTTTTTTATAATTTTGTCTTTTTTTTTGTTGACTCAGGAGATTAACACAATCGAATTTAATTAGTTATAAAAAAACTGTTGATCTTCAAGCTAACTGTGGAAAAAAAATGTAATAAGATTAGAAACTTAAGGAACCTCATTAAATAAACTATTTTAAAATAACAGATTCGAAGCTAATCAAAAATTAAAATATCTTGTAAATTAATTTTTGATTAGTTTGATGGTCGGGACGGTAAGATTCGAACTTACGACCCCCTGTACCCAAAACAGGTGCGCTACCAGGCTGCGCCACGCCCCGACAATCGTTTCTCCTACTATCGTCAGTAATTATATTTGAAAAGCCCAAAACAGAAAATAATTACTAATAACAAGGCCAAACAGCATTTTTGTTGTCTAGTAGATTAAATTGGATACTATCACCCTCTGAAAAACCAAGTTTTGAAGTTAGATTACCACTTATTTCTAAGGCTCCAATTAGATTACTACCACCAAAAATCTTTTTTTTACTTAGAGGAGTGGCGCCTACATATATTTTCTTAATGATTCCTCTTTCATCAAAAAATATAATATCTAGCGGAATTAGTGTGTTTTTCATCCAAAAAACTAACCTACTAGGTTTGTCATACAAAAACACCATTCCATCAAAATCTTTAAGTGACTTTTTAAACATTAGACCATTGGCTCTTTTGATTGGGTCGTCAGCTATCTCGACATAAAACACATGTTTTGACATAGCACTAAAAATAGTCAGTTTATTGTTTTCACATGATGCTAGTGCATCAGATGTTGCATAAGTAATTGAAATGAATAGAAAAAATAATAACTTAATCATGCAATAACAACCTTCAAACGCTCCTTGTAGACTCTTAAAGACACAAGAAAAAATTTAAGGTTGTAGGCGACAAACTTTCCAATTTGACTTTGTGTCCTTGCGGCTCCATCTAAACCTGTTGTGTAAACGTGCATCTCCATCAGACCAAAACTCAATCTCTATTGGAGTTATTCTAAATCCTCCCCAAAAAGGCGGCCTAGAAGGATTGGCGCCTAGTTCAACGGTCAACTTATTAACAGAATCGAGTAGCTCTTGCCTAGATCCTACTTCCTGTGACTGCCGGGATGCCCAGGCACCTATCCGACTATCCAATGAACGCGATGAGAAATACTTGTCTGCTATCACTCCATCTTCCTTTTCTACAAAACCCCTAACCCTAATCTGACGTCTAATCGATTTCCAGTGAATTAGAAAAGATGCCTTTGGAGATGAGACTATCTCTTCTGCCTTTACACTTTTATAATTAGTGTAAAAAATAAAACTTTGGTCAGTAATTTCTTTAAGCAAAACCATTCTTACATTGGGCAAACCAGTATCATCTACAGTCGCCAATGCAATGGCATTAGGATCATTTAATTCTTTATTTTCAGCGTCTTCCAGCCAAGACTTAAATAAGTCCATAGGGTTCACTGTTTTAAAATTTTCTACTTCATTACTCATTTTAATGCCCAAATAATTAAAGAAAGTTCCTTTTTAATTTTGTACTACATTACTATAGATTGCAAAAATTAGTTCTCCTTGCTTGATACCACTTGACCTTTGACATAAGAAATTAAATGGTACCTATTTAAAAGGAAAGATATGACGAATAATCTTATGAAAGGCAAGCGTGGTCTGGTAATGGGCGTTGCTAACGAAAGGTCTATAGCCTGGGGGATAGCTAAAGCGTGTGCAGATCAAGGAGCAGAACTAGCTTTTTCTTATCAAGGGGAATCTCTTAGAAAAAGAGTAGAGCCATTAGCTAATCAAGTTGGCTCAAGCCACTTAATAGAATGTGATGTAAGTTCAGCAGATTCTCTAGATCATTTATTTGACTACTTAAAAGACGCCTGGGGCGAAATTGATTTCCTTGTACATGCCATTGGTTTCTCTGATAAAAATGAACTTAGAGGTCGATATGTTGACACTTCTCAAGAGAACTTCAAAACTACCATGGATATTTCAGTTTACTCTTTCACAGCTGCAACAGCGAGAGCAGAAAAACTTATGTCAAAAGGCGGCTCTATACTCACACTCACTTATTATGGTGCAGAAAAAGTAATGCCACACTATAACGTGATGGGTTTGGCTAAGGCAGCACTAGAAGCTTCAGTAAAATATTTAGCTGAGGATCTTGGGAAGGATAAAATTAGAGTTAATGCAATCTCTGCAGGACCGATAAAGACTTTAGCCTCTTCAGGAATAGGAGACTTTAGATATATTATGAAATGGAACGAATATAACTCTCCTTTAAGGCGAACAGTTACACAAGAAGAGGTCGGGAACTCAGCTCTTTACCTACTATCAGATTTAGGGTCTGCAGTTACTGGAGAGGTACTTCATGTAGACGCAGGATATCACGTTGTTGGAATGAAAGCCGTTGATGCACCAGACATGGAGAAGTTATGACAGATCGATTGCCACATGAAAAAGGATTTCATATTAGCTGGGATCAGATACACAGGGATTCCAGAGCACTAGCTTGGCGCTTGGACGGTAAAGGGCCAGATAATGGGCGATGGAAAGCAATTGTTGCCATAACTAGAGGGGGAATGGCTCCTGCTATGATTATTGCTCGCGAATTGGATATTAGAACGGTTGATACACTTTCAATTAAATCTTATGATCATCAATCTCAAGATGAAGCAAAGATTCTAAAAAAACCGTCAAATGATCTTGTCAAAGATGGGACTGGAATTATCATAATCGATGACTTGGTCGATAGTGGAAAAACACTGGAAGCGGTCAAAAAACTTTATCCAAAAGCCCATTACGCCACTGTCTATGCAAAGGCCAAAGGACGTCCTCTAGTAGACACCTTCATTACAGAAGTAAGTCAAGATACCTGGATATTTTTTCCATGGGATATGGCATTACAATACGTTGAGCCATTTAGGGGTAGTTAAATAAATTGGTAAACAGGTGTAAATGAAAAACTATAACCCAAACTTATTATTAACCACCCAACCACCCATAATGGAGTTAGCAAGTCTAGTTAAGGAAACTAAGTTACCACCCAATTTTCCATTAATAGACGTTTCCCAAGCTGCACCCTCCTCTCCTCCCCCACTGGAGATGCGACAACACCTAAGTCAACTAATTCTTAATGATACCTCTGTTCACCTATACGGCGAGGTTCTTGGTCTTCCTGAATTGCGGCTAGAATTTGCAGACCACCTGAACAAATTCTACAAAAGTAATAAATTATCAAGTGCAAACATTGGAATTACAGCAGGCTGCAATCAGGCTTTTGCTGCTGCAATTACTTCAGTCGCTCAAGCTGACGATCAAATAATTTTACCCTCTCCTTGGTACTTCAATCATAAAATGTGGCTAGACATATTAGGCATAAGAACCATAGTCCTAGACACTGGTACAACACTTATACCAGATGCAAACGAAGCATCAAAATTAATTACGAACAAAACAAGGGCCATAGTACTAGTGAATCCAAATAATCCAACTGGAATTGAGTACCCGCCAGAAACAATTTCACAATTTTATGACCTCTGTGTTCGCTCAAACATTCAACTAATAATCGACGAGACATATAAGGATTTTAATATTAGTGAAAACCCGCCACATGATATTTTTCTGAAACCTAACTGGAGTAATAACTTTATGTTACTTTATTCGTTTTCTAAAGTGTTTCGTTTGACAGGACACCGTGTTGGAGCAGTTGTAACTTCTACAAAAAGAATGCAAGAAATTGAAAAATTTTTAGACACATCAACAATTTGTCCCAACCAAATTGGGCAACATGCTGCATTATTTGGTCTGAAGAAGTTATCTTACTGGGTTCAAGAGCAACGTCTGGATCTATTGAAAAGGCGTGAATCATTAGAAAGAGGCTTTGAAGATTTAGAGTCTGATGGATGGGTTTTACGAGGTCTTGGGGCATATTTTGCATATCTAGAATATCCGTTTACAATATCTTCAAGAGAGTTATCTAAACGTCTGTTAGAAGAAAAAGGTGTCCTAACAGTACCTGGTGCACTTTTTTCTAACAAAACTGAGGCTGCAGCAAACCGCTTTTTGAGAGTTGCGTTTGCTAATATTAGCCTAGATGACATCCAAATTCTTTTTCAACGGCTTAAATCTTTTAAGTTGTAAGACTTGCTCACACGAAGACAAAGGTTTACGACTTCGATAATTGTATTTTTTAGGGTGATAAAAATGGCTTCTTCTTCAGGTTCTAAAATGTCAAAATTCTTTGTTTGGGCAATATTGCTTATGTTAATCGTAGGTCTTGGAGGCTTTGGTATTGGAGGCTTTGGGCGTTCTCTAGATAAAATTGGAAGTATTGGAAATAAGAAAATTTCGACAAACGACTACGTAAACACTCTAAGACAAGAGATCTCTAATTTTGAAAGACAAAATGGAAAACCAATTAGTTTCAATGAAGCACTAACTCTTGGGTTAGATGGTGTGGCGATCAATAAACTTTTAACCACGGCATCAATGGACTCAGAGCTTTCGAGAATTGGTATTTCTGTTGGTGACGCAGAAATTGCAAAAAGGGTCAGTGAAATACCTCAATTTTTTGGGCCAGACGGAGTATTTGATCAAGATACGTATCGTATGGTGATTTCTCAGATTGGTAAAACCGTCTCAGAGTTTGAAGGTGAACTACGTGCAAATCTATCACGAGACCTTCTGAGGCAAGCTGTAACAGGTGGGTTGGAAAGTACAGATACATACGCCAACAACATCTATAACTATATAAATGAAGAAAGAAGTTTAAGGTCCATTACCTTAACCAAAAATAACTTACAGGACTCATCTCCGATTCCAACTGAAACGGAATTAAGTTCATTTCTTGAGGATAACAAAGAATCGTTTAGAGAGCTTGAGACTAAAGTTATTACGTATTCTATTTTAAGACCTGAAATGCTCTTCGATCAAATAAAAGTAACTGATAAAACCATCAAAGAATTATTTAATAGTAGAGCCTCAATGTACAACCCCCCCGAAAAGCGTCGTGTAAATCGGCTGGCATTTGTTAACAAAGAGGCTGCATCAAAAGCATATGACTTAATAGCATCAGGAAAATCAACGTTTGATGACCTTGTCAAAGAAAGAGGGCTTTCGTCTAAAGATACAGAAATTGGAATGCTCTCTAAACAAGAGCTTTCACCTTTAGAGGGTGAAATAGTTTTTGACTTACCACTAAATGAAGCTAGTTCAGTAATAGAATCCTCTATTGGCCCAGCCATCTTTAAAGTAATAGAAATTGAGACGGCAGTAGTTACGCCAATTGAAAATGTAATGGACGAGCTTATAAACACACTAAAGCTCGAAGACGCAAAAAATCTTATAACCACAAAAAAGGAAACATACGAAGATTTATTAGTGAGTGGTGGCACCTTGGAAGAGCTAGCAACAGAATCAGGGTTTAAAATAAAAACAATGGATTTTACCACAGAATTAAGTAACTCACTAACTTCTGATATATCATTTTTTGAGGAAGCAAAATTAATCACAAAAGATTATTACCCTACCCTTTTCGACCTTAAGGACGGCAGTATAATAGCAATCAGATTAGACAAAGTTCTTCCTTCATTTATTCCCGAACTCCAAGTTATTAGAGAAAAGGTTAAGAAAGATTGGACATCATACATAATATCAGAACGCTTGACTAATCTTGCAACAGAAATTAGCAAACAACTTAGAGTTAACCCAGACTGGGAAAACTCTGCAGGTAAAGAACCAAAGGTTACAAAAATAAGTCGTCTTACTCAAAATTTGGATACTCCTTTTCCTTTAGCCCAAAAAGCTTTTATCACTAAGGTTGGGACTGTTGATTTTGTAAATGACGCAGAAACTGTAATAGTCTATGAAGTGACCGACGTGACTTCACCCGACTTAAATAGCGCTGCTGCAAAAGCTTTTTCAAAAGAGTTTAATGAACAAATGCTAGCAGAGTTCGAAAATGATGTATTTTCCTACTACATTGAATCTATCCGCAAAAATCTAGGTTTTACTTTAGATCAAGGAGCATTAAATTCAATACATCAACAGTTTTGAAAGCAGTCATGAAATTACAACCACTCCATTCAGACTTCTTAAAAAATTATAAGAAGAAGAAAAATCAAATTATCTTTACCCGTTTAGCGGCCGATTTAGACACTCCAGTTTCACTACTATTAAAATTAACAAAGGCTTCCGTAGATAGTTTTGTTTTGGAGTCAGTTACCGGTGGTGAAATTCGTGGAAGATATTCAATTATCGGAATGAAGCCAGATTTGGTCTGGAAGTGCAAAAATAAAAAATCAGAAATAAATAGAAATGCTTTAATCAATCGAAACAATTTTTCTCAGCTTGAGGAACAACCCTTAGATACATTGAGAGCATTATTAAGTGAGAGTTCAATAGATATTCCAGATGGGTTACCTGCGTCGTGCGCTGGGCTTTTTGGATATCTAGGGTATGACATGATTCGCCTGATAGAGGCTCTACCAGGCAATGTTGCCGACCCTCTTGATGTCCCTGACGCTATACTAATGCGCCCATCAGTTGTAGTTGTCTTAGACGGCGTAAAAGGAGAGGTAGTCGTAGTCAGTCCAGCTTGGTTCTCAATAAATGCCTCCGCTGAGGATGTATACAAAAAATCCACTCTAGCAGTTAAACAAACAGTTGAGCTTCTAGAGAAGGCAACACTAACTGAGTCCAGAAATCTGATCCCTTCTCAATCAATACCACCAGCAAAATCAAATTTTACCAAAACCGCCTACGAGGCCGCAGTAAATAAAGCAAAGAAATACATAAAAGAGGGCGATATTTTTCAGGTAGTTCCCTCACAACGTTGGACACAAGATTTTCCATACCCACCATTTTCATTATACAGAGCTTTAAGAAGGACTAATCCCTCACCCTTTATGTTTTACTTTAATATGGGTGAGTTCCAAATTATTGGAGCAAGCCCAGAAATTCTTGTTCGTGTTTTTGGTAAAGAAATTACAATTAGACCAATAGCAGGGACTCGTCCGAGGGGCCCAACAGCTGAAGCTGACTTAAAATATGAGAAAGAGTTACTGTCGGATCAAAAAGAGCTGGCAGAACATCTCATGTTACTTGATCTAGGTAGAAACGATATTGGGAAAGTTTCGGAAGTAGGAACTGTTAAGATAACTGAAGAGTTCATTATAGAAAAGTATAGTCATGTTATGCATATAGTATCTAACGTTGTAGGTACTTTAAAGGATGGAGAAGATGCTATTTCAGCATTGTTAGCAGGGCTACCTGCAGGGACAGTCTCAGGTGCACCTAAAGTTCGTGCAATGGAAATTATTGACGAGTTGGAGTCCGAAAAAAGAGGTATTTATGGGGGTGGATGTGGTTACTTTTCAGCTAATGGGGACATGGATATGTGCATAGCGCTCAGAACTTCTGTCGTTAAGGATAAAAAATTGTACATCCAAGCTGGTGGGGGAGTTGTATATGACAGCGACCCTACTGCGGAGTATGAAGAAAGCGTTAATAAATCCAAAGCAATCAGAGCGGCAGCAGAATTGGCAACTATGTTTACAAGTAGGGATGATGCTAGTTAAATCGAAGGTAATTCAATTAAATTTAATAACCTTTAATAGCAGGTTGGTACCATGATTTTAATGATAGATAACTATGACAGCTTTACATATAACTTAGTTCAATACCTTGGGCAGTTAGGAGCAAATGTAAAAGTTATAAGAAACGACATTCACAGTGTTGCAGACTTATTAGCTTTAAAGCCAACCGGCATCGTAATTGGTCCTGGCCCATGTACACCCTCAAAGGCGGGTGTTTGCATTGATTTAATCCAAGAGGTTGCAAAAACACAGGTGCCTTTACTTGGTGTGTGCTTAGGACATCAAGCTATAGGAGAAGCTTTTGGAGGAACCGTGATAAGACACAAAGAGATCTCGCACGGAAAAGTCGCTAATATTAATCATAATAAGAAGGGGATTTTTAAAAACTTAAACACACCTTTTAAGGCAACAAGGTATCATTCTTTGGTGGTTGACGTAGACAGTTTTCCAGACGATGTTCTAGAGGTCACTGCCTCATTACAAGATGGAACAATTATGGGCCTAACACACAAAAAGAAGGATATATTTGGGGTTCAGTTCCATCCAGAAAGCATAGCTTCTGAAAATGGTCATGCATTATTAAAAAATTTTTTGAATAAAATTGAAAGTAGCAGAGAATGACAACTCTTATAAAATCCCTTTTACCTAAAGCTATTGCCGGACCGTTAACAGAAGAGGAAGCAAGAAGAGCTTTTAACTGTCTATTTGAAGGAGATGCTTCGAATGCTCAAATAGCAGGGTTTTTAATTGCTTTAAGGGTTAGAGGAGAAAGCATTTCAGAGTATTCTGCTGCTGCAACAGCTATGAGAGCAAAGGCTACACCAGTTTTTGCTCCAGTTGGTGCTATGGATATAGTAGGAACTGGAGGTGACGGCAAAGGTACTTTAAATATCTCAACTGCCACAGCTTTTGTAGTCGCAGGCACCGGAGTTCCAGTTGCAAAACACGGCAATCGGAATCTTAGTTCAAAATCTGGATCAGCTGATGTTTTGTCTCAATTGGGTATTAACATATTTGCAGAAACAGAGATAGTCTCCCAAGCTTTAGATGAGATCGGGATAACTTTTATGATGGCTCCTTTGTACCACCCTGCAATGGCACATGTCATGCCCGTAAGAACAGAACTTGGCACACGCACAATTTTCAATATACTTGGTCCCTTAACCAATCCAGCAAAAGTTAAACGTCAGTTAACAGGTGCTTTTTCTAAAGACTTAATAAGGCCAATGGCAGAAACACTAAAAATATTAGGTTCAGAGAAGGCTTGGCTGGTTCATGGAAGTGACGGCACTGACGAAATATCGATATCAGGCTCAACTTCAGTTGTCGAATTATCTAATGGGAATATATCGGAATTTGAAATTAGGCCAGAGGATGCAGGTCTTAAATTATCTAAATTTGAAGATATAAAAGGAGGTACACCAAAAGAAAATGCAAAAGCATTTACTGATTTGCTTGAGGGGAAACATTCGGCTTATCGCGATTCTGTTCTTTTGAATTCTGCAGCAGCATTATTAGTTAGTGATAAAGTAACCAACTTGAAAGAGGGCGTTGAAATGGCAAGAGATAGTATAGACAGCGGCATTGCTAAAGAAAAAGTTTCTTTATTAGCAACCCTAACTACTAGGAATTAGAAATTGGCACCTTCAATCCTAAACAAAATTAAAGAATATAAACTAAAAGAAATCCAAGAGAACAAAAAGAAGTTGCCTTTTAGCGAACTAGAGGAAAGGGCACTGTGTTCCCCTAAGCCGATAGGCTTTAAAAAAGCACTTACAAGTTCCTTAGATACAAACTATGCAATTATTGCAGAAATAAAACGCTCAAGCCCATCAAAAGGTCTAATTAGAACTGACTTTAATGTTGCTGAAATAGCAAAGGCATACACAAATGGCGGAGCAGTGTGCCTAAGCGTGCTAACAGATGCACCTTCTTTTGGAGGCAATCCAGATTTTATCGCAGTGGCACGCTCAGCATCAAATCTCCCTATTTTAAGAAAAGACTTTATGTATGATCCGTATCAGGTCTTTGAATCTCGCTTACTCGGAGCTGACTGTATTCTTATAATAATGGCGTCCGTAAGCGACAATCAGGCTAATGAATTGGAACAGACTGCCTTTCAATTGGGCCTTGATGTTCTTATTGAAGTTCACAATATTGAAGAGTTGGATAGGGCCTTAAACCTTAAATCTTCATTATTAGGTATAAATAATCGAAACTTAAATTCCTTTGAAGTTAATCTGAAAACAACAGAGGAATTAACAAAATCAGTGCCATTTGAAAAAGTTATTGTTACTGAAAGTGGGCTCAAGTGTTCGAGTGACTTAGAAAGAATGTATAAATGTGGTGCCCGAGGTTTTTTAATTGGCGAAACACTAATGAGACAGACGGACGTTGAAGCTGCATTACGTAAAATTATTCCCACACAAGAAAATATTGGATAGTCACTATGACCAAGTTAACTCATTTAGACGAACATGGACAGGCTAGCATGGTAGACATTGCGGGTAAGGTTGACACAGACCGGACAGCAATTGCTTGTGGCTCAATATCTATGAGGGAAGAAACTCTAGAGCTGGTTACAAAAGGAAATACCCCGAAAGGAGATGTATTAACTGTTGCAAGAATTGCTGGGATTATGGCCGCAAAAAAAACTTCTGACTTAATCCCACTATGTCACCCCCTTCCCTTATCAAAAGTAGATATTAATTTATCAATTAATACAGATCTTCCTGGTATAGACATTAAAGTGACAGTTCGAACTTTTGGTAAGACAGGTGTCGAAATGGAAGCATTAACAGGGGTAACTATTACTGCCTTAACAATATACGACATGATAAAGGCAGTCGACAAAACTATGTCTATAAATAATATTATACTTACTTTTAAAGATGGTGGAAAATCAGGGCAATTTGGGGTCAAACCTTGATTAGTGTTGAAGACGCATTAAAAAAGATTTTTAGAATATTACCCAAAAATGGTAATGAAAAAATATCACTTCTCAATGCTTGTGGACGGGTCCTTGCGAAAGACGTACTGGCCAAAAATGATCAACCACCATTCTCAACTTCAGCAATGGATGGCTATGTAATTTCTGATCCAACACCTCGGGTCGGATCATCTTATAATTTGGTAGGTGAAGTGAGCGCAGGCTCTACTTTCTCTGGAGTTCTTGGTAATGGAGAGGCTATTAGAATCTTTACTGGTGCTCCTATTCCAGTTGGTGGAAAACGGGTAATAATTCAAGAAAACATGGTAATCAAATATAATACGGTTACAATTAATGAGTTAAATGGCAATGAAACTTTCATAAGAAAAATAGGAAGTGATTTCAAGTCAGGTCAAATATTTGAAACTCCGAAAGTCCTGACACCATTCCATTTATCTCTAATAGCCTCAATGAATTCAAGCGAAGTTACTGTTTACAAAAAGCCTACGGTCGCCATAATTTCAACCGGGGATGAACTTGTAATCCCTGGAGAAAAACGATCTGCCAGTCAAATCATCTCATCAAATAGTTTTGGCATCTATTCTAGGCTAGTTTTAGCAGGTGCTAATCCCCGATTATTACCAATAGCAAAAGACACCGAAAGCTCTCTTAAATCAATTTTAGAACTGGCAATGGGATCCGATATCATCGTAACTGTTGGGGGTGCCTCCGTCGGTGATTACGATCTAGTAAAAAAAGTGCTAAAAACTGCTGGTATGAAAACTGAATTTGAGAAAGTAGCGATGCGCCCAGGAAAACCTCTTTTTGCTGGTAAGTTGAATAAAAGTGCTGTTGTTGGTTTACCAGGAAATCCTGTATCATCGTTGATTTGTACTGAGATATTTTTAGTTCCTGCTATTAATCACTTTTTAAATATGAGTTCTAATTCTCGAGAAGTAATTAATGTTAAATCCGCCAAAACTATACCGAAAAATGGGCCCAGAGAACACTATATGCGCGCAAATTATGATACACTGACAAAATTGGTTAGTGTCGAAGACAGGCAAGACAGTTCACTGTTAAGTGTATTGGTTAACTCAAATTCATTAGTTGTACGAAAACCCAATTCCCCACAAATAAAAAAAGGACAACTTGTTCCAACAATCCTTTTAAATTGACATAAATTTAAAAATATAATAGAACAGAGCAAGAACAAAAATGCTTTATTCTAGGGGAGCTAAGCAAATGCTAACAAAAAAGCAATTAGAGTTACTTAAGTTTATAGATAATGAGGTGAGTGCAAATGGGGTATCTCCTTCATTTGACGAGATGAAAGTCGCTTTAAACCTTAAATCTAAGTCGGGAATCCATAGGCTTATTACGGCTTTAGAGGAGCGTGGCTTTATTCGGAAACTAGCTCATAAAGCTCGAGCATTAGAAATTATCAAACTTCCAGATCTTAAAGAAAATAATTCTTCACGTCTCAAGTTAGTAGAGCAGGAGTCAAAGTATAGTAATGATTTGAATATAGTTGAGTTCAAAGCGAAATCGACTGACTTACCTGTAATGGGAAAAATTGCTGCGGGAACACCAATTGAGGCAATTAATCAAGTTTCCCATCACATTTCAGTACCAAGTGAAATGATAAAAAATCACAGTAATCATTATGCTCTCGAAATCAAAGGCGACTCAATGATCGAAGCAGGAATTAATGATGGTGATGTTGTCGTTATTAAAGAGCAAAATAATGCTAATAATGGAGATATAGTAGTTGCATTAATTGAAGGGCATGAAGCCACATTAAAACGCTTCAGACGCCATGGTAGTTCTATTGCCTTAGAGCCAGCAAACTCTGCCTACGAAACTAGAGTAATTCCTGATAATTTAATTGAAATACAAGGGCGGTTAGTAGGTTTAATAAGATCTTATTAGGTTTCAAAATAAAAAAATACCTTATTTGATTTATTCACCATAATCGACTATCTCACCACAAGAAATAAAAACATGTAAGTGAGTAAATTAGCTTTGGAAATAAATATGGGAAATACACCCACTGAAATTGTAACTCGCTTTGCTCCCTCCCCTACAGGTGATTTACATATTGGAAGTGCTAGGACTGCTCTTTTCAATTGGTTACTAGCCAGAAGACATGGAGGTAAGTTTTTATTACGCATAGAAGATACAGACTTTGAAAGATCCACACCAGAAGCTACAAAATCAATAATTTCTGGCCTTAGTTGGTTGGGTATAGACTGGGATGGTGAGCCAACTAGTCAACGTTCACTTCAAGCACGTCATAAGCAGATAGTAACTCAGTTACTTAATACTAATAAAGCTTATAAGTGTTTCTCCACCCAAGAAGAAATTCAAAAAAATAGAGAGAGTGCAAAAGAATCCGGTGGCTCAACACTTTTTAAATCACCCTGGAGGAATGCAAACAAAGACCAGTACCCAAATAAACCATACTCTGTGAGATTGAGAACCCCTGAGCATCAGATCTTAAAAATTAATGATAAAGTTCAAGGAGAAGTTAGTTGGAGCAATAATCAGATCGATGACATGATCCTCTTAAGGTCTGATGGCACCCCTACATATATGTTAGCTGTTGTTGTAGACGATCATGACATGGGTGTTACTCATATTATCAGAGGTGATGATCATTTATCAAATGCAGGCCGTCAAAAACTAATTTATCAAGCATTAGACTGGCCTGTACCTATTTTTGCGCATATTCCACTTATTCATGGAGAGGATGGGAAAAAACTTAGTAAAAGGCACGGAGCTTTAGATATTAAAAGTTATGCAGAAATGGGGTACATACCCGAGGGGGTAATCAATTACCTTTGTAGGCTGGGGTGGAGTCACGGCGATGATGAAATTTTCTCAACTAGTCAGGCAAAGTTATGGTTTAACTTAGAGAATATTGGAAAAGGTCCTGCAAGGTTAGATTTAAAGAAAATGGAGTTTGTAAACAAACAACACATGTCTAAAGCTCCATACAAAATGATTGAAAAATATTTTGATCAATACTTAAAAAATATAGGCGAGGATGCATTAAGTACATCGCAAAAATTATTGTTAAATAGCTCTTTTGACTTCCTTAAGATCAAAATCAAAACATTCTGTGATCTTCTTGAACAAATAACATTTATTAAAGTGAATAGACCCATTTTAATAAATGATGAAAAATTAAACAGTTTAATCATTAATAATAAAAAATTACTTAAAGATTTGACGCCACTTTTACAAAATGTTAAATGGACACGTGACGAACTAGAAACCTTACTTCTAGACTTCTCATCGTCATATAATATTAAGTTTGGTGAACTTGCCCGCCCTATTAGGATAGTTTTATCTGGCAAATCGCACACACCAAGTATTATTGATATGATGACAGTTCTAGGTAGAGAGGAAACTCTCGCAAGGTTGTACGATTTTAGTTAATAATAATTAAGATACTATTATTTTTGAAATATAGCTTTTTAGTAATTAAGAGGAATAAACATGTCAGGTAAGACAGCAAAATTAGTAATTGGGTCTAAAGAAGTTGAACTCCCTATACACTCACCGACTGCCGGACCAGATGTTATTGATATCAGTCAATTATATGCAAAAGGGGACGTCTTTACATATGACCCCGGGTATACGTCAACAGCCTCTTGTGATAGCACCATTACTTTTATTGATGGTGAAGAGGGAATACTCTTACACAGAGGCTACCCGATCGAACAGTTGTCCTCAAAATCACATTTTCTAGAAGTTTGCTACCTACTACTCTACGGTGGATTACCTAATGTTGCAGAGCTGAATGATTTTGAAACACGAGTCACACGCCATACTATGTTACATGAACAGATGATGAACTTTTTTAGAGGTTTCAGGAGAGACGCTCACCCCATGGCAGTAATGACTGGAGTGGTCGGCGCAATGTCTGCATTTTATCATGACTCGATTGATGTTAACGACCCCTGGCAGCGTGAAGTGGCTTCTATTCGATTGATTGCAAAGATGCCAACAATTGCGGCAATGGCATTTAAGTATAATACCGGTCAACCGTTTGTTTATCCAAGAAATGATCTAGACTATGCATCAAATTTTTTGAGAATGTGTTTTGCTGTCCCTGCCGAAGATTATGAGGTCAACCCAATACTGTCGCGTGCTATGGATAGAATATTCACATTACATGCAGATCATGAACAAAATGCTTCTACTTCCACTGTAAGATTAGCTTCCTCATCGGGAGCAAATCCATTTGCGTGTATAGCAGCTGGTATCGCATGCCTGTGGGGCCCTGCTCACGGTGGAGCTAATCAAGCTTGTCTTGAAATGTTAGAAGAAATTGGCACTGTAGACAAAATTCCAGAATTCATAGAGCGAGCAAAAGATAAAAATGATCCATTTAGATTAATGGGCTTTGGGCATCGTGTATATAAAAATCGCGATCCACGTGCAACTGTCCTCAAAGAGTCCGCAGACGAAGTATTAGAATTACTAGGGGTAGAAAATAATTCAATTCTACAGGTGGCAAAGAAACTTGAGGAAACAGCTTTAGCAGATGAATATTTCATTGAGAAAAAACTTTTTCCTAACGTAGATTTTTACTCAGGGATTATTTTAGAAGCGATGGGATTCCCCACATCCATGTTTACCCCAATATTTGCTGTTTCAAGAACTATCGGATGGGTTTCTCAGTGGAAAGAAATGATTACTGATCCTAAAATGAAAATAGGTAGACCGCGTCAACTATATATTGGAGAGACAAAAAGGGATTATGTGGATATAGGTGACCGATAAATAACCATTATCTTCCCTCAAAATTGGGATTCCTTTTATCCAAAAAGGCTAACACCCCCTCTTTAAAATCATAAGTTTTACCGCATTCACCTTGAAGGTTTGCTTCAAGCTTAAGCTGTTCTTCCAATGTGTTATTAAAACTTTCTTTTATAGCTTTTTTTGCCCTAATAAACGCCTGAGTTGGTCCATTCGCTAAATAAACGGCTCTTTCTGTCCATTGAGAAGCAAAAAGTTCATCATTAACGCATTCCCAAATTAATCCAATAAGGCTTGCTTCTTTAGCAGAAATTTTTTCTGCAAAAAATGCTGCGCCAATTGATTTAGCTAAACCAATCTTTCTTGGTAAAAAGTAAGAGCCACCCGCATCTGGTATTAAACCAATTTTTGAAAAAGCTTGAATAAAACTAGCAGACTCTGTTGCAATAACAACATCAGCACATAATGCTAAGTTTGCACCTGCACCGGCTGCTACGCCATTTACGGCTGCAATAGTTGGTATCTCGCACTCATAAATAGCTTTAAGCATCGGCTCATACTCATCTCTAAGTGTCTTCTTTAAGTCTATATCCGAAAGACTGCTCCTGTCTCCAAGATCTTGGCCAGAACAAAAAGCCCGCCCCTCACCAGTTATTACAAGGCACCGAGCCCTAGTTTCTGAGTATTTCACCGCATGAAGAATTTCAGCCCGCATCTGTGAGTTAAGGGCATTTAAAACTGCTGGTCTTGTGAATTTAATAATTGCTAAATTATCTTCAATTATCAAATCTAAAGTTTTATATTCCATAACTTACTAGCTCCTTTTCTTTAATTAATTAATGGTACAAAAATAGTAATATCTAATTTGAATTTGGAACCTTATAAACACCTTGTTTTTTTAGTGTATCTATTACTTCAATGGGCATGTATTTTTCATCATGTTTAGCCAAGATTTCGTTTGCTTCGAATATACCTTCAACAAAATACCCACTACCTATCACACCCTGGTTTTCTGAAAATAAATCAGGTAGTATCCCACGGTATCTAACTTCAATACTTTTATTTTGGTCTGTTACTAAAAAACTAATTTCACCATCTGCTTTCATCTTAATAGAGCCTCCTTCAACCAGACCACCAACCCTAATTAGTTGGTCAGACCTAGGCGGTGAACTAGTTAATTCAGTCGGAGACTTGAAGTAACTTATACCTTCGCGTAGCCCATATCCAATCAATACGGAAGCAATAAGTAGTGATCCCAATAAGATAATTATAACCTGAATTCTTCTTCGTTTTTCTAGACTGCGCATTATTAATTTTTCACGGAAACAATGGGACCAAATCTAACCCTAAACTCTCTTCTAGACCTAACATTAAGTTTGCATTTTGCAATGCCTGGCCTGAGGAACCTTTAGTCAGATTATCAATTGCGACAATTACTATCGCTCGGCCCTTAATTCGGTCTGCAGACACCCCAATTTTAACAAGATTTGACCCTCTAACATGATGGGTTGAGGGAAAATCCCCTATTGATGGAAGAACTTTTACGAAATGTTCATTTAGGTAAGCATCACTTAATACCTTGTGAATTTCTAATGGGCTCCCCTTTACGTAAATAGTTGCGAGTATACCTCTGTTTATAGGTACTAAATGTGGAGTAAATTGAATTTTAACAGGTGTTCCAGCCACTTTGGATAACTCTTGATCAAACTCTGCTAAATGTCTGTGTGTTCCTCCTATCGAGTATGGATGCAATCCCTCCGAAAGTTCAGCATGAAGAAGGTTCTCTTTAAGAGCCCTGCCAGCACCACTAACCCCCGCCTTTAAATCAATAATTATATTTTCTAAATCAATAACCTTCGACTCTATTAGTGGTCGAAGCGCGTATTGGCCAGCCGCTGCATTGCATCCAGTTCCAGCAACCAAACGAGCTGATATTATTTTGTCTCGATAAAACTCAGTTAGGCCGTATACAAATTCTTTTTGTAAATCTTTCGCTATATGCGTAGAACCATACCATCTTTTATATTCTTCAGGATCGCTAAGTCTAAAATCTGCACTTAAATCAATTACTTTTAAGTTGTTAGGGAGCTTTTTTATTACAGCTTGTGAAGTTTGATGAGGTAACGCACAAAAACATAAATCTAATTTTGAAAAATCAATCTGATCAATTTTTACTAATTTTGGTAAATTATGAAAGCTTAAATGTGGAAAAACTTCTGAAAGAGACAAACCAGCTTTTCTATCAGCACTTAACGCTGTAATTTTTAATTTTGGATGATTGATTATTAGACGAATTAGTTCAGCGCCCGTGTAGCCAGAAGCACCTAAAATTCCTACTGAAAAACTCATTGCGTGTCCTATCAATTAACATCAAAAGATATCATCTCCTATAATTTACAATACAGAGAATTAAAAGACGTTGATGTATTTTAGTAATCTTAATATACCCTTACTATTAATACAGGAAAGGACAGTATGAACTTAAAGTCCGAATTTTTAGATGCAATGAGTAAGTTAATTTCTTCAGTTCATATAGTGACAACTGACGGGAGTTTTGGAAAAGCTGGGGCAACAGTTTCTTCAGTAACCAGTGTTTCTGTCGATAGTAATAGTCCAATAATCTTATGTTGTTTACATAAGGATTCAACCGCCGCACCACTAATTATAAAAAATGAATGTTTTTGTATTAACACTTTAAAAAATAATCAAAAGGAAGTTGCAGATGTCTTTTCTACTCGTGTGAGTGATAACACTGACAGTAAATTTCAAGTGTCAATATTCGAAAGTTTAACTACTGGCGCACCTGTTCTTTCGGACTGTCTTATCTCCCTTGACTGCAGATTATTATCTTCTGAATTAATTGGAACTCATCACGTACTTATAGGTGAAGTTCAAAATTTAAAAACACAGCCCGGTTTGCCTTTATTATATGGTAACAGAGGTTACGTTTCCTAGATTATACTAACTAAACAAAATGCGATGGAGTTAAAAAATGAAGAAGTCTAATACTTCTACCGAGCGATTAGATAAACTTCGAGAAATAGTTTCAGCTCTTCGAGATCCAGAAAATGGCTGCCCATGGGATATCGAACAGACGTTCTCTTCAATCGCTCCATACGCCATCGAAGAAGCATATGAAGTATTTGATGCCGTCTCAAAAGAAAACTGGGTTAATCTCGAAAACGAGTTAGGCGACTTACTATTGCAGACGGTATATCAGTCTCAAATTGCATCCGAGAAGGGCCTATTCGATCTGGACAGCGTAATAAGTAAGGTCTCCAGAAAAATGATAGACAGACACCCTCATGTCTTTGACGAGAGTTCTCCTGAGCGAACAATCGATGAACAAATGGTTGAGTGGGAGTCGATAAAAGAAAAAGAGCGATCTATTGAGGCGGATAGCGGAGCCCTTGCTGGAATAGCATTAGCATTACCGGCTTTAACTAGAAGTTTTAAAATTCAACAGAGAGCATCTCGCGTTGGTTTTGATTGGAAGTCAATTAGTCCAGTTTACGACAAAATACTTGAAGAGATTGAAGAAATTAAAAATGCGTCAGTGAGTGAAACGGAAGTCGAGATTAGAGAAGAGTTAGGAGATTTATTGTTTTCGGTAGTTAACCTTGCTAGGCATTTATCTATTGAACCAGAAGATGCTCTTAGGAGGGCTAACCTTAAGTTTATCAAGCGTTTTGATTATATCGAGAAAGCTGCCAGTAAAAAACATCAGGCACTTAAATCGATGAGTGAAACCCAATGGGAAGGCCAGTGGGAGGAAGCTAAAAAAAATGAAAAGAGCTAATCTACTCTTTTAAATTTATGCTCATAGTTATTTTTAACCTGACAAAAAAAATCAGGATTGACATTTTTATTTATATCTGACTAAAACAGTCACATAATAAAAAAGTCAATTTTATATAAAAATAACGAGGTCAATAAATGACAGAAAAAAAAGCAAAACTAACAACAGTGGCTGTTATATTTGCAAGTTGCTTAACACTTGCAAGCCCAGCATT
The DNA here is from genome assembly GCA_002697345.1 of Paracoccaceae bacterium. Lineage (GTDB taxonomy): Bacteria > Pseudomonadota > Alphaproteobacteria > Rhodobacterales > Rhodobacteraceae. The sequence goes on along the minus strand of NZVE01000022.1, from coordinate 15 downwards.
TAGCGACACTGCTTA
>NZVE01000021.1 GCA_002697345.1 Paracoccaceae bacterium | reverse complement strand
GCACGACTTTCTAACTTTGAATCTGTTAAAACTTCATCTGGCTCAACTGCCATACTGCTACCCATAGGTACCAGATAAAAAAAAGTAATTAAGAGAAGCTTTAAATGGTTCATTTATATCACCTTAACTCTAGTATTAAGAGCTCTTTAAATTCTTCAAATCTTTCACCCACTAATGGTCCAGAGAACCGGTGAACTACTTCTCCATTCTTATTAACTATAAACGTCTCTGGAACCCCTGTTATTCCCCAGTCAATACCCGTCCTTCCTGAAAAATCATTTCCTATATAGGTATAAGGGTTGCCTAATTCAGTTAACCAGTCGAGTGCATCCTTATTAATATCTTTATAATTGATACCTATTAGCTCAATTTCATCATTTTTTGAAAGCTTAATAAATGACCGATGCTCAGCACGACAAGGCAAACACCATGATGCAAAAAAATTTACTATTGAAACCTTATCTAGGTTTAATAGATCTTTTTTAGATATCCCTGGAGAATTTAAACCAGGCAGAGGTAATAGATCAAAGTTTGGAACCGAGCGATTGATGAGCGCAGACGGTATCTCAGAAGGGTTTCGATCATTTAAGAGCCCCCAAACTGCAAAAGTACCAATAATTAAACTTAAAGCTAGAGGAGTTAAAAAAACAAACCGACGCATTTAAAAATTTTCCAATCTAACCACTTTATTGGTAGGTTTTGTTCTCCTATATCTATAGATTCGACCAACTTTATAACGCCGGTCAGTGATAGAAATAATCCCACCAAGAGCAAGAAAACTAGCTCCCAACCAAATAAAATTTACTAATGGTTCATAGATCAACCTTAATACCCACTTACCCTTAAACTTATTATTAGCTGGTTCAGATATTGTTACGTATAGATCGCCAGCTAAGCTTTGACGAATAGCACTTTCTGTAGTGCTAGTCCCAGTAGCTAGATATAATCTTCGTTCTGGATAGAGGTTTTCAAGAAACCTATTATCTTTCTCTACTTTGACAGTTGCTTTTTCTGAGTTATAGTTAGGCCCTTGATAAAGAGATACTCCCCCAAAGGTTACTAAAAAACTGGCCACCTGTAGCTGTGATCCCTTTTCTACAAAACCAATAACTTCTTCTTTCCAAGCACTAGAACCAACAACTCCAAGAATAATAAAAGACATCCCAAGATGAGCGATTGTCATTCCATTCGCAGATCTTGGTTGGGATCTAATTCTTTTAAAAATATCAGAATAATCTTTATTAATTAGTTTTACTCGATCCATCCATTCAAAAAGAGTTGCAGTAAACAACCAAAATGAAACGCCAACACCAACAATCGCAAATACCGGTCCAGAGGTTTTAAGGTACCAAACAAATAAAGATACCCCCAAAGAAACAAAAATTAAAAATTTTATTCTAGACAGGATCCCAGCTATATCTGCTTTTTTCCACTTAAGGTAGGGGCCAATCGCCATTGTTGACCCCAGCATTAGTCCAATTGGAGTGAAGGAAATATTGAAAAAAGGAGGTCCAACAGAAATTTTTTCTCCGGTAATCCCCTCCAAAAATAAAGGGTACAAGGTTCCAAAAAGTACAATTGCTGCAGACGTAGTCAGAAATAAGTTGTTTAAAAGTAGGCCAGATTCTCTACTGATCGGTGAAAACAAACCACCACCCTCTAGTGATGGCGCTCGATAGGCAAACAACAATAATGAACCACCGATTGAAAGTGCTAGCAAAATTAAAATGTATATTCCACGTTCAGGATCAACAGCAAAAGAATGCACTGAGGTTAATAGACCGGAACGAACTATAAATGTTCCTAAGAGTGATAATGAGAATGTTAAAATAGCGAGCAGTACAGTCCAAGCCTTAAAAGCACCTCTTTTCTCAGTCACAATTGCTGAGTGAAGTAATGCCGTACCAACCAACCAAGGCATGAAGGATACATTTTCAACAGGGTCCCAAAACCACCAACCTCCCCAACCAAGTTCATAATACGCCCACCATGCACCAAGCGCTATTCCAGCAGAAAGGCTAGTCCAAGAAATTAGAATCCATGGTCTTACCCATCTAGCCCAAGCGGAACTAACCTCACCTTCAAGTAATGCGGCAATAGCAAAAGAAAAAACAAGAGAAAATCCTACGTATCCAACGTATAATAAAGGTGGATGAATAGCTAAACCAATGTCTTGCAATAAAGGGTTTAAATCATTCCCATTCAAAGGCGGCGGAAAGGTCCGTTCAAACGGGTTAGAAGTAAACAGCATAAAACTAATAAACCCAACACAAATCCAACCTTGAACACTTAGCACTCGGGCTCTTAGTGTGATTGGAATATTAGAGCCAAATAGAGATAGAGCTCCACCAAATGACACCAATATTAAAACCCACAACAAAATAGAACCTTCGTGATTACCCCATGTTCCTACAATTTTGTATAGTAAGGGTTTATTTGAGTGTGAGTTATTGACAACGTTAGTCACCGTAAAGTCACTCACAATATATGACCTCATTAAGGCCATAAAAGCTATTAAAACTAACCAGAATTGTAAAAGAGCCAAATATTTTGCTGAGTTAATCCATATTGAATTTTTTCTTGCCACACCAGCAATAGGTAAAATGCTTTGCACAATAGCTATTAAAAGGGCTAAAATTAGTGAGAATTGTCCAAGTTCAGGGATCATTGTAACCTCAAAATACGCTTATCACTTGCGCTCTAAAGTTAATAAAGGTCAATACCCTAAAGCGCGACCAGTTGCCTCTATTGCTTTGACGGCTTTAAAGTAGAGAGTTAAAAACGAAAGTTATTAGCTAATAAAAAATGGCGCCAAAAAAGCCTGACGCCATTTTTTATTTTATTAAGAGTTAGCTTTTAGTTTAAAGCCGCGTCTGTAATCGAATGTGACCATGCACCAACCGGTTTCTTTGTTATTACCGGGTCAGAACCACCAGTCATAAGACTGCTTACTGTTCTGTTAAAGTCTGCCTCAGATAGAGATCCATTACTTCCAGCTGTTAGTTTAGCAATTTCACCCATCTGCGTAGTATTATGATCGATCGTCTGCGCACCAGAATCATCGTTATTTACAACAATTTCAGCCGCTTCCGCTTGATTGGTTTCAGCATATTTCCAGCCTTTCATAGAGGCTCTAACAAAACGGACCATTTTATCTTTAAATGCAGCATCTTTTAGATTGTCACCAACGACATAAAGACCATCCTCTAGAGTAGCCACGCCTTCATCCTCATACCTAAATACTGTTAACTCTTCTGGTTTTAAACCTTCATTAAGAACTTGCCAGTATTCGTTATATGACATGGCTGAAACACATGCAGCATCCCCTTGCGTTAATGGTAGAATATCCCAACCTTGCCTGAAAACAGAGATATCTTGATCAGGTTTTAAACCTAACTTACTCATCCAGCTTAGGAATGGCCATTCATTACCATAAAACCAAACATATAGGTTTTTCCCTTTAAGATCTGCTGTTGAATTAACTCCACGGTCTTTCCGACAAACTAACATCATTCCAGAGCTTTTAAACGGTTGCGCAATATTAACTGCATCAAATCCTTTTTCTCTTGCTGCTAATGCTGAAGGCATCCAGTCAACGACTACATCAGCACCGCCACCTGCTAAAACACTCATTGGTCCAATGTCAGGTCCTCCAGCTTTTATTGTTACATTCAAGCCTTCAGCTTCATAGAAGCCTTTATCTTGAGCAACATAGTAACCAGCAAATTGGGTTTGAGTTACCCATTTAAGTTGTATAGTAACGTCGTCCGCAGCACTCGCAAATGACGCTATTGATGCAAAAATTGCACCAAGAATATAAGTAATCCAATTTTTCATTTTATTCCTCCCTGTTAATTATAGGTATAATAAAGTTTATTGTAGTATCTTATCGTTTTTTTTTCTTAAGCACTACCCCTTTGAGACGGATGCCAAAATGTTATCCATCTTTCAAACAAAACCACAATTCCATAAAACAAAGATCCTGAAATTGCAGCGACAGTTATTTCGGCCCAAACCATATCAAGTGAAAATCTGGCAGCCTCAGTTGAAATCCTAAAGCCCATACCTCGCACTGGTGACCCAAAGAATTCAGCAACAATCGCTCCAATTAGAGCTAATGTTGTGCCAATTTTTAAACCGTTAAATATAAAAGGCATCGCAGTAGTAAGTTTCAACTTCAAGAGATTTTGAGCATAGCTAGCATTATAGGTTAACATTAGATCACTGTGAATTTTATCAGCCATCTTCATACCCTGAATGGTGTTAATTAACATTGGGAAAAAGACCATAATTGTAACAACTGCAGACTTTGACTGCCACCCATAACCATACCACATCACCAAAATAGGGGCTATACCGATAATTGGCATTGCTGCCATAAAGTTACCAATAGGTAATAAACCTCTTTCTAGAAATTTAAACCTATCCACGACAAGTGCTAGTAGGAGTGCAGATAGACAACCAAATAAATAACCTGTTAAAGCCCCTTTAATAACCGTCTGAACGAAATCAGCCCACAGGGTCGGACCACTAGAAATCAATTTAAGAAAGATGGCTGAAGGGGGAGGTAAAATAACTGGACTTACTTCAAAACATAATATCGTTGCTTCCCAAATAAGAACTATACTTAGACCAAATAGTACTGGTGGGAACACCCTCCATGACTTTTTTCGATCCTTTCGAGCTATCCAAATGTTTACGCTCCAGGCCGACAACCAAAACAATAACGATAAAATAAAAAAAATCATTATAACTCCAGAGCCATTTTCTTTAAAATAACTTTTTGTAAGATACCTATAAAAGTAATTAATGAAGCTGCTAATACTGCAGCTGAAAAAAGGCCACTCCAAATATGCAATGTATTGCCAAAGGTGCTGCCTGATAGCATCCTAAACCCAAGGCCACCTCCACCTCCAGATGGTAGCTCCCCGACTATTGCTCCCACAAGAGCCGCTGCCATTCCAAGTTTTAGTGAAGTAAAGAAAAAAGGCATTGATTTTGGAAGCCGCAACTTCATCAAAACCTGTGGACCAGACGCTGACCAAGTTTTCATTTGGTCTAGCTCTAAACTCTCGGGACTTCTGAGGCCTTTAACCATTCCCACAACAACAGGGAAAAATGATAAATACATAGAAATTATGGCTATTGGTAACAGGCCACTAAAACCCGCTGAACCTAGCGCAACAACAATCATAGGAGCCAAGGCAAGTATTGGAATCGTTTGACTAGTAATAATCCATGGCATCACACTAATGGCAGTAGCTCGATTATGAACAATTGTAATTGCTAACAAAATACCAAGACTGGTACCTAATAGAAATCCAAACATAGTTTCAGAAAAAGTGATCCATGTGTGATAAACAAGTGATCTTTTTGATGTAATTTTTTGGTGTACAGTTGTATTCCACATTTCAGTAGCAACTTGGTGTGGTGTAGGTAATTTTGGTCTTTTTTGAGACCAGGTTTCCGATACAAGTTCAGGAAATGACAGACTTATACTGTTTCTTTTAGCTTGGTCAAAAGCCCACGGCGCATTCAATACTACAGAAAAACCATACCACAACATAACAATTACAGTTAAAACTGAAATAACAGGAAAAAATTTGCTCTTTTCACTCATAACTGTGCCCTGAACGTAAACCCTCTCGAACCCTTTGTGATAGTTCAATGAACTTTTTAGAATCCCTTATCTCCAACGGTCGATCAATTGGTAAATCACTTTCAATAACATCTATTATTCTTCCAGGTCTGGGTGACATAACAACAATTTTTGTTGATAGGTAAACTGCTTCAGGAATGGAATGTGTAACAAAACAAATAGTTTTACTGGTAGATTTCCACAATTTTAATAATTGCTCATTTAAATGATCTCTTACTATCTCATCTAATGCCCCGAATGGCTCATCCATTAAAAGTATGTCTGCATCAAAAGCCAGCGCACGAGCAATACTGGCTCTTTGTTGCATACCACCAGATAACTGCCATGGAAATTTTTTTTCAAATCCTACCAACTCGACCAACTCTAATACTTTAGAAACCCTAGACTGCTGTTCACTTTTTGAATATCCCATTATTTCTAATGGTAGCTTTATATTTGAACTAATATTGCGCCACGGGTACAAGCCCGCAGCCTGGAATACGTACCCATAAGCTCTTGCCATTCTTGCATCCCGAGGACTTACACCGTTTACAGTAACTATACCGCTAGTCGGTTCATCCAAGTCTGCCAAAACACGTAATAGCGTAGTCTTTCCACATCCAGAAGGTCCAATAAAGGAAACAAAATCTCCCTTCTTAATTGACAGATTAACGTTGCTAAGAGCATTTACGGGACCGTCATTTGTTTCAAATGATAGATGCAGATTACTAGCTTCTATAACGTTAGGTTGTAGCACTATAAAAGATTCCTCAAAACTAAATTCCAGCAGGGATATTCATTGGGTCACGATCAATACGACGAGGAGTATTCAAAGCCTTCCATTTACTTAAAGCCATATTTGCTGAAGCAAACGGAGGCCTAGGAATAAACTTTCCTCTTCCAGGTTGTGGTTGACTATTTTGTCCCCAGGCCCATATTACATCCCCCCTACTCAAAGTATACCGAGATTGAGCGGTTACTTTGAAACCTTCAAAAACATTATAGTCGAGAATAGAATGATGATTTAACGGTGAGATAGTTTTAGATATTTTTGGATCCCAAACAACAATATCAGCATCGGCTCCTTCAACTATTGCTCCTTTTTTAGGATAAATATTTAATATCTTTGCTATATTTGAAGAAGTAACCGCTACAAATTCATTTGGAGTTAGTCGCCCTGTTTCTACTCCTTCGGTCCATAATACTGCTAAACGCTCTTCTAAACCATTTGAACCATTTGGAATAATTCTAAAATCGTTCAATCCAGCTCGTTTTTGTTTTGTATTAAAAGCTGCATGATCAGTCGCTACGACTTGCAATGAACCTGCTTGTAAACCAGCCCAGAGGCTGTCTTGATGATCCTTAGATCTAAAAGGAGGGCTCATTACACGTCTCGCAGCATGATCCCAGTCTTTATTAAAATATTCACCCTCATCAAGAGTTAAAAACTGTACTAATGGCTCACCATAAACACGCATACCTTTTTGCCTAGCCCTACGAATTGCTTCATGAGTTTGTTCACAGGACACATGAACGATATAGAGCGGCACACCAGCAGTATCAGCAATGGTTATTGCTCGATTAGCGGCCTCTCCTTCTAACTCTGGTGGTCTTGAAAAAGCATGCCCTTCCGGACCAGTAATTCCTTGATCAAAGTATTTTTGTTGAAGCTCAGCAACTAAATCTCCATTCTCAGCATGGACCATGGGAAGAGCTCCCAACTCAGAACAACGTTTGAAACTTGAAAACATTTCATCATCTTCGATCATCAACGCACCCTTGTACGCCATAAAGTGTTTAAATGAATTAATTCCCATTTTCACTGCATCTTCCATCTCAGAAAATACATTCTCATTCCAGCCAGTTATGGCCATATGATACCCTATATCAGAACAGATCTGAGGTGCTGATTTCCGATGCCAGTCATTTATCGCGTTCTTAATTGACCCATCTGCTCCAGGCAAACAAAAATCAACAACCATTGTTGTACCACCAGCCGCCGCCGCCCAAGTACCTGTTTCGAATGTCTCTGCTGCTGTTGTTCCCATAAATGGCATTTCTAAGTGCGTATGAGGATCAATACCTCCTGGCATAACATATGCACCTTCAGCATCAATATACTCGTCTCCTTTGAGGTTTTCACCAATCTCCTTAATTATCTCACCATCTATTAAGACATCAGCCTTCCACGTGCGATCAGCAGTACAAACTGTTCCATTTTTAATTACTTTTACCATAAAATTCCCCCCAATTACGGTAGCCTTTATAACTTTATAAAAATTAATTCATATAATTCTTAAAAGACATTACTATTAATCAATGATTTCTGCAGTTTCTAAAACTGCATGCAGCAAAACGTTTGCGCCCGCTGCTGCCCAGTCTTTTGTAATTTCCTCGGCCTCGTTGTGGCTTAATCCGTCTACACATGGGCACATTACCATTGCAGTTGGAGCAACCTTATTAATCCAACAGGCATCATGACCTGCTCCAGAAATTAGATCCATATGAGAGTAACCCAATCGTTCCGCTGCATTTCTAACCGCATCAACGCATTGGGGATCAAAAGTAACAGGATCAAACCCGCCAAGTTGTTCTAATTCAACTGTTAAACCCATTTCATCACATATCTTTTTCGCACCCTCTTCAAGTTTTTTTTCCATATCGAGAATAACATCTAATTTAGGTGATCTAAAATCTATGGTAAAAATTACTTTACCTGGTATTACGTTTCTAGAATTCGGATAAACATCAATGTGACCTGCAGCCCCAACAGCGTGAGGGCTATGTGATAACGCTATCTCTTCAACCAACTCCAGAACTCTAGCCATACCAAGACCTGCATTTCTTCGCATTGGCATAGGAGTGGACCCTGTATGACTATCTCGACCCGTGATTGTAACTTGGGTCCAACTTAATCCCTGGCCATGTGTCACCACTCCAATATCGACCCCCTCAGCCTCTAGGATGGGTCCTTGCTCAATGTGTAATTCGAAAAAGGCATGCATCTTTCGTTCACCAGTTACCTCATCTCCGCCCCAACCTATTCGATCAAGCTCTTCACCAAATTTTTTTCCGTCTGCGTCTATACGCTGAAGCGCCCATTCCTGTTTGTAAATTCCAGCAAAAACTCCTGATGATAGCATTGAAGGGGCATATCTAGTGCCTTCTTCATTAGTGAAATTGGTTACTACTATGGGATGTTTTGTTTTTATAGAAAGGTCGTTTAATGTTTTAATAATCTCTAAACCACCTAGTACACCTAAAACTCCATCATATTTTCCACCAGTAGGCTGAGTATCAAGATGGGAGCCAACATATACAGGAAGAGCATTTTTATCTGTCCCTTCCCTTCGCGCAAACATATTACCCATTTGGTCAAGCCCCATACTACAGCCAGCAGACTTGCACCAAGTTTGAAACAGCTCTCGACCCTGTGCGTCAAAATCTGTCAAAGTTTGTCTATTGTTTCCTCCAGCAATACCAGGTCCCACTTTCGCCATTTCCATCAAAGTGTCCCAAAGACGGTCGCCATTTAATTTAAGATTTACTCCTGGTGCAGACATTTTTACCTCTTTTATATTTTACCAACTGGTAAAACTAAAGCTAACAGAGCATTATACACAGTCAAGGACTCAAAAAAATGTTTTTAATAAAAAACGTCAAAATTAGACAGAAACGCACATAAGGATCTTTTGAAATGGTAGACCATGAATCTCGAATACAAAAAAGGAATAAAGATTCAATTATGAATGCTGCTCTAGAAATCTTTTCTATGTATGGTTTTCGAGGTGCAACTGTAGATCTAATCGCAAACGCTTGTGGGCTTTCGAAACCAAATCTACTTTACTATTATCAAACTAAGGAACAAATTCACATAGAATTACTGTCTCGATTAATGGACTATTGGCTAGCTCCACTTAAGGAGATGGATGAGAATGGTGATCCCTTTAACGAAATTATGGGTTACGTAAGACGCAAATTACATATGAGCAAAACCTTACCTAGAGAAAGTAGGTTATTTGCAAATGAGATAATACAAGGCGCTCCTAGAATTAATCACGTACTAAAAAATGATTTAAAAACATTAGTTGATGAGAAAGCATTAGTTATACAAAAATGGATAGATGAGGGCTTAATTGCTAAGGTCCACCCCTATCACCTTATCTTTTCTATCTGGTCATTAACACAGCATTATGCAGATTTCGACGTGCAGGTCAAAGCTGTGCTTGTAAATGAAGATCCATTTGAAAACGCCGAAAGTTATCTCGAAACCCTGTTTTCAAAACTTCTTACTATTTAAAAGTCTAGACTAGCTTACGACCCATACAAGGTATTAAAACAATCACTCAATTACGCAAGCACCTGAGTTATTTGGATGAGTAGTCCAATTAGCATATTCGTCGAGAACAATTTTTCCTGTTCGAGTGTCGAGCTCTCCAGGTTTCATTTGTTCCATAGTAATACAATTCTCGACGGGACAAACATCAACACACAGATTACATGCAACACATTCTTCATTTATTACCTCGAACACTCTTTCATCGTTAATTGATATTGCCTGATGAGACGTATCCTCACATGCCGCATAACAACGACCACATTTAATACAGGAATCTTGATCAATTTTGGCCTTTGCTACATAATTTAGATTTAGATGCTGCCACTCCGTAACATTAGGAAGAGCCGAGCCTATAAAGTCTGAAACCGAAGTATAACCTTTTTCATCCATCCAGTCAGACATACCAGACTTCATTTCTTCAACAATCTTAAATCCATATGTCATCGCAGCAGTACACACCTGAACATTCCCACAGCCCAAACTCATATATTCTGCAGCATCTCTCCAGTTAGTTATTCCTCCAATACCTGATATTGGAAGACCTCCAGTTTCAACATCATTTCCAATTTGAGCTATCATGTTTAAAGCTATTGGTTTGACCGCAGGACCACAGTACCCTCCATGACTTCCCTTTCCATCAATAGAAGGTTCTGGAGACATAGTGTCTAAATTAACTGAAATAATTGAGGCTATGGTATTTATTAAACTAACTGCATCAGCACCCCCTTTTAAAGCTGCTCTAGCTGGATAACGAATATCAGTGATATTTGGCGTTAACTTCACAATCACTGGCATCCTTGTGTTTTGTTTACACCAGCGAGCTACCATTTCAATATATTTTGGGACCTGTCCTACAGCAGCTCCCATTCCTCTTTCCGACATTCCATGAGGGCATCCAAAATTTAACTCAATACCATCAGCACCAGTTTCTTCAACTTTCGGCAGAATAGACTTCCAAGCACCCTCCTCACATGGCACCATTATACTAACTATCATGGCCCTATCAGGATAATCGCGTTTAACAGTTTTAATTTCTTGTAAATTTAAATCAAGTGGCCTGTCGGTAATCAACTCAATATTATTAAGACCCAACAGCCTACGGTCTGCTCCATACAAGGCACCATACCGTGGCCCATTAACATTAACTATTGGAGGGCCATCTTCTCCCAATGTTTTCCAAACTACACCTCCCCACCCAGCATCAAAAGCTCGACGAACATTGTATTCTTTATCCGTTGGTGGCGCAGACGCCAACCAAAAAGGATTTGGTGATTTTATTCCTAAAAATTCAGATGATAAATTGGCCATTGTTATTACCCCATTAAACTTAAATTTATATCTTCTGCTGCATCACGACCCTGAGCGACTGCAGTAACAGTAAGATCTTCTCCTCCAGAAACGCAATCTCCACCAGCCCATACACCGCTACAAGAAGTGCGACCAGAACCAGAGACATTGATCTTATTTCCTACAAACTCTAATCTTTCCTCATCTACGCTTAGTGCCTGACCGATGGCCACAAATACTTGGTCTGCAGCGATCATTACAGCCTCCCCTGTAGAAGTTAATCCCTCGGAGGTTTGCTTGGTCTTTTCAAATTCAACTGTAGAAACCTTACCATTACCAATTATGGTTTTAGGATTAAGGTTTTCTCGGATAACTACTCCTTTTGAAGTTGCGAGTTCTTGCTCATAAATCGATGCACCCATTTTATCCTTAGATCTACGATATGCTATTGTAACGGTCTCAGCTCCTAGTAATTTTGATTGAACTGCCGCATCAACTGCTGTCATACCTCCGCCTATAACTAATACATCCCTGCCCACGTCCAAACTAGTTAAGTCATCTGCCTGCCTAAGCGTTGAGATGAACTGAACCGCATCAGAAACGTTCTCTAAATCATCTCCAGGAACTCGCAAATTATTAACTGCGCCCAAACCGAGGCCAAGAAAAACAGAATCAAACTGCTTTACTAACTCATTCAAATGAATGTTTTTTCCTAACTCAAATCCTAGCTGAAGATCAATTCCACCGATCTCTAATAACCAATCCACCTCTTTTGCAGCGAATTCATCCGTTGTTTTATATGCAGCAATCCCAAATTCATTCAGGCCACCAGCCTTTTCTTTAGAGTCATAAATGATAACCTCATGCCCGTGCATAGCAAGCCTATGTGCACATGCAAGCCCAGCTGGACCAGCTCCAATTACAGCAATCTTTTTTCCTGTACTGGCTTTTCTTGAAAATGGTTGAACTCCAGATTTCATGAAAGAGTCTGTTGCGTGACGCTGCAAGCGCCCTATTTCAACAGGTTTTCCTTCAGCAGCCTCCCTTACACATGCCTCCTCACATAATGTCTCAGTTGGACAGACACGTGCGCACATACCACCAAGGATATTTTGCTCAAAAATAGTTTTAGCGGCTGCATCAATAGTGTTTGTTTGGATTTGCCTGATAAAAAGTGGTATATCAATCGCCGTTGGACATGCTGTTATACAAGGTGCATCATAACAAAAATAACATCTATCAGCGGCTACAGAGGCTTCGTGAGCACGAAAAGGTTCATGTAAGTCAGAAAAATTTTCTGTCACTTTTGAGGCGGAAAGCCTACCAGGCAAAACTCCCGGAGATGATACAGTATTTGGCATTTAAATTCTCTCTCACTTTATTTTTAGTTATATAAAAAATCTTTTTTTTTATCAAATGGTAAATTTTATGTAAAATCAATAAAAAAATTAAATTATAATAAGATTTTATTTATTTATTCTAAAAAATGTTAACTTAACGATTATATCTCCAAAATCGCGATTGTATGATTGAAACTAGAAAGGAACCTATACCCATTAATAATAGTGCGAGTGACCAAGCAAGTAAGTTTTCTTCGCCTCCAGCTATATCTAAAGTGTACCCTATTACCGGGGCACCAATTGCGCCTCCTGCAAAGCCAATCATAGAATGAACTGCTAACAAAGCACCTCTGTCTTCCGGATCAGATACTGAAACAGTACCAGCGGTTAAACTGCCGGAATCAAACATTATTGCTACATTGTAAACACAAAGTATTCCCAAAGAGAGCCACAGTGGTGCAGAAATGAGAAGAGAGCATGCAACAGCCAAAAGTGCAGTTAAACTCCCTATCCAAGAAATACTTCGATGTCGACCAAACATTAAGCATAGCTTCGCGCCCGTAGTAGATGCAACCATACCTAAGATCGTCAAAAAAGCAAAAATGGTTGCAATCTGTGAAAAATTTAGAGTTGATTCAGCTCGATCACCTAGAAAGACAAATAGTGCGAAGCTCCATGACCTAAATGCAAATAGCTCGTAAGTATGAGCCGAGTAGGCAAAGATATATCCCATAGCTTTTGGTTTTCTAAAAGCAGGACGCAAATCAAGTGGATGACGGTCAACACCTTTGTTTAGGCTTAATGTTGGACGAATAGGTGATACAAAAAAGTAAACATAAACGCCAGAGGCTAAGGCCCCAATAGCTCCTAGCAATGCGGCAACAGTATAATTTGAGTAAGCTAACAAATATCCCATAACAAGAAATGAAATTCCTGACCCTAAACCAAAACTTGAAGTATACCATGGAACAGCCTTAACACGAAAATCATCGCTTAAGCGTGCATTCAAAATTTGTAAGCCAGGCATATACGTTCCAGCTAAACCAGCTCCCATTAATGTATAGGTAACCAGCGCAGATAAAAAATCGTTTGCTAAAAATGCAAACCCAAGACAGCCTAAAAAGCTAGAGACACAACCACTTAAAAATATTAACCTAGAATCCAAGAAGTCCGTTAAACCTACGAGTAGAGGGGTGGCAACAACGTAGCCAACGAAATAAGCACCGCTTATCCACCCGATTTGCGAATTACTTAACTCCCAAACGTCCCTAAGTTGAACAAGAAAAACAGGCCATAATGTTATTCCAATCATAGACGCAATACAACAAACGCATATTGCTATTAACAGCCTTTTAGGATGAAGAGAGGAGATCAAATATGCACCCATTACTATATAGTTATAGCTAAGAGTAACCCGATCTATAAAAACTATACAATAGAAATTACTTAAACATATTCTGTAGAAGATTCTAACGGAATGATTAAGGGAACTTAAAGTATTTAAATTTTAATTCTATCAGCCGCCTAAGAATAGTCTTCCTACATCTGGGTTTTTTAAAAGATTGTCTCCTGTATCTGCTATAGCAGTTTCACCCGAGACAAGAACATACCCGATATCCGCAAATGCTAGACCTTTTTTTGCATTTTGCTCAACCATAATTATTGTTTTACCATCTTTCTTTTGAAGATCTTCTAAGATTTCAAAAACCATATCAATAAATCGTGGTTCCAAACCAATTGAAGGCTCATCTACAAGTAAAACTTCAGGTTGCATTACAAGTGCACGAGAAATTTCCAAGAGACGCCGTTCTCCACCCGATAAAACACCAGCAGGTTTATCTCTTCGATCTGCTAAACGTTTATACTTATCAAATACCATATCGGCAGCTTGCTTCGCTTCTGCCGGGCGACCTTTAAGAAACCCACCCATGAGTAAATTTTCTTCGACAGTCATTTGTGGAAATACAGACTTATCCTGGAGTATATAAGCTATTCCAGCTTTTGAAAGTTTCTGTGATGGCGTTAAGGAAGTCACATCCAGACCATCAACAACGATTGATCCGGAAAAAATATTGGTAAACCCAAAAATGGAATGAAGAACCGTGGACTTACCAGCTCCGTTTGGTCCTATTAAACATAAAGATTGCCCTTTACCTATCTGCAAATTAAAATCATGTAAGATTTCCATCTTTCCATAACCAGCTCTTAAATTATTTATTGTTAGGTAAGAATTATTTTCTACAAGCTTTCCTAAAGCGTCCAAAGAGGGTGCCGCATCCGACATAGAGGCCGCCTCTTTAGCAACTTGATCAACTGACATGACAACGTCAACACCACCAATACCATAGCCACTTACGCCTTTTCCTGCTTTTTGTCCTTTGGTCGGCTTTTTTTCACTCATTAGTGACCCCCTAAATACGCGTCAATTACCCGTTGATCATTCTGAAGCTCAGAGGGTTTTCCTTCAGCCAGCATTTTTCCGTTTGAAAGACAATAAATATGAGAAGCAAGGTTCATTATAACTCGCATATTATGTTCTATCACACATAATGTTATTCCAAGTTCCTGATTTGCTCTCCCCAATCGATCAATGAGACCATTGATTAATGTTGGATTAATCCCAGCTGTCGGTTCATCTAAAAGTAAAACTTTAGGCTCATTCATAAGCGCCATAGCAAATTCAAGTAATTTTTGTTGTCCAAAGGAAAGATCTCCAGAAATAAGATTTCTTTTTGAATACAGACCAACAAACTCAAGTAAGTCTTCCGCCCTCTCCCTAATTTCACCTTTCCTACTAGCAAAGATACCATTTTTTGAATTTCTGCGATGAGAAACAGAGATTTGCATATTATCAACACAATTCATTTTTGTATAAATTTTTGTTTGTTGAAATGTTCGAAGCATCCCCAATCGTGCAATATCACCAACTCGCAGATGAGATATTTCTTTACCATCAAATTCAATCGAACCCCCATCAATAGGGTGATAACCAACAATTGAGTTAAAAAGCGTAGTTTTTCCACAACCATTTGGACCAATAAGCCCCGTTATTGATCCTTTTTTTACTTTGAAAGATATGTCAACATTAGCTTTAACACCTCCATAAGCTTTTGAAACATTAGTAACTTTAATAATATCATTCATGCTTCATTAACTTTCTTTTTTTTCTTGGTTAATATTTGATTGATCCACAACAATACCAAACATTTCAGGATATTTAGATTGGAGCCAACCCATTATACCTTGCTGAAAGTAAACAATATTTATAATCAAAATCAAACCCAAAGTAACCCATTGCCAACCCAGCAAATAAGTCCAGGTTGTCTCTTTTACTATATGGAAAATGATTGCTCCAAGTACGGGCCCCCATAACGTTCCCTTACCTCCAAGAAGAACCATGGCAACCATAAAGATACCAAAAGTTGGCACTGGGTAAGCAACCTCTTTATCGATAAAACCCGCCATATTTCCTGCAACTGCACCAATGGCCCCCATAAATACTGCGGTCACAGCCCAACCGATTTGTTTATATATCAGAGTAGGAAGTCCCATCGCTTCCGCCTTATCTTCGTCGTCACGGATTGCATTTATAGCTAGACCAAATTGTGTTGACAGCATCCCTCGAATTACAAAATGTGATAGCACGGCCAGTGTAAAACATAATATATAGAAAAACACTGATCGGAATTCTATATCACCAGGAAACATTGGCATAGAAATTCCAGATGCTCCACCAACATAGTTAATAGTTACTGTTATTTCAGCTGCAGCTATTGCTAATCCGAGTGAACCAATAGCAAAATAAGGCCCTCTTAGTCCAAACATAAATGTGCTGAAAATTAATGACAATGCAAGAGCTGCTATCGCACCTCCGAAAATTCCTAAAAATATACCCCAGTAGTATTGTTGGTCAGTAAATTCGGGCTTTATTGCGCCCATCGCAGAGGTATATTCTCCAACGCCAGGCTCATAAAATATAGAAATTTGAATAATCGCAGATACATACATACCTACACCAAAAAATGTAATATTCCCCAATGAGTTATAACCCATTTGGCCGCCTAAAATATCCCAGGTTGATGCCATCAGAACCATCATCCAAAGATAAGCAATAGACAACGTATAAGCAGGGAAAAGTATAGGTCCTAATATTCCGAAAAGTCCTAAACCGGCATAAGTTATAAAAGTACTCCTATGCATCATCGAACTACCTGTCTATTTCGCTTCATGTGAATTTGTCGGATAATTAAAACAAGCAGCAAAATCATTACTGGAGCTGCAACCTCATAAGCGGTACCAACGATCATCCCAGTATATTTTTCAAATAAACCTATTCCAAAGGCAGCACTAATAACTCCAGGTAAATTTCCTAAACCTGCAGCAGTAACAATTGCAAAAGTTCTTACAGAATAAGTAATACCGTAGAAAGGTTGAATGACCCAAATTACAGATACAAGAACTCCTGCAGCTCCACACAAAGCAGAGTTAAATGCAAATGTGAACGCATAAACCCGGTCAGTATCAATTCCTAATACCCTAGCTGCTCGAGCATCTTGAGCCGTTGCTCTAATGGCCTGACCAGTCCTAGATTTTTTCATAAATATAACTACTGCAGCTGTGATAATTCCTGCTAGAGCAAGCGAAATAATTTTTGAATATGGAATTGTCACCATATTATCAAAAGCATCGATAACGGGTAATTTCATGTCTATGGTTTGTACTTCAGGACCAAAATATAAGTTCATTGCTTGTTGCATCAATAATGATAATCCGAACGTTGCTAGAAGTGACACAAACATGTCTTTATCAACTATTCGTCTTATAATTAGCGCATAAATACTCCAGCCATACACAAACATAATAATTGTAACAATTACTAAGATTACGGGTAGTGGTAGGTTCCATGAATGTAGAACTAGGGCTAAATATCCTCCCAGAATTACAAAGTCACCCTGTGCTAAATTTTTAATGTTCATTACCCCCCAAACGAGAGCAAGACCATAAGCGCAAAGAGCAAAAACAGCTCCTACAAAAATACCGTCCAAAATCACTTGAACATTAATAATTGGAGCCCAAACAAATAGAAGTTGGAGATTATCGAACATTTTTAAATCCAGTAAATAAAGCGAAGGGAAGGATTTAACCTTCCCTTCTATTTCTTTTCCAAAAAATTAGTAACTTACATTTCTTGGGTAGGCTAGATCCGAAAACGAGGATACTAGGTTATAAGATCCATCAGATCCGATTTGTCTTAAGAACATTGGTTTTGCAACATTATTTCCATCTGGACCAAATTTCACATCACCGTAGAAAGTCTGCATTTCGACACCAGCTATAGCATCTCTAACTGCTTTCTTATCAAAGCTATTGGCTGCCTCGAAAGCTTCTTTCCAAACGTAAACAGCAGCAGAAGCCTGCGCTGATTGGTAAGGAACAGAAGAGTAGCTAGGATGGGCAGCTTTAAAGTCTGCATTCCAATCAGCCGCAGAACCGAACATAGCATCTTTCTTATCTATACCTGGAACCCATTGCGTAGGGCAAAGAAACCCTGTAGCGGCGTTTGGAAACTTTTCATGAACTTTTGCTGCTTCACAATGCGTCATAGCAATGATTGGAACATTGATTTTCATCTCATCAATTTGTCTAGCAGCTGTCGCAGCACCTTTCGAATGTCCTGAAATAATAAGAATGTCCGGCTTTAGCGCTTTAACTTTAGTCAAAGTAGTAGACATATCTGATAAATCAGCGGGAAGCTGATCATCGATCACAAGCTTCATACCGTAATCTTTGATCATTTCTACTAATCCAGCCCTGATATCCATTGAAAAAGGGTCACCTTCGAAAGCCATTGCAACTCTTGCATCACTTGCAGGTTTGCCGATACTTTTCTTTTGGTCAGCCGCAAAATTTAACGCGCCAGGTAGATATAAATCAGTAGTAGAAAGAACAGCAAATAAGTACTTGTAACCCTGAGTAAACAACGATCTTGAAGCACCTTCCGCTTCAATCATTGGAACACCAAATTTTTCAGAAACTGGAGCTATAGCTTTTGTCATACCAGAGCTATAAGGTCCTAACATAAACTCAACGCCGTCTTGTTGAATTAAGCGTTCTGCAAGTTGTGCTCCCCTCGCAGGCGTCGACTCGTCATCATAGTATTTAACAGTTAATTTATAACTTTTTCCGCCGACCATAACTCCGCCTGTAGAATTTATTCTATCAACAGCAAAATCATAACCTCTTTGTGTATGTAGCCCATTAGTTGCATACTTTCCTGTCAGCGATAGTGCCGATCCAAGTGTAATAGTATCGCCTTGAACACCAGCATTTGCAGAACTAGAAAAACCAGCTGCAACTACTGCGAAAGCCATAGCCGTAATTATCTTAAAGTTTTTAAACATTTCATCCCTCCCTGGGTAGTATCTATAGAGAGAATCTCAGTATACGATAATTGTTAAAAGTACTAGTGTAAAAAAACAGAATGCACTGAAAAAAATATAACAGCTTAAAAAAACTTAGATTATGCTTTTAACAAGACAATCATAATGGAGACAGTTAGCAAACTGACAGCAAAAACTTCTTTTTTGCTGGGCCGTTCTTTGAAAAAGAAAAAAGAAATACCCAATGCTATCAATAACTCAATTTGACCTAGTGCTCTAACTGGAGCCACCGCATTTGCAGAAAATGCATAAAACCAACAAGCAGTGGTTACCGCTCCAAAAAAACCAACTAAATATGCCCGACGCCACGCCTTAAAGCTCTTAATTAATTCTACTCTCGCTTTGAACCACAACCATAAACCCATTATTACGGATTGAATTAGTACAGCCACTCCCCCAGTCATACTAGCTTTCATTAACAGATCTGATCCTTCTAAAGAATCAGTGGCAGCCCTAAAAGCTACGGTACAAAAACCAAGAAAAGCACCACTACCTAGTCCAAGTGCTGTTTGACGTGTCCATAAGGCACTCAACAAATTTGACAGACTAATCTCACTTTTAGACAGGGTTAATAAGAATACAGCTAAAACTCCCAACAGGATTGCAAAACCTACTTCAAAACTAACAAAATATCCTAATATCATGGCCTCAAATATCGCAGCCATAAGTACTTCTGTTTTTGAAAAAGCTATACCAGCAGCAAAGGACCTGTGTGAAAATAACGTAATGAGGAGTACTGTAAAAATAATTTGCATTAATCCTGCTATAGTTATCCAAAAAATATATTCTAGATTTATTGAAGGTAATGGTTGATCATAAAAAAAAGAATAAAAAGCAATCCACGCCCACGCAAAAGGAATTGCATAGGAAAACCTAACGTAACTTGCACCGAGAACACCCAGGGACTCCTTTAAGTTTTTTTGTTGGGCCGTTCGAAGACTTTGAGATATCGCCGCAATTATAGTTACCCATATCCAAGTCGCCATTTTATAGGAGCTTTCTACTAAAAGTAATTGATTAAAACACTCACTCTACACTGTAAATCTAAGCATAAAATTAATTAATTGCCAAGCTATCAGATCAAAAGCTCAAGATAAGTATCTTTTTTTTCCAACAGTTCTCACGCTTATAGCCTAGAAACAACATTATTTTTTGTAATAATAAAGTCCTCTATAAAATCGTAACGCGGACAGGTACCACTTACTCAAACAATTGTTATTACTAAACTATTAATATTTCCCTTTGTTAAAAAATTAATTGATGTAAAAGAAAGATTACCAGGAGGTACTCATGCCAGATAAAATCAATAATGGAACATTAACCCGCCGAAAGGTACTAGGTGGTGCACACGTAGACAAAGCATTAGACCAAAAAACAAGTTTTGATGAACCTTTCCAAAATCTAATTACAGAAAGCGCCTGGGGAACGGTTTGGGCAAATGATACAATTAGTCTTCGAGAGAGATCTATGATAACGCTAGCACTTCTTGCTGCAACTGGAAATTTTGATGAAATACCAATGCATATAAGAGCGACTGTGAATACTGGCGCTTCTAAGGAAGACATCCGGGAAGCTTTTATGCATGTAGCTATTTACGCAGGTGT
>NZVE01000020.1 GCA_002697345.1 Paracoccaceae bacterium | reverse complement strand
TGGCCTGACGCTTACAAAACTGGTGATGCTATCTGGGTTAGTCAATAACTAGGTGGTACTACCATAAAAAAAATAATAGTGGCGATAATTTTTAAATTATCGCCACTAAGCTTAATGAATATAATTTTATAACTAATGGGGTAATGTAGTGGAATTTCCAGTCATTTTTTGGAGCGTTATGCTCTGGATGACCTTTTGGGGGGTTGTGGGCGCATTTGGCACCCGGCGAGCCTATTTGAAAAAAGATATGGATACATCCAATGCGGGATATATCGGTTCTATGATCGGTGCTGCTACTGGCCCTGTAGGTCTTATAGCACTTTGGTTAAAAACACCTGAAACACGAAAAAGTCTCCTAGTAGTTCCGCCAATAGCAGCGTTTGCTTTAATTGCGATATCCTTTGCCTTTGCTGACCCCAGTAATAGCTGTGTGACTAATGGATCTTTTGTAGCATCTCAGATCTCTAATGGAATCATATTAGGCATACTTTACGGTTTTATGGCTCTTGGCCTCACCCTAATATATTCGATTTTGGGCGTGGTTAGCTTTGCGCATGGTGATTTCTATATGATTGGTGGAATGGCCGCATATTATGTTACCATGGTTTGGTTTCCTGGCGTTAACCCACTATTTGGTATTGGTTTTGCCTGTGTTTCAACATTTATTCTTGGTGCAGTATTCGAACGAATATTTTTAACTCCCATGTATGATGGGAGAATAGATAGACCAGTAGAATATGGTATCCTCGTTACCTTTGGCTTAGCCTTTACACTGCAATACTTTATTGCTGCCACAGTTGGATCAAACCCAGTGAAAGCAAAAAGATACTTTGATTTTCCTAGACTTCACTGGCCTTCTAAAGAAGACCCGTGGCTTCTTAAGACGCGACGGGGAGGTTTAGAGCTTTTTGATACTATAACAATCTCTAACCCACGTTTTACTGCTGCAGTAGTGTGTATAATAGTACTGCTTATGTTGTTGTACTTTTTGCACCGTACTTGGACTGGTAAGGCGTTGAGAGCTGTGAGCTTAGATCGCGAAGCCGCTGCAATAACAGGAATTAACCCTAACCGGATGAATATGCTAGCCTTTGCTCTTGGAGGAATGCTAGCAGCGCTTGCTGGAGCACTACTTGTCCAGGCCTTTTCTTGGTTGCCTCAGGTTGGGGCTATCCCGGCCATGCGGTCATTTGTTATAATTGTTCTTGGAGGTTTGGGATCTCTTCCTGGGGCATTCGTTGGAGGCATAATTGTTGGCTTAGTAGAATCTGCTGGTACAGGTTGTATACCAGATCCTCAGAAAGCGGCTTCATATATTCCTGCTTATGGAGGAATTGTTTTACTTTTAACTTTATTACTTAGACCCACTGGACTGTTTGGCAGACGTTTCTCTGGTGGTTCTCATGGAAAATTCGGATGAACAAACAACAGGCACCATTAATTGTAGGCGTGATAATAATATCATTCTTAATGATATTTCCGTTCATTTATACAGCTAATAATTACCCTTACGTAATGCACATAATGATCGCTGGGTTCTTTTACGCTATACTAACCTCTAGTTGGTCGATGCTCGCCGGGTATGGAGGACAGTTTTCATTTGGTCATATGGGGTTCACGGGCATTGGTGCGTATACTACGGCTCTTTTTTGTCATTATATATACCTCTCACCCGAAGCGACAAATATTTGTACAGAGTTTGCCTTAGGGAGTCAGTATTTAGTTATTGTGAACCCGATTGGAATTACTTCGTCAACTTTGGTTCAGGACTGCCTAAGAGAGGCTATGTCTATTTGGGATGGTAGTGTAGAAGTCACCCCTATGCCAGTATGGCTTGGGATAATACTTGGAATAGCTATGGGAGGATTATTTGGTCTTCTTATAGGTTTGTTAGTTTTGCCTTTGCGAGCAGCGTATCTTGCGCTCTTCACATTAGGGTTTACTGAAATATTAAGAGCAGTTATTAGCTCTGAGCTCGACATTACCCGTGGACAAGCTGGTCTAGAACTACCTAAGCTTTTTGAAAATGGTATTACTATTTTTGGTCGTCATTTTGACAAAACAGATCCCTTACCCCCATATTTTGTAATGCTTTTTTTATTATTTTTCTGTTTAGGAGTCCTTTATTGGTTAGCTCAATCTAAGTTTGGGTTATTTATTCGAGCCCTTAGAGAGGACCAAGACGCAGCCGCAGCATTAGGTGTTAATACAACGAAATATAAGGTAATGCTTTTTGTAATAACCTCAATGATGGCAGCGGCAGCAGGTGCATTTTTTGCACACTACATAGGAATAATTTCGCCAAATAATTTAATGATACTACAGATGAGCTTGGTGGTTTCCATGGCTGTTATTGCTGGGATAGAGAATATATTTGCGGCAGCGATAGGTGCTATTATTATTGAGTTTACGTTGGAAACACTTCGAACGAGCTTTGATGTACCTTTAATCGGTGTAGAAGTTGATATGACAGTATGGAGATTGGTTATCTTTGGTGCACTCCTTATGATAACCCTTAGACTTTCTAGAAACGGTATAATTGCACCAATAATTAATTACTTCTTAAGAGGTCACGTTGCCGATGAGACCGTTGCTAAGAGGAAAGTTTCAGACAGCAACGAGGAGTCTGCATAATGATTAATCTCGTTGTAAAAGATTTAAAGAAAAACTTTGGTGGTCTGCACGTACTGAAGGGTGTATCATTTGAAATAAATGGTCCTGAGTTAATAGGTTTGATTGGACCAAATGGTGCAGGCAAAACAACACTGACAAATGTCTTAGATGGAGCAATAAAACCTAATAGTGGGACTGTTTATTTAGGAGGAAACCGAATAGATCAGCTGCAGCCGTTTGAAGTGGCTCGCCATGGTTTAGGAAGGACTTTCCAAGTCACACGATCTTTTAGACGGATGACAGTATTAGAAAATTTAATGGTTCCAGCATTAGCTCTAGATCAAGGTTTGAGTAGATCTGAGATAGATGACAAGGCAATGGAAGTTCTTGAGTTTTTAACAGTCGACCATCTTAGAAATGAATATGCGAAATCTCTTTCAGGAGGACAACAAAAACTACTAGAGCTCGGACGTCTTCTAATGTTAAACCCAGATGTAATTATTTTAGATGAACCTTTTGCAGGTGTTCATCCAAAATTAATGGAAATTATTTATAAGTATATCGAGCGTGTTAATAACGATGGAACGGCAATAATTCTTATTAGTCACCAGATGGATTCAATTTTCTCTCTTTGTAAAAGGTTACTTGTTCTAAACTATGGTGATTTGATAGCAGATGGAACACCTGATGTGGTCAAGAATGACCCAACTGTTATTGAGGCTTACTTAGGCTCAGATGATGAAGAAGATTAGTACTAAGTCTATAAAAGGAATTGGATAAAGAAATGAGCAAAATAGATGTTCCCATTATACTTGAGACTAAGGCTCTTGACGTAGGTTATTATAAAGATCTGAATATATTACAAAATTTAAATATCAAGGCCCGAAAAAATAAAATAACTGCTATACTTGGAGCTAATGGTGTTGGAAAGTCTACTGCCCTAAAAGCTATATTTGGATTTTTAACACCGAATGCTGGAGAAGTTCTTTTAGAGGGTGAAAGTATTGTCAACATTCCCACTTATAAGAAAATTCTTAAGGGTTTAGCATACATTCCTCAACAACCGGGTGTTTTTAAAGATATGACAGTAGAGGCTAACTTAGAATTAGGTGGTTGGACTTTTCGAAACGATAAAAAGCAAGTCAAAGAAAAAATTGAAATAAATTATGAACGTTTTCCTGTTTTAAAAGAGAAGAGAAAACAGATTACTGGAGAGCTAAGCGGCGGTCAGCAACGAATGGTTGAAATTGGTCGGACTTTGATGGCAGACCCTAAAATGATGTTAATTGATGAACCTACTGCCGGGCTGTCTAAAATGTTGGCAGAAGAAGTTTATGGGATGCTTACTGATCTAAGGGACAGAGATAATTTGACCATACTTATTGTTGATCAAGAAATTAGGCAGGCTTTAAAAATTTCAGATTATGTTTATGTTTTGGAATTAGGAAGAAATAAGTTTGAAGGTCCAGCGGATGACTTTAAGGACTTAGAAAAGGCATTTTGGGTTTAATAATAAGGAACTAAGTTTTTTCATTGAACCAAATTGCCATAATTGGGAAGTTTCATGGAAGTTAATGATAAACCTTTTTGGTGGGATGCTAAAGCTCCCATAAAATCACCTGAAACTAGCTGGATAGATCACGTCGATGTCGTGGTAATTGGCTGTGGGTTCACCGGTTTGGGAGCGGCAATTCCTTTGGCTCGAGCTGGACATAGTGTAGTAATTTTAGAAAAAAATAATTTAGGTGAGGGTGCGGCTGCTCGAAACGGTGGAATAACGAGTGGGAATCTTAGGCCTTCTAATAAAGATCTTGTTCGTCGATTCGGTTCGGAGAAAGCGAAACAATTTCAGGTAGAAGCTATAGCTGCCCGACAAGATTTGTACGACTTTATTGAGCAAGAGAAACTAGACTGTGATTTTAATCTGGTTGGGAGATTTCTTGGTATTCCTGATAAAACTTCTTTGGATGAGCTCAAAAGAGATGCAGATAAATTTTATGAAAATTTTGGAATTCAAACTACTGTAACTGATGCAAAAGGGGTAACTGATTATATTGACAGCTCTAAATATAAGTCTGGCACTTTTCGTCCAGATATTGGGGGTATTCACCCAAGCAAGTTACTTCACGAAATGATTAGAGTGGCTGTTAGGGATAAAGTAAAAATATTTTCACAGACAGCTGGTGAAAATATAAAAAGGGTTGGGCAAAGTTTTAAGATCCAAACCCATCGTGGTACAATAACATCAGAGCACTTAATAGTAGCTACAAATGCCTACACCGGGAAAGAGCTTCCTTGGTTGAGGAGACGTCTTATTCCCGTAGTTTCAGAAATTATTGCGACCGAAGAATTAGGAGAAAACTTTGTGAGTCATTTGATGCCAAAGAAAACTATGTTTGGAGAGTCTTTAGAATTAGGGCACTACTATCGTCCATCCCCTGATGGTAAGCGAATATTACTCGGCGGACGCCGTCTTTCGTCAAATATAATCGAATCAAGAGAAAGGCTTAAGGCTGGTTTATTGGGGATTTTACCTCAACTTAAAGATACAAAGATATCCCATCATTGGTTTGGGAATGTGGCCTTTCCGTTTGATCAGTTGCCAAAAATAGCAATACATGACGGTGTCATTTATCCTGCAGGTTTTTGTGGTTCAGGTACAGTCTGGGCTCGCTGGTTAGGACAAAAAGCTGCAGGTATGATTCTTGCTGAAAATGCCGAAACTGTTTTCTCGGATCAAAAATTTTGGACACTTCCATTTTATAAAGGAGACCCTTGGTTTCTTCCACTTGCTATGAACTATTATAAACTAAGAGATAAGCTTTCCTCACCAAATAAGCACGGGACTTAACACGCTAATATTGCAAACAAGACTATTAAAGTAATTTAATTATAAAGCTTGGTTTGTTTTAGATTAAAGTGTTAGCGATCTTGGCGGCACCAAATCGTACTGGATCCTGAACAGGTAAACCACTTTCAGCTTCGAGTTTCTCAATTTCAGCATGGGCAGATGTTTCATCTAGTTCTCTTGTATTCAGACAGATACCTACAACCTTACTTTTAAAGAGAGCCCCTGCCGCAGAAGCGACGGCCTCATTCAATGCTATAACATCTTTGATTGGTGGAACCTTTATTAAATTCTCTGAGTTTTTCCTAATTGTATCGAGATGTGTCATCTTTGCTCTATGGCAGAGAATCATATGTGTAGGACAAGTTCCACGAATTAGTGGTAGTGTCGCTGTACTTCCAGGATGTAGTAAGGATCCTTGACCCTCAACGATTACTATATCGTTTTTAGAGGATTCTAGGACCATTCTTTCAACTGCTCCCCCTGCATGATCAACGCTATAGGCATCTAGAGGAATTCCAGCGCCCATTATGGCCACACCAGTTTGTCCGCTTGCCAGAAAGTTTACGTTATGGTTATTATCTTTTAAGTGTTTATAGATTTCTAAACCGGCAGTCATTTTTCCAATTGCCATGTCAGTTCCGACCATCAATACTCTTGTATTGTTTAAGTCAGCAGCCCTTGCGCCTCCAATTTGTGGTAAGTCACCAACCGGTGTTCTGAGATCCCAGATCCATTGATCTAATTTTAATTTATCAGAAAAAACTGGCTGAAGCTTATCGTGAAGCCCATTAACTACGGACAGTCCAGCATCAAGAGCTTGGAGAATTACTTCCTTCCACGATTCGGGAAGGCGACCTCCGGATGGTGCTGTTCCTAGAACTAACACTTCTGCGCCTAGGGCAATAGCTTCGTTAAGTGTGCCGACGATAGGTAAGTTGGTATCTAATTTCCAAAAATCTTTTAGACTTTTGCCAGCCGCTTTACTATCTATGACAGCAACACACTCATTTGGTCCATATCTTAAAATCCCCTCCGCCATTTTAGTGTTGGGTTGACCCATTGTGGCCTCACAAAATAACGCTAACTTTTGGTTCGCTTTAAGCATTTAAAATACCTCCCCCATGACCTAGATTATTAGTTGGCAAGATTTTTCCATCTGTCATTTCCGCACCACTACAGGGGTCTGGGTCTAAATTTAAGTGAGAATCAAGGTCAATATAATCAAACAAAGAGCCTATTGAAGCCCCTGCAGCGATAGATACTGAGCTTTCTCCCATACAGCCAATCATAGTTTTTAGACCAAATGCCCTAGCTGTGCTTACAATTCTAAGAGCTTCGGTAATTCCACCGCACTTCATTAACTTCAGATTTACTCCATCTACTCGATCGGCAAAGCTAGGAATGTTTGATGATACTCTACAACTTTCATCGACGTAGATAGGTAGTGGGCGATCCTTGAACAGGTGAATTAGACCATCCTCTTCACCTTTTTTGAGTGGTTGTTCGATGTATTCTACTCCACGATCTGCCAGCCATTGCATCATTTTTTTTGCTTCGGGTACTGTCCAGCCTCCGTTTGCATCAACTCTTATGACAGTAGAACGGTTTTCTGTCATTTCTAGCACCGCAGAAAACATCGCTTGATCAGCATCTAAACCATCTGGAGACCCTAGTTTAACTTTGAGAGCTTTGACACCGGTTCCGTCTAGTAATAGTGGTATTCTTTCTCTAACAACTTCCGGTGGGTTAATCCCTACAGTTACTGAAGTTGGTACGACATTTCTAGATAAGCCGAGTAGTTTATATAATGGAAGACCAGCTTGTTTTGCTCTCAAATCCCATAGGGCCATGTCTAGAGCTGCCACGGCACATGCTGCTACACCTGCTCCCATAGCGTTATCATAAGTTTCTTGGATTGAATTAGAACTCTTTTCACTTGCACAAAAATCAGATAGCATTTTTGCCCCCTCTTGAGGAGTTTGTGCACCTTCAGTTGACCCCGGAGCCATCTCGCCAATACCTGTAATACCATTTTCTTCTACATGAATAAAAAGGTTATCTGAGCCGGTCATTATGCCTCTACTTATAGCTAATGGGAAACGCTTATGAAGGTGAATGATTTGTGTACTAATGTTTAACATAATTAATCCTTTGAATTACTTTAGATAAAATAAATCCTATATATTATTTGGCGAATAATGGATTGAGGTGCAACCAGAAACAGCACTAATCAAAATATTAATTTTAGCACATTATTTAATATAGATTAAATGTCTCTAAATTACCTATTCAACTAGTTCTGATACATGTGTTATGATAATTTTAATATTTCTTAATAGTTTAGGAAAATTCCGTTATGCCTGATGAGACAACCATAAATCTAAAAGATATTAATATTCCACCTAAATTAAGAGATGTATTAGAAAAAATTTCTATTGTAGCAAGAGATCTATCTGACATAATTTCTGTTAGTCCTATTAGTGGTGGACTTGATACGAAAGTAGGTAAAAACTCAGATGGTGACGGACAAAAAGCTTTAGACATTATAGCTGATGAGGCGTACGTGAGTGCATTAATTTCCACGGATGTTAGGTGGTACGCATCTGAAGAACAAGAAGAGGTTTTAGCAATGAAGGCTGAGGGTAGTTTGGCCTTAGCTATTGATCCACTAGATGGGTCGTCAAATATAAACTCAAACGTATCAATTGGTACAATTTTTGGGATTTACCCCGCAAAAGAAGATGCTAACGCTAGTTTTTTAAGGAAAGGTAGTGATTTGTTAGCTGCAGGGTATGTTATATTTGGTCCCCAGACTTCTTTAGTTTTTTCAATTGGCAATGGAATAAATTACTTTGTTTTAGATAGATCTCAAGAAAAATTTATTCGAGTTGATCAATCTTTTTCCATTACGAAAACTTCCCAGGAGTATGCAATAAATTCCTCTAACATGCGACACTGGCCTAATACATTTTCAGAATACATTAAGAATTGTAACTTAGGTGAAAGAGGCCCATTTAACAAAAATTATAATATGCGATGGATAGCTTCACTAGTAGCAGAGACACATCGAATTTTAGTAAGAGGTGGAGTTTTCTTATATCCAGAAGATGGGAGAAAAGGATATGAAAATGGTAGATTACGTATGGTTTATGAGTGCGCCCCCATCGCTTATTTGATTGAACAGGCCGGAGGGCTGGCAGTTGATGGAAATATTCCAATATTAGATATTGTCCCGAATTCGTTACATGTGCGAACTCCGTTTTGTTTTGGTTCTGAAGACGAGATTTTGCGTTTAATCAAAGTGATAAAAGAAATTTAGAATTATTCGAAATTTGGACTTGTTTACGTAAAGGTTACTGTCTTTTAAATGAAACTTTTAATTTTTTAAAAACTACCTTGATCAATTTTTTTTGATATGCTTTCCTCAAGCTGAATATAAAAAAGGGGTAATACTATACATGGCTTTAATAACATTGCGTCAACTTCTTGATCATGCAGCAGAGCATTCTTACGGCGTTCCAGCTTTTAATATAAACAATATGGAGCAGGGCTTGGCTATAGTTGATGCTGCGGCACAAACTGACTCGCCCGTTATATTGCAGGCAAGTCGAGGTGCTAGGGCCTATGCGGGTGATGTTATGCTTCGTAGCATGGTGCAAGCCTTAGCTGAGATGAACCCTAGAGTACCAATATGTTTGCACCAAGATCATGGAAATAATGAGGCTACATGCCTTAGTGCTATAAAGCATGGTTTTACGAGTGTAATGATGGACGGATCCCTTGAAGCTGATATGAGGACACCTTCATCTTATGAATATAATGTTGATATTACAAAGCGGGTTTCAATGTCTGCTCATTCTGTCGGGGCATCTGTTGAAGGGGAGCTTGGAGTCCTTGGTTCTCTAGAGACAGGTGAAGCGGGAATAGAAGATGGCTCAGGGGCCAAAGGTAAATTGAGTCAAGAACAACTTCTTACTGATCCGGACCAGGCAGTTGATTTTGTATCAAAAACCAAGTGTGACGCGTTAGCGATCGCCTGTGGCACCTCTCATGGAGCTTATAAGTTTAGTAGGAAGCCTGATGGAGACATTTTAGCAATGTCTATCATACAAGCTATAAACTTAAAGTTACCATCCACTCATCTAGTCATGCACGGATCTTCTTCTGTCCCACAATACCTCCAGGATCTTATTAATGAAGCGGGAGGTAGCATGCCTCAAACCTACGGAGTACCAGTAGAAGAAATAGAAAAAGGCATCAAGATGGGGGTAAGAAAAGTAAATATTGATACAGATTGTCGTATGGCAATGACTGGACAATTTCGGAAAGTAGCAACAGATAATCCGTCAGAATTTGATCCTAGGAAATTTTTGGTTCCTGCAATGAACGAAATGAAGTCACTTTGTATTGACAGGTTTGAAAGATTTGAAACAGCAGGAAATGGATCAAAAATTCATGTAATTTCAATGGATGATATGGCTAAAGAGTATGAAAGTGGACGTCTGAATCCAGAAACAAAACCATAGTTTTATGCTTTGGTAAATATTTGAGATGTGGTAATATCACCTGAGTTCCAAAATTTAGCTTACAAAATCTGGTCGATAGGTAGGTACAAAGTAAAATGAATTTTTCAAATGAAATTAAGATTGCACCTTCAATCCTAGCGGCAGACTTTGCAAACTTTGGGGCTGAGTGTGTCGCAATAGAAGCACAAGGTTGTGATTGGGTTCATATTGATGTCATGGACGGTCACTTCGTTCCAAACATTACGTTTGGACCGGAGACCTGTGTGGCTTTGAGGCGTCATATCAAAGGTGTAATGGATGTTCATCTGATGATTTCACCTGTTGATAAATATATAGAGAGCTTTGCGAGTAGTGGTGCGGATATAATTACTGCACATGTCGAAGCAGACCCTCATATCCACCGAACCCTTCAAGCCATTAGGGCTAGTGGTGCTAAGGCTGGTGTGGCGTTAAATCCGGCAACTGGTATAGAAGAGATAGAGTTTTTGTTAGATATGGTGGATCTTATTTGTGTTATGACCGTAAATCCGGGATTTGGTGGTCAAAAATTTATAAAATCTCAAATTAATAAAATAGTTAAAATCTCAAAAATGATTGGTGATCGTCCAATTCATATTCAAGTTGATGGGGGGGTTACAGTAGAGACAGCTCCATTAGTATCGGCGGCAGGGGCAGATGTTTTGGTAGCTGGCTCAGCTGTTTTCAAAGGAGGTTCGGTTGATAACCCGAATATTTATGGCTCTAATATAAGAGCGTTGAGAAATGCAGCTGAGTTAGGCTTAGTTAAATAATAGATTGAGAAATCTCAAAAATGATTAAAGCGAAAAAAATCTGTGACTTTGATTGGATGGCCCCAAATTTTGAGCTGCGCAGTACAGAAATGAAATTGTATACGCGAGACGCTTTACTTAAAGAAAATGGTCTTTTAGTGATGTTTATCTGCAATCATTGCCCCTATGTTTTGAGTGCATTGGATAGAATTATAAAAGTATCAAGAGATCTTTCTAATAAAGGGATAGGGGTTGTAGCCATTTCCTCTAATGATGTGAAGACTTATCCACTCGATTCATTTGAAAATATGAAAAAACTAGCCATTACTAATAATTTTCCGTTCCCATATCTTTTTGATGAAACCCAGTCAGTCGCGCGGGCTTATGGAGCTGAATGCACACCAGATTTTTTTGGTTTTAATAATACCCTAGGATTACAATATCGTGGTAGACTTGATTCAGGAGGAAAAGAAGAACCCAGCTCAGATCAAAAAAATGATTTATATGAAGGCATGCTGGAGGTTGCAACAACAGGTCTTGGCCCCAGAGATCAAATCGCTTCAATGGGATGTTCCATAAAATGGAAAAATCAGTAGAAAGTATTATCTTTGATTTAGATGGCACACTCGTAGATTCTCTACCTGATATGCACGCCGCGAGCAGTGAAATGCTTAAAAGTATTAACTTAAATCCGTTGCCATCTAACCAAGTTCGTTCATTTATTGGGGATGGGGTAGGTAAATTGATCGAACGATGCTTAGATGTATATGGTCTAAAAGTATCAGAAGTTACAACGCAAGTTTTTATGGAATATTACTACGCTAACCCTACAACCCACAGCCGATGCTATCAAGATGTCAAAGGTGTCTTGTCTAAGCTATATCTGCGGGGATTTAATTTAGGAATTTGTACTAATAAACCCTCAAGTTTAACAAATAAAGTATTAGAAAATTTAGATATAAAGCAATATTTCGAAGTAGTTATTTGTGGTGATACGTTTCCAGAAAGAAAACCTAACCCACGCCCTCTCCTAGAAGCGGTAAGTCATCTGAAATCTAAAACGAATTCGACAATCTTTATTGGTGACTCAGAGGTTGATATGCAAACAGCAGTATCTAGTAACGTAAGATTTGGTTTGTTTTCCCAAGGCTACCGTAGAGGTTCTGTAACAGAGTTTATTTGTGATTTTCATTTTGATAAATACTTAGAGTTAGAAACACGGCTCAAAGGATACTTTTAGGATAAGGCCTCTCTGATTTTTTCAATGACCGAAAAAGTTCTCTCCATTGCGATTTGATCTACTGGTAAAGTTTGGCTTGAAAACCAAGAAATTGATAGTTCTTTTGATCTGTCAACGAATATGAATTGGCCATGTATTCCCCACGCGTGAATTAGTGGTGCATCGGTTTGTTGAACATACCACTTAGATCGGTACTTCATATCACGTTTATTGAAAACTTCGTAAAAGTTACCCTGTGCCCAAGCCTTTTGATCACCATTATTCTCAATATCGTTAACCCACTGTTCAGAAATCACTTGATGACCTTCTCTTTTGCCTCCATCTGCAAGCATCATTCCTACTCTTGCCAGATCTCGGGCTGAGAAACATTTACCACCAGCTGCTCTGGCCCCCCCTATTCTATCTACTGTAATATAACCGGACGTTTCGGCGCCTAACGGTTTCCAAAGTAGTTCGGAGACTAAGTCGGCATAGCGAATACCAGTAGCCCGCTCAAAAACCCAACCTAATAAGTCAGTATTCGGGGAGACATACTGGAAATTACCGCCGTGATTTTGTAAAGTATCTGTTAGGGTTGACATGAAAGACCTTAGGTCCTGGGGTTTCCAGTCAGCAGGAACCGGGTTCCAGTTTGACGCAAACCTGTAATCGATTATTGGGCCATCTTTTTTTAAGTAATCTTCATTAAAAGAAATACCAGAACGCATGTCCAGTAAGTTTCTTACGGTTGAGCCCGCATAAGCTGAATCCACTAATTCTGGGATGAATGAAGTAATTTGGTCATCAGCTTTAATTTTACCAATTTCTATTAATTTTCCTGCTATTAATCCAAGAATAGATTTTGAGACAGACATTAAGATATGTTGTGAATTTTCATCCATCCCATTCCGATAAATTTCTTTAATTAATTTTCCAGATTGAAGGACAACTACTGCATCAGAGTTAGTGCTTTCCATTACTGTCTCAATATCAATTGAAGATAAATTGTCTTTTCCTTTGGTTAGAGACCAGATATCTTTTGGGTTGTTAGCAATATTTGCTGAAGGAATAATCTCCCTCACATGTTGAAACCCCCATTTATTAAATGGTGCGGTTCGCCAATTACCTAGAGTTGCTTGATCGGTTTTTTTGGGTGGAAAGCCCTTCATAACTAATGACATTTAGTATTCCTAACTATTTACTTTTTGAAACTGAGAGATTGCTGAATTAAGATCGGAATTGATTTATATGTTTTATTTAATGTTAAAATATTATTATACAAAATAACTAATTATTAGAAATATTACACCCGATAATACTGCAGCTGCTGGTACTGTTATAACCCATGCGGAGATCACTGTTAAAAAGTGAGATCGCCTAACTAGCTTTCGTCTACGGCGTTCTCCACTTGGGATAGTTTTTGATATTTTTTTATTTTTAAAGCTATTATTTTTTGCTCTCCTTTCGGAGTCCCATTCACGAAAGAAACCCACCCCAAAGACACCTCCAACAGCTATATGAGTGGAGCTTACTGGAAGTCCCAACCAAGATGCTATTATAACTGTTATAGCTGCTGCTAATGCCACGCAATAAGCCCTCATTGGATTTAATTTAGTAATTTTATCGCCAACTATTCGGATAAGTTTAGGACCGTAAAGTAGAAGGCCAAATGAAATACCGATCGCACCAATAACCATCACCCACATGGGGATCTCAACTTTCCCTGCCACATTACCAAACTCAACTGTATGTACGATTGCCGCTAAAGGGCCAACCGCATTGGCGACATCATTTGCTCCATGTGCAAATGACAGCAGGGCAGCAGAGAGAACTAGTGGTATGGCAAACAATTTTTTAATTGATTTATTCCGGTTCTCTAAACCTTTTGATTGCCATCTAATTAAGGGGGCAGAGATCCCAT
Source organism: Paracoccaceae bacterium (assembly GCA_002697345.1). Classification (GTDB taxonomy): domain Bacteria; phylum Pseudomonadota; class Alphaproteobacteria; order Rhodobacterales; family Rhodobacteraceae. Next base: position 2,091 of record NZVE01000020.1, on the reverse strand, counting down.
ACACAATAACTCCTAAAACAACTCCAATTAACAATGATGTGCTTATGTCTAATTGGATAATTTTTTTTAAGCCTTTTAAGGCAAGGTAAGTAGAAAAAACCCCAGCCATTAGACCTATTAAGACAGGAACCCATCTAATTCCTGCTGCGATTTTGTCCTCTTTATAAATTATTGAAAACTTAATAAAAGCAAGAAACAAAGCCGCTATACCGCCTCCAAGCACAGGAGATATAACCCAGCTTGCTGCGATTTTACCCATAGTGGGCCAATGTACAGCGGCAAATCCAGCTGCTGCTATTCCAGCACCCATAACACCCCCAACTACGGAATGAGTTGTTGAAACAGGTGCACCAAAAATAGTAGCTAAATTTACCCATAGAGCAGCCGATATTAATGATGCCATCATAGCCCAGACAAATACTGTTTTGTCATTTACTGATACAGGATTTATAATACCTTTTGAAATAGTTGATACGACATCTCCACCTGCCAAAATAGCCCCTGCGCTTTCACAGATAGCAGCTATTACTAATGCCCCCCCCATCGTTAGAGCTTTGGCGCCGACTGCAGGTCCAACATTATTAGCTACATCATTAGCGCCAATATTTAAGGCCATGTAGGCGCCAAAGATGGCTGCTAATATGACTATATAAGATGATTTCTCTTCATCTAAGAAAAAAGCGACAGCAATTCCACATAAGATTATGAATAGTAATCCAATACCAGGCGCTAATAACGGCCTTGAAACATATTTGGACGCAAAATTAAATTGTGAAATCTTATCAAGATCTCTATCCAATTGTTTCCAGTTATTTTGATTTTTGTCGCGACTCACAAAAGCTCTCCATATTAACTCTATACTTTGGTTTATTTAATAAAGTGTCTCTTTATCTTTACTCTCTATTTCTGCATCTGTCATTTCAGGGGTTTCATTATCCCCTGCGTGATCTTTTATAATTTGATTTAGATTTGGGATAGGCCTTTCTTCTGGCCAGCTTTGCGGCTTCCATAATGACCCGCGTAACGGTGCTTTTCCACAATGTAAGAACACTTCCTCCACTGTGATTTTGGTAATTGTTTTTGGGATTCTTCCATTAATTGCATGTGCTTTGCACAGGTCAATATCCTCTATTATTATAGCTTTCCCGTTAACTCTGAGAGTTTCATTTACTGAAGGAATCAAGAATAATAGCGCTACATATGGATGATTCAAGATATTTAACAAACCGTCAATACGGTTGTTTCCTGGACGATCTGGTATAATAATATTTTTGTCATCCAAGATTTTTATGAAGCCTGCGGGGTCACCTTTGGGGGATACATCAAGCCTAGCTCCATCAGAAGTTGCAATCGTACAAAAGGGTGAATTTTCGATAAATTTTATGCAGTGAGTGTCTAGGAAATCAATAGTTTTGACAGCTGCTCTAGGAGATATATCACCATAAATTTCTCTTAATCTTTCCGGGGTCATTTGTATCTCCAAAATTTTTTGATACAACTCTAACAAACTTAAGGATGGTTTTGACTTAGTAATTGTAAGGTCAAATTAATTATGCTTTTAATAAACTCTTAATATAATGCAAGTCAAAAATTACAAAAGTTCAGATGGAAAAAAAATGGAAAAACCAATATATCGTGCAGATCATGTCGGTAGTCTTTTACGCCCGGATTCTATAAAAAATGCAAGAAAAGCTTATAATGAAACTTCTTCAATCAATGCAACAGACCTCAAAGGTGTTGAAGACCAAGCGATCGAAGAATTAATTTTAATGCAAGAAGCTGCTGGTTTAATGGCTGTAACTGATGGTGAGCAACGAAGATCATTTTGGCATTATGATTTTATGGGTGAGCTTAGTGGGTTAGAAATGGAAGAGAGAGAGCCAGATTCAGGAGTTCAATTTGCAGGGGTCAAACTGAGGCCAATCTTTCCGACGATTACAGATAAAATTGACTTTCCAGAAAATCATCCACATTTAGATCATTTTAGATTTGTCAAAGATAATACAAAAGTGACGCCAAAGATTTCTATTCCTGGACCTTCTTGTTGCCATTTTCGTACGGCCTTGGAAGATATTCAACCAACAGAATATG
>NZVE01000019.1 GCA_002697345.1 Paracoccaceae bacterium | reverse complement strand
TCTACCAAGAAGGTTTTTTTAAGGATGATAAGCTCCTATATACTCAAAGAAAAAATTAAGGAGATAACATAAGTAAAACCCCTCTGTCAGTATTAGGTTAGTAAGAACTAATTAGTTGATTTTAATTATTTAGAATTCTCAAAAAATGATATTATTAGTTCTATCCAGATATTCTGCCCCCAGTTTACTATAGGTATTAAAATTTATATTCTTTAGTTAGACCACTCTTCTAATCTGCCACTTTTGAATGCTACCCGACGCATTTCTCGCCTAAAACCATGATAGTCGTTGATCGCGTAATGCTGGGTCGCATAATTGTCCCAGATAACAACCATTCCAGGAGACCAACGAAGACGTAAACAGTGTTCTGGTAGAGATGTATGCCTAAATAACTCTTCTAAGAATGGGCGGCTCATTTCTTCACTCATTCCCTCAATACGAAGGGCGTAAGTTGGATTTATATATAACCCTTTCTTACCTGTGACTGGGTGAGTTAAAACAGCAGGATGCCAACGCTCACGATCTGCTTCTGGGTCTCCCCGTTTTGTTGAACCCCTCATTGATTGTTCCTCAATTGGTGGTGCCCACTTTACCCCATAAGGTTTCCCAACATGCGCAATTTTGCGTCCATCTAACATAATTTTAAATGGTTCTGGAAGGGTGTCCCACGCAGCATGTTGTGAGGAAAACATTGTATCTCCACCAAAAGGTGGGACTTCAATTGCACATAGGACTGATCCTCTGGGAGGATGGTCCAGGAAGCTTAAATCTGTATGCCAACCGCCACCAAAGACACCTGTGCGTTCTTTTGCTTCTTTAATAATGTGAGTCATTTCTGGATATGCTGGTAACCCTGGCGCATAGGGGTTAACAGCAGGTTCTCCGAATATTTTCGCTAATGCCCGTTGTTGGTCGGCGTCTAACCATTGTTCTCGAATTACTATAACTAAATGTTCAGAAAGAGCATTTTGTAGTTGCTTCTTTACAGAGGTATCTATTTTTTTTCTTAAGTCTAGACCTGTAACCTCAGCTCCAAAAAACCCAGTAATTGGATTGCATTTCATTTTAATCCCCTAGTGAATAATTAAAACTTTTCAAGGCCTTTATTATCCTAATTATCCCTTTGGGACACAAGCCAAAGTTCTTAATAAAGGAGGTTTTTGAAATAAATTCCTTAAGTTATTTAGTTCCTTGTTACTGACAAAGCGGCATCCATTAGTGATTTAATTTCTTTTCTAGAAGTAGCTGCCACAAGACGTCCTAACACTTTGCCATCCGTCATAGCCACTAGGGTTGAGCGACGAGAAATTTTGAGATCTTTGGAAATTTGTGCCTTCGAGTATTGATCCCAGTCTACCGTGATGAAGGTAATCTTTGCATCATAGTTAGGATCAGATGAACGCAGTTCATTAATTACACGGGTTTGCGCTGCACAAGTGGAACACCAGTTAGTCCAGAAATCCAAAAAAATGACTTTACTCTCCTTGATTATAGCCTCGGTGAGACCAGGGGTATAAAAAACTTTTTCTAAAGTTAAACCCTTATGGGGTAAGACTAAAGTTGCAAAAGCTGTAGATAGGAAGATACGTCTTTTCATATTTAATCCTTTATAAAATAACAGAAAAATCGATAAGCCATGTTGGTAGGTGGTTAATAAGCCATGTGTCAATAGTATGGTTAAATTGAAAAAATATTCCAAACCCAATAATAATAAAGATACCCCCTAGAATTGTCCTTGACTGTTTTGAAAGAATACGCATCCAACGTATGTTGCGTTCTAGCCAACTCTTAGTGGCGAAAGAAAATATAAAGACCAAAGTTGACACACCCAAGGCAAAGCTGGTCATAATTAGAGTAGCATAAATCAGATCCACTCCTTGGCTAGCCAGTGCGATAGCGGCCCCAAGAGTAGGACCGATACAAGGACTCCAAACAGCACCTAAAAGGGCGCCGCCAAGAAATTGACCTACCAACCCCTGTGATACAGTCGCTGTAATACCTGCATCCGCTATTTTGGATATAGCTGTCGTTGCTACAGTAAATTTTTTACCCAATAACGGAACTAACAAAAATAAACCGAATACTACCATTAATAAAGCGGCAGAGCGTGATACTATCTCGTCGCTTAAGCCCAACGCTGGTCCAACTGCAGAAACAGTGAGACCTAGCAGGACAAAACTTGTGCTCATGCCTGCAGCTAAGACAATTGGTGCGTGTTTGCTCGCCTGAAGGCTTGTGGCTATGACGATTGGTAAGATAGGTAACACACAGGGATTAATTAAAGTTAGAAGACCTGCAAGGTATCCAAATAAGATGTCCAATTAAGTTACCAACATCAAAATCAATTCATTGGGATTTAAGGCGCTGAGTAATAGGTCTATTTTCCACCTTTATAATATACTTCAAAATTTTCTACTCGAATGTAATTACCTCAGAATAACTATTTTCAAAAAGAACCTCACCTGTAGAGTCATCAAGAATTTTGCTAATTTCAGGATTTTCGTTAACTTTTTTTCTACAGATCCCCGCGTGTGCGACATCATCAAAGTAAGCTACCACCGACATGGCACCGTATAATCCCCCAGTCATTGTAGCTACTGTAGTTTTATTTGACCCAGACTTTTTCCAAATTTCTGCGACTTTTTTCATGGTGGTTAATGTTTCTGCGCGTGGCCTGTTTACATCAGGTTGTACAATAAATTGAATGGCATGCATAATATTTTCTCCCAAGTTATAAGTAGTTTTATGCTAACATATTATAATAAATTAGATACATAATTAAATTGTTTTAAAGCTATATACTGTTATTTTAACAGAATGTTAGGCTTAGAAGAAGTAACAGTTATGGTAGATGATAAAGATGGACACTGGATGACTGTAATAAGTGAGGCTGATGATCGGAACTGGGTTGATTACTATTTTATTACGTCGATAGTAATGGCTGATTGGTTTGGTTCAATGGAAGGTTTTATTCAGTGTAAAGATAAGTTCCTTGGAGATGGTGGAGAGTTTGGTATTCCTGATTTTTTGGAAGAGATTTCTGACAAAGAGCATGAAGGTTGCTTTAGAGAGGGTCCAATTGAGATATTTGGAAAAACCAAAGAAGTTTTTGATCCAAGAGAAAGGTATTTTTTGGGTAAGTTGAACCTTAATTAAAAACATCTATTTTGATTAGAAAAATGTTTTACTAAAATGATATCATATAGCTTAAAGCAAAAAAAATCTGGAAATTGGAGTAATTTAATGAAGTTAGAATTTCACCATATAAATTTTGTTTCCAAGGATGTTGACGAAATGAATAAGTTTTACACAAATATTTTAGGAATGGATCAAGTACCACTTGAGAAGTTTCCTAGATCAGAAAAAACTGCTGAGAGTGGTTATAATGGTAAAATTAATTTTGTTACAGAAGGTAAAATTGAAATGCACCTAGCTGAAAGAGACGTGCATGTTGGATTTAGAAACAAACAGGCAATTAACCCAGTTGAGAGAGGTCATATTGCGTTCCGTACTACTGACATAAACAAATTTATCAATAGACTAAAAGCAGAAGGTATTCCTTATTCTGATTATGGAACAGCATTTGCGAAAGAGTGGCATCAGATATTTTTCCATGATCCAGAAGGAAATGTCATAGAGGTACATCAAAAAATAGACTGATAGTTAAGTTAGAGTTTATTTTTATACCTTTTCTAATATTTTAGAGAGATTTTTGTATCTTCAGCAGATGATGATCTACAAAAACTCTTTCAGATGTAGTTAGATTGACACTCCTTGGGTATATTGGTTGTAATCTATCGTCTGTAACGCAAATGTCCCAACCGTCAGTGGAAGTAAAGAACTCAGCCGCCACCTCCTCACCAAATTGATGTAAGTAACCTTGAATAACGCAGTCCAAGTAACTTAAGAGTATACCTTTATTTGTATCTTTCTTGGTAAGGTTAGTGGTTGGAACGTAGTAAAGTTGAGTATTATTGTTCGACTTTGAACCGACAGTACATTTCGTGTATTTTCTTTTGTACCCAGTCTCTCTCACATCTAGGGCTTTCCAATCGTTATTTGGCACCAAAGCTACTAATCCGTGTATTTTTCCACCAACCACTGGATATACAGATAGATATGGAATGTCTCTGAATATGGTATGAGACCAACGCCGCTGCCAACCAGTTATATATGCGCGCTCATGCGAACGATAGGTATGTGTATTTATGTTTAATAGGGAGCCGTAACCAAAAAAGTAAAAATTTTCCATTTTATAATATTATTTTACTAAAGTGGATTGTCAATTAAAGATAATTCCTTGTTGTGTCAGCTGGATTACCTTTCAGACTTTAGTAAATTACTTAACATAAAAGATCCTTACCTGTGGTCATCAAGAGTGTTAAAAGGAGTGTTAGATTGTAAGATATTTTTAAAATTATATGTAGGGTACTCGATATGATAAAAGAACAGTATCAACACTTAAAGCCTCAACCAGACTACCTTTTGGAAAGGAGCTTAAGTGAGGAAGGGTATTTAACCGTTGCTGGCGTAGACGAAGTTGGACGAGGGCCTCTTGCTGGACCAGTAGTTGCTGCAGCGGTTATTTTAGATAAAAATAATATTCCTGTCGGTTTAAATGATTCAAAAAAACTATCCAAGAAACGAAGGGAAGAGTTGTTTGTTCAGATACTAGAAACATCAATTTACTCTATTGGAGAAGCCTGTGTAATAGAAATAGATAAATTAAATATTTATCATGCCTCACATTTGGCGATGTGTAGGGCGATTAATGGTCTACCAGACGAACCGCAATATGCTTTGATTGATGGGAACAAGGTTCCTGAAAAACTAAAGATTCCTGCACTGGCAGTGGTTAAAGGAGATAGTAAATCACTGTCTATTTCGGCTGCATCGATCGTAGCTAAGGTTAGTCGAGATAATTATATGGTGGATTTAGCGCAACACTATCCTGAATATGGGTGGGAAAAAAACGCTGGGTATCCAACAAAAGCCCACATTTTTGCTTTAAAGAAATGTGGTGTGACACCACATCATAGGGTTTCCTTTCGCCCCGTACACAATATATTGTATCAAGGATAATTTGTAACCTATTGATTAAAAATAGTTTTTGACAAAGATTCCTGTTTGAATCATTTTGACCCTAAATTAATTAGAGACGCAACAAGCGTACAATTGAGGCAGAAATGGGAAAAATGACAACAGTGGTACGAGAAGCTCTTCCACTTAACACAATTATGGAAACTGATTGCATCGAGGCAATGAATAGCCTCCCTGCGAACTCGATAGATTTGATATTTGCAGACCCACCCTATAATTTACAACTTCGTGGGGATTTACATAGACCAGATAGTTCAAAAGTAGATGCCGTAGATAATGATTGGGATAAATTCTCTAGTTTTTCTCTATACGATACTTTTACTAAAAACTGGCTATCAGCAGCTAGGAGAACTTTAAAACCAAATGGTGCGATATGGGTTGTGGGCAGTTATCACAATATTTTTCGTGTTGGAAGTGAGATACAAAATCAAGGTTTTTGGATACTTAATGATGTTGTATGGCGAAAATCAAACCCAATGCCAAACTTTCGTGGCATGCGATTAACTAATGCTCATGAAACCCTCATATGGGCCTCTAAATCTGAGGAAAGTAAATATACTTTTAATTATGACGCTCTTAAATCACTTAATGATGGTATTCAGATGCGTTCTGACTGGGTCTTACCAATATGTACTGGGCATGAGAGATTAAAAGATGAAAAGGGTGATAAAGCACACCCTACTCAAAAACCAGAAAGCTTGTTACACCGTATAATTGTTGCAACAACAAAACCTAATGACGTAGTTCTTGATCCTTTCTTTGGAACTGGGACTACTGGTGCAGTAGCTAAAAAACTAGGCCGCGATTTTATTGGAATTGAAAGAGAACCAGCATATATCAAAGTGGCAAAAGAACGGATAAAAAACATAAGGAAATTTGATCGATCATCCTTAGAGGTAACTTTGTCAAAGAGAAGTGAGCCGAGAGTTCCATTTGGTCAGCTTGTTGAGCGTGGAATGCTTAACCCTGGCGAAGATTTATGGAGTTTAAATGGTCGACATAAGGCAAAAATTAGGGTGGATGGGACTTTAATTGGAAATGACATAAAAGGGTCCATTCATCAGGTAGGGGCTGCTATGGAGGGTGCGCCCAGTTGTAATGGCTGGAGTTATTGGTGTTATAAGCGAGATGGTAAGCGCATACCCATTGATATACTTCGCCAACAGATAAGATCAGAAATGGTCTAAACCTTAAAGATCGCCTATGTAGCAATTTAATTGCTGCAATTACTGCCCTGCTTTTTTAAGGCGGGGTTTTTTTTGATTTCTGTAAGTGCAATAGCAAAAACTTTCTGCATTAGTTTTGGAAGATCAGATATAACAAAATCACTTTGAAAACTGAATTTATTTGATTTTGGCTTTACATGGGTTGGGCAGCGAGAAATTTTAACAATTAAATTAAGTTTAAAGTGAGTAAATATATGATGCACCGACTGAGTGCTGGTAACCCATTTTGTAGTAATAGGCGCATCTTCAGTTGCTTTTTCTGACCATTCAGAAGTGGGCCAACCAAGCATACCTCCGAGCAGACCCCTTGTTTCACGGCGTTCTAGTAACCATGCACCATCCTCACGATTAACTACATAGATAATTCCATAACGAGTTGGCTTAGGTGGTTTTTTTAACTTTATAGGTAACTTTTGTGCAATATCCTTTTGGTTTGCTTGGCATTTATTTTCCCAGGGGCATATTTGACATTTAGGGTTCCTAGGCAAACATACTGTCGAACCTAAATCCATCACTGCTTGAGCAAAATCCCCAGGTCTTTGTTTAGGAGTAATTCTTTTGGCACATTCGTATAGTTCTGGTTTTGAGCTAGGTAGTGGTTTTGTGATTGCATATATTCTTGCCATGACTCTTTCGACATTTCCATCGACTACGGTTTCAGAAAAGTTAAACGCGATTGCTGCAATCGCAGCAGATGTATACGGACCTACACCAGGCAGCATTTGTAGTTCCTTTAAACTAGTAGGAAATACGCCCTCCAAATCAGTTACGATTATCCGTGCACATTTTAGAAGGTTTCGGGCTCTGGCATAGTAACCTAAGCCTGCCCAAGCTGCCATTACGTCGTTATCATTTGCTTTGGCTAAATCAAAAACAGTAGGCCATAAAGTAATAAATTTGATAAAATAACTTTTTACTGTTGCTACAGTGGTTTGTTGTAGCATAATTTCGCTTAACCATATTTTGTATGGGTCAGGTTTTTTCCCACTTTTACTTTCATGAGGTGGTATTCTCCAAGGCATCTCCCGGGCGTTATTATCGTACCAACTTAGGAGTTTAGATGAACTCACATTAACTCTCAAAAACTTTACCCTATAAGATGACGCTAATAAGTTGTATTATAAACTAATTCGTTTGTAAAAATAAGAAATAAAGATATGCCCAAAAAACATTTAAAAACAAAAGTCCAAACATCTTTCAAACGTAAAAGTGGGTTTAAAGCTATATCGAGTCTACTTAGTTATCAAACTAAAAATGTTGTTGAAAAACGAGGATTTACCGTAACGCGAGTTTTAACTCATTGGCGGGAAATCGTTGGAGAGGATATTAGTTTAATTGCAAAACCGATTAAGATTGGGTCTAACCAACAAGGTTTGGGTTCTACTTTGACTGTCTTATGTTTGGGCGCTTATGCACCTATCTTGCAGACCATGTTAAATGAAATTAGAGAAAAAGTTAATTCAGTTTATGGTTACTCAGCTATCAGTAAAGTTCGAATTACCCAAACAGGAACTTTTGAGGGTTTTAAGAGTGAAGTAATTAGAAAAAACATAAAAGATGAAATAATAGACCCAAAGGTTTTGGAGTCTTCTGAAGAAATTTCAAGTCCAATATCTAATGAGGATCTGCGAAAGGCGTTGCAAGAGCTTGGTAAAAATGTACTATTAAGTGGAAAATAAATGTAAGGATTTCTGTTAATGAATCGTAGGATATTTTTTAGCCTTCTGGCTTCTTTATTTATAGTTTTTGGTGCTTTCACTTACTTGGTAGGTCCAAATAAAGTTAGTTTATATGCAGAGGCAGCAACTAGTGATTCGAGTTCTGTTATAGGAGTAGATCTTGAAGAAATGGTCCTTGGAGATGTTAATGCACCTGTAACTATAGTCGAATACGCGTCTTTTACATGCCCACATTGTAAAGATTTTCATTCAGAAAATTTTCTAAAGCTAAAAAAGGAATATATTAATACTGGCAAAGTGAAGTTTATTTTTAGAGAAGTTTATTTTGATAAATATGGACTATGGGCGGGAATGGTGGCCCGTTGCGGTGGATCAGAAAACTATTTTGGGTTGATAGATATGATTTTTGAAAAACAGTCTGAATGGGTAACAGGGGAAGTAGCAGAAGTAGTTGATAAGTTGAAAAGAATTGGTAAAACCTCTGGTTTAACAAACGAAGATTTGGAAGTTTGCTTACAAGATACAGCTAATGCGAGGGCATTAGTGGAGGCGTATAGGTTAAACTCTGGTGAAGATAATATACAGTCAACGCCATCATTTGTAATTAATGGTAAATTACATTCTAATATGGACTACGACGATCTGGTCAGCATAATTAACAAAGAGCTTAATTAACCTTTAAGTAATATATTAATTGCACTCTCTAATTGTGCCCAATCTTTCATTTTTAACCTTACTGGGAGACTTAGGATATTTGTTCTAAACTCTTGAGGTAATCTAATTGCATCTTTTTCTGTAGTGACTAGTTGTGCATTGAGTTGTGTGGCTTCAATTTTAAGTCTTGAAAGTATTTTTTTATTAAAAACCTGGTGATCATTTAGGCTCTTAGTGGCTACAATAGTTGCTCCTAAATTATGGAGAGAGGTAAAAAACTTTTCTGGATTTCCAATACCAGCAAAAGCCAAAACCCTTAAACCTTTCCAATTCATTCCTGTTTCTATTGGAACAATTTCTGCTTGAATATGTTTTGCTTTATTTAATTTGTGTTTATATTGAGAAATAAATTTATTTTGGTCCTTAACTGAACCTATTGAGAGTAAAAAATTTGTATTTTTTAACCTAGAATTTATGGGCTCTCTAAGTGGGCCTGCTGGCAACAAAAAGCCATTTCCAAATCCAATTTTAGCATCAACAGTAATGATTGAGAAATCCTTATAGATTGATGGGTTTTGAAGGCCATCATCGAGTACAATAACGTCAGCTCCCTCTTTAACAGCAACCTTGATTCCGTTAGATTTGTTTTTTGATACCCAAGTCGGTGCAAAGGTCGCTAAAATTAAGGGTTCATCACCTACTTGGGTGACGGTATGTATTTTTGTATCAACCCTTAGGGGGCCTAGTTCAGTTCCCTTATAACCACGTGAAATAATGTGTGGTTTATACCCCATTGAGACTAACCTTTCGACTAAAACTATAGTTGTAGGAGTTTTCCCCGTCCCCCCAACAGTGAGATTGCCGATACAAATTACTGGAACTTTACTTTTATATGGACTTTTAATCATTTGATTAATTTTAGTTAAAAGGTAGTATAACAGCATAACTGGAAGCAGGGTCAGAGAGATTAGAGTTAGGCTCTTATACCAGAACTTTGGGGCTTTCATTAGTTACCACCCATGTGGTCTAATACTTTAAATATTTCATTTAATGCTTGAGAAGATGCTTCTGCTTCTTTTGATGACAGCTCCCACGCAGATTTTGCCATTGAAGCATTTGTGTCAGGGTTTAATAGATCTACTATGGCTTGAGAGAGCTCCTCAGGGTTTTTTATTTGTAGAGACGCCTTTACTTTTCCTAACTCCTCGTAAGCCTCTGCCGCACTCCAAACATGGGGACCGTGAAGAATTGCAGAACCTAGTGTTGCGGGTTCGAATGGATTGTGCCCGCCTACTTCAGTCATAGAGCCACCCAAAAAACTTATGGATGAAATTCGATACCAAAGCCCCATTTCACCAAAGGTATCTGCGATATATATTTCTGTGTAGTTATTTATTTCCTCTCCAGCAGATCGAAGTGAAACTTGCCACCCTAGATTACGAAGATCTGAACATATTTTTTTTCCTCTGTTGGGATGCCGAGGTACAATTATTAAAAGTAGTCTTCTAGAGAATCTGCGTGCATGTTCATGTGCCTCAGCCATCATTAGTTCTTCTCTTTCATGAGTCGATGCTGCAAGCCATACAGGTCGTGAACCTATTTGATTTGAAATTACTGCGCGATCTTCCTCACTGAAAGGAAGTGGGGGAGCACTTTCTTTCAGTGATCCAACTACTTTTGGATCAATTTTTGACTTAGAGAGTTTTCTTATAAACGTTGCAGTATTTTCATCCTGGCAAAGAATTATGTCAAATTTACTTAATATTGATGAAAATAGACCTTTTACCCATTTCCATTTAGAAAAAGATTTTCTAGAAATTCTTGCATTAATTAAAATAAGTGGAATTTCTCTTGCGTGGGTCGTTGCTATTAAACAAGGCCAAAGTTCACTTTCTGTAAAAATAGCTAAGTTTGGTTTCCAGTGATCTAAAAAACCGCAAACAAACTTTCCAACGTCAAGGGGAACATACTGATGAATTGTTTTTTTTGGAAGACGTGTATTTATAAGGTTTGCGGACGCTGTTGTGCCTGTGGTTATTAAAATATTTGTAAGAGGACGCTCTTCGACTATGTTTTCAATTAACCCTAGTAAAGCAATAGATTCCCCTACACTTGCTGCGTGGAACCATATTACCTCGCCTTCTGGCCTAATATTAGGGGTTTGTCCTCGTCTTTCGTTAATTCGATTGGGGTCTTCTTTTCCAGCCTTTAACCTGGCTTCTAGCTTTCGGTTCGCAACTCCAGTTAATGTGTCTGCGAATAGTAAGTATACATACAGGAAAAAAGAGTCTCCCATTAAGTTACTTCAAGAACATATTTTATTTTAATTTTAACCATATAAATTGTAAGAACCTATTATAGCAGATTATGTTATTATGCCTTATTATAAACTATGAATTTAAACCACGAAAGCTCCATATAATTTATATTATGCTAGAGTTAATAATTTTGTTTAATTTAACCCCTGCACTAATACAGCCAGAAGTTTTTGTACTCTCTTTGTTATAGAGTAGTGGCATATTATACTTATCAGTTGAAAGCCCACCAGCCATCCGTACAATTAAGTCTCCAGCAGCAATATCCCACTCCCAGCAGTCTCGCAAAGTTATAACGGCATCAAATTTTCCTTGTGCAACAAGGCAAAGACGGTAGGCTAATGAAGGTATATACTGTATTTTAATTCCTTGAACTGAGTCACTCCAGTTACTTTGTTGCATGATTGCAGAAGTAGTTAATAATTTTGAGTTTTCAAGAGAGGTCGTTTTCGATATCGAGATCACTTTTCCGTTTAGTGTGGATTGGCTATCCTCACATGCTGTATACATTAAATTTAAGATAGGGAGGTAAACTACTCCTGCAACTACATTTCCATTCCTTGAAATA
>NZVE01000018.1 GCA_002697345.1 Paracoccaceae bacterium | reverse complement strand
GTGCTGGCTGTTCTAACTCAAGAACGGGGCATTACAGACGTGCTAAATAGTTTGCACACAGGCTATGTTGCAGATACGGGTCTCCAACAACTAGATAGGTTGCTGAGCCGAGGTGGTATAAACAGTATGATGTGGACGATGTCTCTCGCGCTACTTGCATTGTCGCTTGGCGGCATCCTTGATCGCACAGGCTTCGTCCAAATACTGCTTAGTGGCCTACTGAAACGCATCAAGCGATCAGCAACCCTCATGGCCACTACAATCGGAGCCGGTATTGCCGCTAACATGAGCATGGGTGAGGCCTATCTCTCGATTATATTCGGAGGTCAGATATTCAAAAATTCCTACGAGGAAGACGGACTCGAGAAACACATGCTGTCCCGATGTCTGGAAGAAGGCGCAACTTGCAGTACATCGATTATTCCTTGGACAACCTCGGGTGCCTTCATAACAGGGGTACTTGGCATGTCGCCACTGGAGTTTGCACCATATGCATTTTTTAATTTAATCAACCCACTATTGTCCATTGCCCTCGCCTATATGGGCTATGGCATATTTCGGCAAACTAAAAAAGCTAGCAACAGACGGACGGAGTAACCAATGACTGCTTGGATTAAAATGATTCCAGAAAATGAGGCAACTGGCGTTCTGCGAGAGTTATATGACGAAGCAATGACTCCCCATGGCACTGTTGACAATGTCATGAAAGTTCATTCTTTAAGACCGCATACGATGCACGGACATGTAACGCTTTATCGGAGCGTATTACATCACGAGGACATAACGACTCCATTGTGGTTTCTTGAAGTCGTTGCGTCTTATGTCAGTATCATTAATGATTGTACTTACAGCCTTACTCATCATTTCATGAACGCGCGCCGTTTGCTTAATGATGAACAACGTAGCGATGAAATTTTAGACTGCTTACATGCCCGAACGCCACAGACTCAGTTCGATGGAAAAAATTTAGCTCTACTCCAATACGCCGTGAAATTGACGAGCAACGTGGCAACAATGGAGGTCTCAGATATCGAGAACCTTCGCCATAATAATTGTACCGACGGCGAGATTCTTGAGGTAAACCAGGTAGCCGCCTATTTCAATTATTCGAATCGATTGTTAAACGGGTTAGGGGTTACTACTAAGGGTGATTCTATTGGTTTCTATAATTAGACTTTTTGACTTTTTGACTTTATGAGGACTTTTCATGAAATTTTATAGAGGGACTCTGGCTGCATGGCTTGTTCAATTATGTATCGTTTTCTCTGCGCACGCGCAGCAAGTGCCGGATCAAATATATACCAATGGCAAAATTATTACCGTCGATGATTACTTTTCGATTCAACAAGCGGTAGCTGTTAAAGGGGAGAGAATTATCGCTGTTGGAAATAACGACGCGATAACATCTCTAGCCGACGCTCAGACTCAGAGGATCGATTTGGCAGGAAAAACAATGATTCCTGGTCTAATCGATAATCATAATCACGTGGTGCGTGCGACCGAATATTGGCCGAACGACCCGCGTTTAGATGGCGTTACAACTCGTTCGAAGGCGTTAAAAATTCTTCGAAATAAAAGCAAAACATTACCCAAAGGGGCATGGCTTATGTCTCTTGGGGGATGGCAAGAGAGTCAGTTTATAGACAGCCAAGCTGACTTTACTCTAGCAGAGCTTGACAGCATCGCTACTGATCGGCCTGTGATTCTACAATCTGTGTATGATCATATTTATGGGAATTCTGCTTGGTTTAAAGCTATGGGGATACCGATGTCGTCGTCTTCAACGCCAATCGGCAAAGCCCAAGGGTTGTCTCAGTATGTGGTGTGGGATGATAATGGCAATGCTACTGGCCGTCTGAATGGCGGGTTCCCAATGATTTCTGAAGCAATAAAGCAGTTCCCATCTGTGCCGTCTGATGAGCAAGAGGATGCAATCAAGCTCGCCTTTAAGTACTACAACGAGCTTGGATTAACCAGCGTGTACGATCCTGGCGGCGTTGGAATCAAGCAAGAAAGTTATGCTCGCACAAAGCAGCTGGCAGACTCTGAGGGTATTACTTTGCGAGTTTTTCATACCTTGAACGCAGGCGTTCCAAACTCCCCAGAGGCCGCTGATTTATTAATAAAAAGAATTCATTCTACAAAACCATTCCAAGGATCTGCTGCATTTGATTTAATCGCAATGGGCGAGATTTATTATGGCCCATTCCACTGGGATGATGAACTTGATGCTAAGTCGCCAAGTACCTTTGAACTCAGCATTGGACGCAAGATTCTGGAAGCTGCAGCTTCTCAAGCTTGGCCTGTACAAACTCATGCAATGCAACCCGAAACTATAGATGTATTATTTGATGTTATGACAGACATTAACAAAGAGTTCCCTTTGCGACAATTACGTTGGTCGATTACTCATGCTGATAATATCGGAGCCAGTCAAATCCAGAGAGCGCGGCAGCTTGGTGTGAACCTACAGATGCGAAGCATATCTGTACTCGGAGACCGACATCAAATAACTGAGAAGTTTGGTGACGCCTCATTAGACATGCCGCCGCTTCGTTTAATACAAGATAGTGGGATACCTTTTGGGCTTGGAACAGATGGCACCAAAGCGAATCAAATTTCACCCTTTGTCACACTTTGGTGGGCAATCACGGGACAAGCGCTAAATGGTGATTTGGTAATGCGCCAGACACTGTCCAGAGAGGAGGCGCTAATAGCTCACACTCGGTCAAATGCCTACTTGATGTTTCAAGAAGCTAATTTAGGTTCAATTAGGCCTGGATTCATGGCTGATATGCTAGTGCTAGATCAAGACTACTTAACTATTCCGGAAGATCAAATCAAAAGTATTCGGCCAGTGGCCACAATTTTAGGTGGTCGTCTGGTAAGTGGGGAGCTTTAGTATCATTAACTAAGGTAGAACCCACAAATAGCTCTCACACTACAAATTGCAAACAAACTAACTTGTTCCGTTGAAGATCTATTTAAATTACCATGAACCTATGGGAATTAATAACAGGAAGGCTTTACCGTTACTATCTATCAAGATTTCATACTTTAGGGTGTTATCATGAAGTTTATCTTCTTTTTATTATTTGTTTTTATAGCAGGATGCTCGTCCTCTGAACCCCCTTTGCCTATTACCCACAACAGTAATGCATTGATTACTAGCGACTGGCTTGAGGCTAATTTGCATCGTTCAGATATAGTTTTGCTAAGCCTCGGAAGTACATCCAAAAGTTATCGCCAAGGGCATATTCCAACAGCTCGTTACGTAGATTGGACTCAAGACATCAGTGACCAAAATAAGCCTAAGTTGTTTAATGTTTTACCACCCATAGCATTTGAAAAGCTCGCTCAGCGTCTAGGTATTGAAGCAGATTCTACGATAGTCTTATACGACAATATGGATAGTAGACTATCCACTAGAATGTTTTGGATGCTCAGTTATTATGGTCACAAAAAATTACATATTCTGGATGGGGGTCAAGACGCTTGGCTTCTCAGCGGCAGAACCTTTGTATCTAATGAGAGCGGAATAGAACCTTCTAACTATCAGATCCTAACGATTAACAAGTCTTTAATTACTTATAAGCCCTATATCGAGTCTCGTCTAACAGATAAAAACTTCACCCTGGTAGATGGGCGACCTCGAGATCAATACACTGGAGCAGTAATAGGAAAAACCTTCCATAATAATGTTATTCATAAATATCCTGGGCATATATATGGTGCCCAAAGTATTCCCTGGCAAGAGAATCTCAATGCAAATGGTACTTTTAAGTCAGCTATAGACTTGCGGGAGATCTATGGGGCTCACGACATTAATAATACAAAGACCATTGTCACCTATTGCAACGAAGGGCTTCATGCCGCACCCCCCTGGTTTGTTCTTAAAGAAATTCTTGGCTACCAGGATGTGCGTCTTTATGATGCCTCACTAGCTGAATGGGCTAATATCTCTGATCTTAATTTAGTACTAGGTGAACATTGCATGTAGCTCTTACTTATAATGTTAGGACTGGCACTATTACTTAAGGAGTATTTTAATGATCGCCGCGCTCTTTCCCTGTAGTCTGATTACGGTCACGAAGCTCATAGTGATGAGTAACCTCATCCCCATTATTTAAATCAAACTGTATGCTAATAAAGTCTTCCTTCCAAGGCATTTTTTGCAACCCCATTAACATTAGATGAACCCCATCAGCTGTCAGCGAGACCTGTCCCTTGGAGGGAATTTGGATGGACGGCACCAAGACCATTTTCACTAACCCCTCTATATGCTCTATACGATGAAACTGCACTTTCTCAGCGTAGTCGCTACTTGCCCCAACAATAGAGACCTCTTGCTGACTCAGGTTAGCAATAACACCGAAAGCAGCTACCGTACTAGCGCTTTTAGTCAGTGGCGCGCTAACCCAACCCTCATTCAGCTGGATATCAGCAGCTTGTAAAGTATTGGATAAAAATAGTAATAGTGATGCCTGCAAACATAAGTAGATGTTCATAAATACTCCTTCATCTTATCCAATATAACTTTAGGTTTGGCGCCGTAGCCAATCAAATCAAGAAGATCGCCGTTGCGATCCATCAAATAAAGGTAGGATGTGTGATATATCTCCTCTGCATAACCCATACTATTAACAGGCCCCTTGCCATAGGTCACATTATAACTATTAGCGGCCCGCTTAGTCTGGTCGGGAGTGCCCGTCAGGCCAACGATGGAAGGATGAAATATACTGATATAATCCGCTACCGTCTCAGGAGTATCATAATCAGGATCAATACTGATGAAAATTGGCTGCACCTGATGGGAACGTTCGCCTAATAGGGACATGACCTTAGATATCTCAGACATAGTGGTCGGACATATAATCGGGCAACGGGTGAAACCAAAAAAGACCAATCGCAGTTTATTGCTGTAAGTAGACTGAGTCACCAGATTGCCATTGTGATCCACTAGTTCAAATTCCCCTGAAACGACCTCCGTTGCCACCCCATGAGCTGAAAAAAAAACCGATAGCAATACGATTTTGAGCATAGATATAATCCACTTATCTAGCATATAAATATCGTACTCCTTAATGACATAAATTATTAGAAACAGCCAAGGTCGCAGCGCCGATATCTTTAGGTAAACCACTAATTTCGGAAGTCAAAGAGCGTGTTCTCATATCAAAAAACGAAATTGCTCCCTTACCTGCAACAGGAATCAGAAGCGTTTTTGAATCGGAGGTCACAATACCTTCATGTGGCACATTTTTAAGATCATACTCCTTTCCAGCAGTACCCTTAATTACATCAATAAAACCAATAGCACCATGTGCACCCAATACGGCTGCTGTGGTATCTAGCCAACCAGAGTTGATTGATATAGGGCTATTCACTGTGGAAACAGTATATATGCTCTGCAAACTCGAAGCGGAGATCACACTGACCGTGCTATCACCCTGATTCGGCACTAGCATATAACTACCATCGGTTGTGCCCCAGGGTCTGCCCGGATTACTCCCTACCCTAATCTTAATCAAAGAAGTGAAATCGCGTAGATTAATGACATAGACGGCATTCTCTAACCGGCTACTAACAAACCCCAGCAGCCCATCTATGCTTCGCGATAAACTAGACAGACCTTTCTTAGTTGAAGTTAATTTTAACTTTTTTCTTTTTGACCAGAGATCTACGGAATTTAAGGTGCCAGCTTCATGATCGACCCAATAAATAGTTGAGCCATCAAGATTAAAAGTAAAGCTATCACCGCTGCGCACATTATCAGCGCGCAACAATACTTGACGGCGTTTCAACGCATGCACTTCCAAAATCTGCTGGTCCCGATCATAAATAGCAATGGTGTCTCCAATCGGACTAACATTGATATAGTCTGGCGAAATACTTAAGGGATAAGAATACTGAGAGAGCTGATCGCTGCTTAAATCAACCAATATTAAACGCCTAGCATCTCGGCTGGCAACAACTAGAGCCTTGAGGCTATCGGATGCCGAAATCATATTTGGTTCAAAATCTATAAGAATAGTATCGGCGTGCTTCCTTTTGTGCAGATCGATAATATAGATCGAACGATTTTGAGCACTTGCCGTAAACATATATCTAGCGCCATCATCATAGGCACCATGACTAAGCGAGACAAACAAAAGTGCACTAAACAAGATGGCATAGATTACAAACCGCCGACGCAAAATCACCTCTTTGTAAAGTTTATGACATAAGATCATAGTCTTAACTTAATCCTAAATAGGGATATATGATATCACTTAGCAGATGGAAATTATCTGTTACTAGGACTAACCCAAACGCCACAATTACCAACATGCTAAATAAACCGATAGAGGGTGCGTACTGCTGAACTCGCTCCAAAACTGGGAGTGTACGCGACAGGAAGAAAGCTGCCAAAAGAAACGGAATTACTATTCCCATAGAAAATGCAAACATCACTGTGGCACCTATTAAAGCGCTACCTAGGGCACCAACATAAACCAATAATGTAGCGATAATGGCACCACCAAAACAGGTCAGACAACCTAGGGAAAATCCCACTGCTGTGAGACCAGCGCCCCAATAGGAGCCACCGTCGGATACAAGCTTGGACTGCAAACCATCAGGTACTAGCCTGCACACAATAGGAGACCTTGAGCGGATGCCGACCCAGAACCCCATCATAATTACTAAAATGCCCGCAACCACGGTAAGCGTCGGACTCCATGTAGCAAAAAACATTTGCGCAGATTTTCCTCCATAGCCTATTGCTGCGCCGGTCAGGGTAAATAATAGAGAAAACCCGATAGCAAAAGCTGTGCCGACGATAAATATTCTGCGCCTTACCGCAGCAGTATCTGTTGAGCCACCAGCCCTGAATTGATCAGCCGTAAAGCCAGTTAACGTCACTAAATAAACAGCCAGCAGCTGAATCAAGCAGGGTGTTAGTACGAACGATAATAGTCCTGCAGATAGACCCAAAACCATCAACGGAGTCCATAACCCTTGCTCTCCAAGCTGCTGGGGATAGTCTAAAGGAAGTTGCCAACTAGCAATTCGACTACCCCGGCCGGGGTCCCAATCACCCATCAACTCGAGACGCATGTCTGATGCCGTTTGAGAAAAGATTGGATCCCCATCATCAGTATATGCAGGAAACCGTATTGTTAAAGAGCGGTGATGAACGGCCTTTAAGGGGCCATCAACGTCATAAGGCATATGCACCTGACCATCGATAGTTAAACTGGCAGACGGCAGTCCAAAGGGTAATTCCTCAATATGGGTAGTCTCGGTGACAATAAAAACATGGTAGAGATCAGGCCGGTACTTTGAGACTACAGATGCCCGATCTGTAACTTCGAAAAATTTAGGCGTCGCGAACAATATATCAACCTGGGCTTCGCCCTGACCAAATGTTGATCGAGTTAGAAAGCGTCCTATAGAGATCGAATTTAACAATTTTTCTTGCTTAACGCTACCGCCCACATCAGACAATAGATGCTGACCTTTAATGAAATAGGGAAACACCAACCAACTCGCAGCAATGAGGCTAGTCAAGAGCAAAGTACCTATAATCAGCGCAAGTTGTTGTTTCGACATCCAACTCATCAGCAAAGATTGACGTCTAGGCTGCACATGGCCGTTCACAACCGAATTTTGCATGCTTGTCCTCCAGTAACCTTAGTTTCTCGGATCTCAAAAATAAAACCCAAGTCTCGTTACATTGGATCCTCGACCTTCGATTCAATCGCTAGAAACTTTTTAGCACTCTTCGTCACATCAAGTTTAAACAACTCGCCCTTCAGTTTGCAGTCAGTGCAATACAGGGAAAACTCACCTCCATCCTTCGGTGCCTGCCAAAGAAAACTTTTAGCGCTACGTGCTGGAATCAGCAACTCGTTTATACCAAGATTATCACTATAAAATGTGTGCGCAGAAAAACCCGCGTTTTTTATGACTACCTGTAGATTTGTACTCGGCTGGGTAGCGAATGTATCTGGGAAAAACCGACCTCTCTTCACCTGAGTTCTCACGACTTGCGTGGCGCCCAAATAATGAACATAGGCCGCTACTGCAACAGTCTCGTCTTCGGTAATCACTGCCTTAACTGCGATCATTGGCCCAATACCCTCAATGGCCGCCCTTACAGCACCATCATTAGCGCCGCGAATATAGGGCCCAACGCCGAGGTCTCCCTCAGCAAAAGCTCCATGACAGCCGACACAGCCAATGCCCGCAACCGTATTAAATACTAGCTCGCCGCGCTTTATAAGCGCCTCGTCCGCGTTAACGCTAACGGCAAAAAACCAACTACACAAGAAAAAGCCAATGACCCCAATATTTTTTGCTTTAAACCCAATAACGCTATGCCTCATATGATTCTGTTCCCAAATCGTTTTGAATAATACCCTGTTATGAACCGATGCCTAAAATTCACCGGCGATAATCTTGCGTTTAAGTTCAAGCGCACTACCATGCAAACCCGCCTGATCGGAAACAGTTTCACCAGTTTCATCCCAGCCATTAGGGTAAGTCACAAAAGCTCCAGAATGAGTGCTACCGCCATTAGGTAGAGGCAATCTAGCTGTCACTTCCAAACGATCAAGATCAAATATAACTACTTCGAAGCTGGCATTACAGCTAATCCATAACTCATTGGCCTCTGGATCTGGATGCAAGGTCCCGTGATCTCCGCGCACACAGCCGGTATAGAATTGGTTCATGGCACGAGAGCCTGGCACCAACATAGTGTCTACATCGACCATACCAAGCATTTTCCCGCGGTTGTGGGACTCTTCACCTTTTCCTATTGTATAAATAAATCGATCATCCCAGCCAAAATGATTGCCGTAGGGCCCATCGACTCCCGCACGCTGCTCGGTTATAACCTCTTGCTCATGGAGATCTATTTGGATGATGATACTGTTGCGGGCACCTGTAATATAAACATGCTTATTATCTGAACTAAAAGAAGCCCAGGCCAGTGCACTGTCACCAACTGCAATCCATTTTTTTACTTTCCATGTCGTTGGGTCAATCAACCAAATCGGATTGTCCTTTAGATGCTTGCGCATATCAAAATCGCGATAACGACCTAATCCTATGACCAAGTCGCCATCGGGAGAAGGGAAATATTCATATGCCTCACTACCTTGATCTTGGTGACTAACACTTCCAACCGGTCGATTATCATCGTCGGGATCGAGTACTAATAGAGGCTGTGACCAGCCATACAGAATTACTCGCTGCTCACCTTCCGGAGTTCTAAAGGATTTAGCATGGTGAGCCTGACCCTGCAGTTTGATCACTTTGTCAATTTTTAATGTACGCGCATTGATCACCAAAAAACGACCAGCGTGTTCACCAGTGGTCATAAAAGATCCCTCACCCGTCGCCAAATAGATCCACTGGCCATCTGGAGAAGTACCGACTCCGTGAGGTTCGAACACATTTTTCCAGCCCCATGAGAGCACATCATAGTTACTAGTTGCTACAGGCTCTCTAGTATCCGCGTCAAATATAGCCAAACCTGGAAGCGAAACACCGCTTAGTAATCCTCCATATCCTGGACCCTCGGTTGTTACAAACACTGTAGAGTGTTTTTTAGCGTCCCACGCATCGGCCCCACTAGAGTCAAAACTGTACTCAAGATGGACGCCAACTCGTTCAGACCATTCATTTGCCCATTCGGCTTTTTCTTCATCAGAAGCAAACTTAACTGAACCCGCATAGGCGCTGGATCCCAGTAATATGCTAAAACATAAAACCAGCAACGCAGTAGATTGCAAATTATTTAGATTCCTATTTATCATCACTCACTCCTCAAAGGTTAGCTTATAATTTCCACTGCCGAATGCACACTTGAATATAATAAATATTGATCATCGCATTTACCATCGATCTTCTCTCAAAATATCTAAAGCTCAAGGCTTTTAACCTTTTAGGCCTGAGAAAAAATCTATACACACTTTGATTTCAGACAATCCAATAAAAATTAACAGTTTTTTAATTATACATATACAATGCAAACGTGTGCAACTCTAAGGGCCTACAGCCGAATTCCTTTTAAACTCTAGCGAACCAAAATTAAGTCTTTCTTGTACTAATGATTAACTCATCTCGTAGATATATTGGTTACACCGGCCTTTAAAGTGCGGACCAAACTACCAAAATATACGCAAACCTTTGCGTATTTGGAGCAGTTAGCCGGGATAGGAGCACAAAGCCACTATTGAAAATCACTTATGAAAATGTAGGCGGCCTGTAGAAAACAGAAAGTTATTACGTTAGATTTACTATCTTTCAGAGATGAGCAGCGTACACGTCAATACTAAAGGTTTACTATGGTTGTAGCGCAGTAGAATTGCGGACAATCAATTTGGGCCGCATTTTTATTACAACTGGTTCCGTGCTCGCTGCATCAATCATATCAAGCAAAATTTTGGTGGCTTGCGCACCCATTTCATATTTAGGTATAGAAATAGTAGTCAGTGATGGGCTCATCCGATCAAGGAGAGGGATATCGTTGTTTCCGACAACAGAGACATCATTAGGGACAGATAAGCCAGCTTCCTCAATCGCATCCAAACAACCCAGGGCAATCTGGTCGCTACCACATACCAGAGCCGTGAAACCCTCGCCTCTTGCCAACAGTTTCTTACAGGCTTTATACCCACACTCTACGGTAAACTTTTCGGTGGTTTCGACCAAATCGGTCTCATATCCCTTTAATTTCATATAATTAGCAAAAAACATAGCTCGTTCGGCGCCTGTGGAGGTGTCTTGAGAACCCGCAATATGAGCTATCCGGCTATGCTTAAGCGAAAACAAATGATCAAGAGTGGAGCGCATGGCAAAATCTTCATCAACAATGACCGCATTGACTCCTTCTTGCTCGACCGAACGATTGACAAGGACAATTGGAACATTAAGTCTTATGCATTCAACAACTACGGGATCGTTAAGTCGAGCGGTGGCTATAATGATGCCTTCGATTGATCGACCTTGCATTGCTCGCAGAGCTAACTGCTCCTTTTCTTCCTCATCGTCAGTATTAGCAATCATTACCGTAAAACCAGCGGCTTCCGCAGTGTCTTGAACGCCGCGGATAATAGGCGGAAACACAGAGTTAATGAGATCAGGAATAAGTATACCTATAGAGAAAGAACGATTTTGTTTCAAAGAAGATGCTAAGATATTTGGGAAGTAACCCAACTTCTCCGCAGTCTTTTTTATCTTTTTAACAACTTCAGGGCTAATTTTACTTTGTTTATTAGGATTCAGTGCCCGAGACACTGTGGAGTGATGCACACCTACTTCTTGAGCCAAATCTCTTATCGTGGGTTTTCTCGTTATTTTTCGCGACATCTATTTAATACTCAATAATCCATTGATATTATTAACTTCTTCGGCGTAGAAGCGGAAACTTAAACTTCCCTTCTAGAAAAAGAGTGTATCATGAAAAGGGCCCTAAACTAATCAGCGCATCAAAGGCCAGTTTAACTCCCGAACAAAAGAGAACTATATAAATCAGCCGATACAAAACCTTTTGACTACCATTTTTGAGCAACCAATGCCCTACGCTTACTCCAATTGGCGCTAGAGGCATCAATGCTAAAGAGGTCCACAAATTCACAGAATTAAACTGCCCCAGAAACGTGTAAGGTATCAATTTGATAAAATTCGCGACTCCAAAAAATATTGCCAAAGTCCCAACTAAAATCACCTTATCGAAGTTTTTCGGTAACAAATAGATACTAATCGGTGGGCCGCCAGCGTGGACATGTGTACTCGTAAAGCCGGCCACCACCCCCCAAAAGTACCCGCTGAACCTATCCTCTTTTGTGGAGTGTTTAACCTTCAGTGAAAACCAATGATGTAAGCAAAACGAGATCGCTATAACGCCAAGTAGTAATTTGATATAGGCTACATCTACCGAACCTAGTAATAATGAGCCAAACCCAATCCCAACAACGGCAGCGGGTAAAATTATTTTAAGCACCGGTCGGTCAAATGAGCCCCGGAATAGCACCATGGTGTGGATATCCATCACGCAGATTATAGGCAGCAAGATCACAGCGGCCTGAATTGGATCGACGGCCAGAGCCATTAATGGTACTGAGATGGCACCCGTGGCACCACCTAAGCCACCTTTACTCATTCCATAAATTAATACAGATGGAATCGCCAGCAAATAAAAAAAGGGATCATCGATTAATATCATCTTACCCCACGAAATCAGATTTTTATAAAAAGGTCTTCATATTGTTCTGAAAGCAACGAGCTGTGATAAAAAGCATTGACTAGCGCGGGCCTCTCCCTGTGCCGGTTAAACCATTCTGTGACCGCTGGGCAGCTACCCCATAGAGAGTCAAGACCGAGATCATTCATCCGCATCATAACCGGCATAATGGAAATATCTGCCTGGCTGTAATCACCAAGCAACCATGGGCCGCCGTCTCTCAAGGTCTTTTCCATTAAGTTAACAGTTTCTGAAAGCTTACCTAAAGACAGGGCCATCTCTTTTTCAGAATAGCCAGTACGACCCATTTTCAAAAAAAAGTCTTTCCGAAGTGTTTTCTTTTCCGCGACAGCAAGAAACTCGTGCTCTGTCATATTTTGATAATGTCGAAGAAAAACGCGGTTATATGACGGCACTCGAATCGCAGGTACTGGAACTTCTTCAAAATAGCGCAACCATATTCGCATCTGCGCTCTCCCCAAGGGGCTCTTCGGTCGCATGGGAACATCGAGAAAAAGATCATCCAGGTACTCTAAAATAACTGACGAATCTATAATTACTTGATCGCCGTGCAACAATGTAGGGACTACACCATTGGGATTTAACTGCTTATATTCCTGGGTCAACTGATCTCCTCGAAACAGATCTAGCTTAACTTCTTCAAAACCGATACTTTTCTCCCACAGGCAGATGCGCACCTTTTGACTACAGGTAGATTGAGGTGCGTTATAAAGGATAAAGGCCATCACAAAAATTCCTATCTATCAGAGTCCAACAGCATTGGGCAATACCAACGAGAACCATGGTATATAAGTAATCAACATTAGTACGATCAACAAAACGCCCAGCCACGGTAAGGACGCTCTCACGGTGTCATCCAAGCTCATCTTGGCCACGCCAGCCGTTACAAAAAGGTTTAGGCCCACTGGTGGCGTGACTAGTCCGATCTGCATATTGACCACCATAAGCACTCCCAGGTGGATTGGGTCAATACCCATTTCCATAGCAATGGGGAATATAATTGGAGTAAGGATCAAGACCACAGAGGTCGGCTCCATGAAGTTGCCGGCGGCAAGCAACATTAAATTTAGAACTAACAAAAACCCCCAAACAGGAAGGCCTAAGCCTACTATAAACTCTGAGGCCATCTGGGGAATCTGCAGTGTGGTCAGCACAAAGGCGAACATAAAGGCATTCGCGATGATAAACATCAGCATCACGGTTATTTTCGCAGCATCGACTAAGACCGTTGGTACCTGCTTAAAACCTATATCCTTATAAACAAAGACCGCAATAAAGAAGGCGTAGACGGCTGACACGGCTGCCGCCTCAGTCGGAGTAAACAAGCCAGCGTAGATGCCACCAAGAATAATAACAATCAGCATTAAACCCCAAGAGGCTTCTTTAAAACTTTTTACTACCTCACCAAAGTCTGCTTTAGGCTGTCGCGGTAGGTCCTGTCGTTTGGCAATAATCATGATGGTAGCCATCATAGCTATAGTCATTACCATACCTGGCACTATGCCTGCGATAAATAGCTTACCAATTGATGATTCAGTGATCGCGCCATAGACCACCATCACGAGTGATGGTGGAATAAGAATACCGAGAGTGCCCGCATTGCAGATCACGCCAGCTGAGAAGCTTTTACTGTATCCAGAGTTAACCATGCCCACAATCATAACGCTGCCCACTGCAACGACCGTTGCTGGCGCAGAGCCCGAAACTGCGGCAAAAAAAGAGCTAGCTAACAAAGCAGCCATAGCTAGGCCACCTCGATAATGACCCACAATCGCATTTGCAAAGTCGATCATACGCTTGGCTACTCCTCCGGTAGTCATAAATCCGCCCGCAAGAATAAAGAATGGAACTGCTAACAAGGGGTAGACATGCATAGTATGGAAAAACTTTTGGGCTAAGGAAAGCAGAGACTGATTACCGAATAATAACATCGTAGTTATGCTTGCAAACCCCAAGGAAATAGCAACGGGGACCCCGATTAGTAAGAGCACAAATAGCACTAAAAGTAAAAATGCAGCAGTCATTTTTGATCTCTCTGATTGCCAGATTGAGGTACTAAAAACTGCTCTTTGTCTTCATGAATTCCGGTTAATAAAACCTCCGAATCACCTTTAATAACTTGTACACCCGCTTCAATAAATCGAAAAGCCAACAATAAAAACCCTATCGGTAAGGTCAAGGTTAACAACCATTTAGGCACGGCGATATCCCGGGCCAGATTGCCGAGATCAAATAATCGAGATACTAAGTCATAGGCCCCAAAAAACATTAAGCCGGTATAAATCAAACAAATTACTACAGCAAATAATGTCACAGCATTACGGATTTTCTTCGGTAATTTTTTGGTCAGCATATCAACGGCGATATGCGATTTCGTCCGTATACCATAGGACATACCGATGACAACCAAGGCAGCAAAAGAGTAGGTGGTGGCTTCTAGTGACCATAGTAGTCCGGTATTAAAAAGGTGGCGCAACACAACCTGGATAAAAGTTAATAGTGTCATCAACGCTAATAAAAAAGCCAACATTCCCTCTTCGACACGTTCAAACAAAACTCTCATTTCAGACACTCCATTTTAGTATTTTAATTAGATGCTCCCTGAGCCTCGGCAATAATATCAACGCCGATTTTATCTGCAAACTTGTCCCATACTGGTCTCATTGTTTGTTGCCACACCTTGAGTTCTTGATCTGTTAGGGGCGTCACCTCAGTGCGACCTGAGGCGATAATTTTTTCAAGTCCATCTTTATTAATAAGCTTAGCCTGCTGATTAGCCCAGCTGGATACTTCGCTCACAATAGTCTCCAGTTCAGTACGTATATCATCCGGCAGGCCACTCCAAAATGAAGGATTTACCGCAATCAAATAGCCTAAATATCCATGGTTCGTCATTGTTAAATGTTTCTGTACTTCATAAAATTTAGAGGAATAAATATTAGACCAAGTATTTTCTTGAGCATCTACAGCGCCAGTTTGCAACGCCTGATAGACCTCTACAAAAGCCATTTTTTGAGGGCTACCCCCTATTGCTAAAATCTGCGCTTGAAGCACATCAGATTCCATAATTCGAAATTTGAGACCTTTCGCAGCCTCTGGATTATTCATTGGCACTGGCCCACCAAACTGCTTCATACCATTATGCCAAAACCCCAGTCCTTTTAAGCCCCGCAAAGACATACTTTCAAGTAGTATTTCTCTGGATGCCCCAGCCTGAAATCGTTCAACAGCCTCTAGATCGGGAAACAAAAATGGGAGATCAAACACCTGGAATTTGTTCGTAAGACGGTCAAACTTAGATAATGAGGTTGCAATCATCTGTACCTCACCAAACGCTAGGGCTTCGATTGAGTCATCATCATTCATCAATTGACCCGAGGGGTAGACTTCCACTGTGACTCGACCAGCGAGGCGCTCTTCCACTAAATCCCTAAATCGCTGAGCAGCAAGACCCTTAGGAGTTGTTGGGGAAGTGACATGGGGAAACTTTATCAGAATCGGTTCACTGACAGAACTACCGCTACCGCAAGCAATTAGGGAGCTAAGCACAAAACCACCAATCAGGTACTTTGCAATAACCGCAAGACCGCGACCAGAAATTAATTGTAGTTTTTTGTTCATTATTTTGTCTCCAATGTTGGAACTAGCTAGTGATTAAAAATGGTCCGCCTTATCATAAAAATCAAAGACTGCTTTTTGTATTATTATCTGCTGGCCGCGCTGGCAAGAGCCACTAAATTTTATTCTTAAATGCAACCTGACTTGTTAATCACCTTATATGGCTCGCCACCATATAAAATGGATCTTCGATATAGCGCTTAAACTCCTGCATAAACCGTGCACCAACATCACCATTTACAGAACGGTGATCTGCAGACAAAGTACAAGTCATAACTGTAGCTATAGCTAATTCGCCATCTTTGACAACTGCTCGTTGATCACCAGCACCCACCGCGAGAATACACGATTGTGGTGGGTTAATAATGGCACTGAAATCAGAGATACCGTACATCCCTAAGTTGGAGATGGTAAACCCACCGCCCTGGAACTCTGCTGGCTTTAGCTTGCCCGTTCGAGCCTTCGCAGCCAAATCTTTCATCTGGCTAGAAATGGAAACTAGGCCTCTACTATCAGCATTCTGCACAATAGGGGTAATCAATCCTCCCTCGGTTGCCACTGCAACCGAGATATCTACATTGTGGTGTTGATGAATGGCCTCATCGGTCCAGCTTGAGTTTACCGCTGGACACTCTCTCATAGCCAGTGCACAGGCTTTGATAACAAAGTCATTCACCGAAAGCTTGTAGGCTGACGCACCATGGGGAGAGCTGGCATTCAATTCTTCTCGCATTGACATTAGGGCATCCATTCGACAGTCAACGCTGAGATAAAAATGCGGAATTTCGCACTTGGACTCGCTGAGCCGCCTGGCAATTGCCTTGCGCATGTTGCTATGGGGAATTGCTGTATAAGTCTTAGACATCGGCTCTACCGTCGAAACTGCTTCTGCCGAGCTGGCGCCAGCTGAGAATGAGCCAGTAGAATTAGCTAGTTCAACATCAGCTTTTAGGACACGCCCATTAGGGCCCCGCCCCAAGAGTGTTGTGATATCAACATCTAAGTTTGCCGCTATACGCCTGGCCAGCGGACTTGAAAAAGTGCGTCTATTATCAAGATTCTGTGATGTAGCGCTAGTGTCAGTCATTGCTGGCCTCTCCGCCGGGAACTCGTCCAATACTGGAGTCAGAGTGGATATTGATGGAGACATTCGCGGCACCACCGAACCCGTTGAATCGTCTAAATCAGCGACGCTTTCGCCCTCCCGTAGCAACAATCCAATTACGGTATTAACTGGCACCTCTTCAGTCCCGGCGGGTACCAATATCTTACCCAACACGCCACTGTCTTCAGCCTCAACTTCGACTATGGCTTTATCCGTTTCTACGGAGACTAGAACGTCACCTTTTTTTACTACGTCGCCCACATTTTTGCTCCAGGACTCAATATTCCCAGACTCAAAATCGGCCGCTATTACCGGTAGGATGATTTCTTTTGGCACCTACTGTTCTCCTTTTTTTTTCACGTGTGAATCGTTCTGCATGGGATTTGTAGTCCTGTCGAACCAAAATGCCGGTTATTTTTCTGGAAAGGCCGGATGCCATAGGCGCATTTCTATATCCTGCTGATAAGCCTTGCCTTGAGGGAAACTCACCAACTCTAACTGCATACCCCACGGAGTTAAAAAATAAACCCATGTTTGTCCGCCACTGGGGCCCACAGTGCGGACCACCGGATCACCCTGAATGCGAATACCCTTACTTTTTAAATAGCTTAGCGCGGTATCGAAGTCGTCCACATAAAATGCCAAATGGTGCCCACCCACATCGCTATTTCTAGGTTGCACTGTGTTCTGACCTGGCGCCTGATATTCAAAGATTTCAAAATTGGGCCCGTTTTTACAGCGCAAGAATCGTAACCGATTCATTACTGTGCGAGGGTGTACATTAAGCTGATCTGTCATCCAGTTCTCATCGGATGAAAAGGGTCCTAATTCATAGGAAAGCTCGCATCCAATCACATCGACAAAAAAATCAACCGCCTGCTCTAGATCGGGAACAGTAAAGCCAATATGATCCGTACCTCTCAATCCAGGTATGCCTGCGTTGCCATTCATAACAGTCTCCACCACATTATTTAATTACCCCCCTCAATAGTTATCTAGGCTGGGGCTACGCCTTTATCTTTCATCATTTTCGTAAATGCATGAGAAATTTCTTCCTCGCCCACAAGCGCTGAGCGCTCCAGAACTTTAGATACACTAGGTGAAGATTCTCCGCCATTAATTCGCTCCACAGGGTGATCCAAATAGTCAAATAGTCGCCGTTGCAACTCATCGGTCAGCATAGCGCCATAGGAATTAGTAAGACCACCCTGCTCCAAAACTACTACATGCCCAGTTTTGCGCACACTGGCAGCAATTGTTTCCCAGTCCAGTCCCGCTCGATCTAAGGAACGCAAATCTATTACTTCTGCATCAAGACCCATTCTTTCCGCAACAATGATCGCTTTTTGAACCATGGTCAGATAAGTAAGTACAGTCACATCGCTGCCTGCGCGTGCTACCTTAGCTTTACCCAATTCGATAAAATAATCTAAATCGTCAGACGCTGCTGGACCCTTGGTCGTATAGAGTTCCACATGCTCAATCACCAATACGGGGTCCTCACAGTGGAGAGCACTATTCATTAGCCCCACATAATCGAAGGGTGTCGACGGCGCGATAATCCTCCAGCCAGGCCACATAGCAAATATTCCAGCGGGATCCATCGAGTGCTGAGATCCATAACCACTGCCCATAGCCACCTTAGTGCGCAATACCAGAGGTACATTGTTGTCACCACCATACATATGGCGAGCCTTGGGAATCTGATTAAATAGTTGGTCTGCGGCCACTAGAGCAAAGTCCGGATACATAATTTCCACCACTGGTCTTAGACCAGTCAGGGCTGCTCCGCCGCAGAGCCCAACAAATCCATGTTCGGCGATAGGAGCCGGCACGCAGCGATCCGGCCATTTTGTATGTAGTCCCTTAGTAGCACCGTTGGTTCCTCCATTTAAACGGTGCACATCTTCACCCATCACAAAAATACGCTCGTCAGTTTCGAAACGGCGGACCATATTTTGTGCGATAGCGGATACGAACTTGGTAGCCTTAATGTCGCCCTGAAAGTTCTCCTTCTCAATAAAATCAATACCTTCAAATTCAGACATATCGCCTCGTAGACCCTTATCACGGAAATTAACATCGGGCCATAACTCAGGCTTGATAGCACGGGAGCCTATTTCGCCACTGGTCAGTCGCGAAGAAGCTTCACTCACAATTTTCACTGCATTTGACTGGATTGTCTGCAAACCCTCAATGGTCAGCCACTTACGCTTCATCATTTCAGCTTCCATAAAAGCAATAACGTCACGCTTTCTTATATCTTCTTCTTCTTTTTTATCGCGGTAGCCAAAGGCGCTTCCTGCAACACCTCCACCGTGATGATAGTAACGATAGACTTGCGTTTCTAGGATCGCCGGCCCGTTGCCTTCGCGCAACAATTTATTTATCTTCCCCATAGCCACCCTAACGGATATTGGGTTCATCCCATCTACCCGATACGAAGGGATACCAAAAGCTGGGCCCCGAGAGGACATACGAGTTTCTCGCGCCTGTTCTTCCAAAGTAGTGGACACTGCATAGCCATTATTCTCAATATAAAAGCAAATTGGTAAATCATAAAGTGCCGCTAAATTTAATGATTCTAAAGTGTTTCCTATATGGCAAGATCCATCACCAAAAGCCGTCAAAACAATCTTGTTATCGCCTTCTGTTTTTTTAGTCCAGGCAGCACCATTGGCGAGTGGCACGGCACCACCAACTATTGCATTGGTGCCTATCACACCAGCCTCGTCCCAACGTAAATGCATAGATCCACCGCGGCCTTTGCAGTAGCCTGGAGCCAAACCAAGAATTTCTGCCATACAACGGTAAATAAGTGTGTGAATTGACTCAGAATAAGAATCTTTTAGAGGATTAAAATCTTTCGGCTCAAGATAATTAAGTGCTTTAGCTAAGAAAAGGTGGTGGCCTCGGTGAGACCCATTAACAAGATCACCATCCCCAAACAGCGACATAGCAGCCACCATCGAGCCCTCATGTCCCACACTGAGGTGCAATGGTCCGTGCACTTGGCCTTCTTTATCTAGTGCCAGGACCTCTTCCTCGAAAGTCCTGATCAAATGCATATGGTTTAGCATTTTTAGGCATTCTTCTTTACCGACCTTCTCCCAGTCAGCAGCAGTAGCTGTAATTTCCTGCCATTCCACATCGGCACTTAATGTCTTGGTTTTCGGCATTTACTTTTCTCCTCACCTAAATCTTGTGGCATACAAAGTCTTGACTACTTTTACCTACTAACCGTAGTTAATATTTAGCGATATAACTTAGATAAGCATATCGTAGCCGTCTTTACTGAAATTGAGGTCTACAAATCTACAGCGATATACTTTGTTTCCAAAAACTCATGCAACCCCTCTTGGGAGCCCTCTCGACCAATCCCGCTTTGCTTAACACCACCGAATGGCGCAGCAGGATCTGAAATAAACCCTCTATTTATACCCATAACACCCGCATCAATCCTCTCAGCTACAGAAATAGCGCGACTTACATTGGCACCAATGACATAAGCAGCCAATCCAAAAATAGTATCATTCGCTCTTTTTATCACCTCATCGACACTGTCAAATGCCATAATAGTAGCGACTGGGCCAAAGATTTCGGTATTGACAATTTCCGCACTATCAGGGATGTCAATTAACACTGTCGGCTCATAATAAAAACCTATGTGACCCGTACGATTTCCGCCAGTAAGCACTTTCGCTCCAAGTTCCACAGCGTCATTGACTAGCTGTTCCACCTTATTTCTCGTGGCGGCATTAACTAAAGGGCCAACATCGACACCCTCTTCAAGACCCGGACCTACCCTTAATTTAGACATTTCATCAGCCAGGTGGGTTGAGAATTCAGTAATAATAGAAGTATGGACATAGAAACGGTTAGCACCGATACAGGACTCTCCCGCATTACGCATTTTAGCTACCATCGCGCTATGAAGAGCCACGTCCATGTCCGCATCATCCAACACAATAAACGGCGCATTTCCCCCCAACTCCATTGAGCAATTAATCACCTTCTCTGCCGCCTTCGACAGTAATAGGCGGCCCACTTCAGTGGACCCAGTAAAAGATACCTTTCTCACTCGATCATCACTTAATATAGTGTTTGAGATAACTGAAGATCGCCTCGAGGGCAATACGTTAACTACACCAGAGGGAACGCCTGCCTCTTCCAACAAACCAGCTAGCATCAACGCGGTCAATGGCGTCTCTGAGGCAGGCTTGAGAATAACAGTGCAACCGGCAGCCAATGCGGGCCCAATTTTGCGCGTGGCCATAGCAGCCGGGAAATTCCACGGAGTAACTAGTAGACAGACGCCCACCGGCTGATGATGAACTATAATATTATTTGCCCCTCCGGGAGACCGACTATATTTACCTGCAATTCGTGGAGCTTCCTCTGCATACCACCGGAAAAATTCTGCGGCGTAAGCTACCTCTCCTAACCCCTCAGCATAGGTTTTTCCCTCTTCGCGAGAAATCACGCGAGCATAGTCGCTCTTACGCTCGATCATAAGCTCGTATGCTCTTCGCAAAATCTCTGAACGGTCTCGGGGAGATCGCGCAGCCCACGCATTGCCAGCATCATAAGCGGCATCAACTGCTGCAGCGGCGTCTTCTGCGGCACCATTGGCAACCGAAGCTATTATCTCTTCAGTAGCTGGGTCGTAAACATCAAATCGTTCGCCATCCGACGAAGCACGCCACTGACCATCTATATAGAGATCAGCGGGGATATTCCTAATTAACTTATCTGACATTTTTCCCTCAACATAACCGTTTACCACTAATTGCTGGTGCTGACAGGCTTAACGCATCACTGGCTGACCGACCTAAACATTCATTAGTATTTATTTGCGACAAATAGATCCTGCGCTGGGAATAGCGTAATCACCTTGCAGCCATCAGCGGTCACCACTACCTCCTCTTCAATGCGCGCAGCACCACTGCCATCAGAAGCAGGACAGTAGGTCTCAAGGGCAAATACCATGCCCTCCTGTAATTCAAATGGATTATCAAAGGAAACCAAACGACTAATAATTGGCCGCTCGTGAAGTGCGAGCCCTAGCCCATGCCCAAATTGCAGACCAAATGCCTCCATTTCATTAGCAAAGCCAAACTCAGTTGCCGCTGGCCACAAGGCTGCGATCTTGTCAGTTGTCACTCCAGGTCTGACAATATTGATAGCGGCATCTATCCAGCCACGAGCAGTTTTGTATGCATCAACTTGGCCCGGAGTAGAGAAACCCACATTTAGCGTGCGGTAGTAGCAGGTACGATATCCCATAAATGATTGAATAATATCAAAGAAGGCTTGATCTCCCGGCCGATACATCCGGTCTGTAAAATTATGAGGGTGCGGTGAGCAGCGCTCTCCTGAGACTGCATTAATCGCCTCCACATCATCAGAGCCATGCTCATAAAGAAACTTATTGGCCAGAGCGACCATATCATTCTCCCTAACACCCGGCTTAAGATTCTCCGCAATCAGATGATAGGCTCCATCAACCATAGATGCCGCCTGATTGAGTAAGACAATTTCATCCATGCTCTTGATTTGCCTTGCCTCAAGAAAAATTTGCTGAGCATCGCGGACCTCAATTCCAACTGACTGCAATGCAAACAGCATCGGTGGTTCTGCCACATCTACACCTAACGGCATATTTGAAACACCTTCCCCTTTTAGCAAGTCCAAGATCTCCTCCGCCGCCTTTTTAAATAGTCCTGCGTCTTCCGGAACCGAACCCCGCAAACCAAGCATTCCTGCGCGGCAATGATCGTTCTTCAGCCACGGCGCATGCATGCGATGGTGAGCTGCAGCTGATCCAAAGTCCCAAAGATACGGGTCAGAGTTACCTGTGAACAATGAATACCGGGCAAACTTATCTCGACTCCATTCTCCGATAACGCTACTGGTTAGATAGCGAATATTGTTGTTATCAAAGCACAATACTGCACCTAGGTCAGAATCCTTAAGCGCCTGTTGAGCTCGAGCAATCCGGTAGCGGTGTAATCGATTAAAATCAACGCGCTCTTCAAAATCTACATTGGTTTTACCTGGCGAACCTATCGGCCTATCCCAATTCCACCTAGGTTCGATATCTTCCGGAGTAATAATCCTTGTGTCAGCCGTAATAATCTGTGACATAAATTCACCTGCGCTAATAGTTGATAAACCATCGCTTTTAGCAATTAAAATGAACTGCATACGTGTGCATTACCATACTCAAAATATTTTGCATGCGCAACAAATTTTTGATTCGACTAACCTGGATGAATGCGTGCGATAAAAATATAGGATAACTAAAATAACAAATTACAAAAAAGCTTGCGTAACGGCTTTTAACTTTGGTATTGTACTAAAATGCACACGTATGCATCTTTGCGAGACCCCAATTAATAACTTATTATTTTGAGACCTACACCTCGTTATATTTTTTATTAATACCACTTAAGGACTTCCATCCTCTATATTTTTCAGGAGACATAAACATGGCTATAACTGATTTGACAGGACACACTATTGGCTGGATTGGTCTGGGCCGCATGGGATATCCAATGGCAGAGCGTCTGGCAAAAGCTGGCTGTGATCTTACGATTTGGAATCGCACCAGATCAAAAGCCGAACCTCTGACAAAAGTTGGAGCCGCCCTTGTCGATAATCTTATAGACTTAGCAAAACGAGATATCGTGTTCTCGATGGTATCTACCTCAGATGATGTAAAGCAGGTTTTCTTCGGTGAAAATGGTGTATTGTCCGGAGAGGAAAAACCCAAAATTGTGGTTGATTGCTCCAGTATATCCGTCAAAGCCTCGGCCGAAATTCGAACACGTCTAAATGGAATGGGAATCAAATACATCTCATCGCCAGTGAGTGGGAATGGTAAATGCGTGAAGGCCGGGAAGTTGGCGATAGTTACCTCAGGCCCTAAAGAAGTTTTCGAAGAGATTAAAGTATACCTAACAATTATAGGTGGGATGGGTGTTAGCTATGTTGGCGATGACGAGCTCGCCCGCACGGTAAAGATCTGTCATAACGTATTTCTTGGAGTGGTTACCCAATCATTGGCAGAGCTCACCATTTTGGCTCAGCAGTCTGGAGTTTCGCGAGCAGCCTTCATGGAATTTATTAATATGAGCGTGCTAGGATCAGTATTTACCAAATATAAAACACCTTTGTTGGTTAATTTAGATTATAGCGTTACATTTACTCCAGAGTTAATGCGTAAAGATATGGATTTAGGCCTCGCCATGGGACGTTCACTGGAGGTCCCAATGCCGGTTGCAAATGTGACTCGAGATATTTTTCAACAGTCTATGGGTCATGGCAATCGCAACACCATGGATTTTGGTATTGTGTTGGACTACATGGCTAAGTGCTCAGGTATCGAGCAATTAGTCTCTGAAGACGCTGAAATTATTGATGGCCTCGAAGTCATCTGAATAATTCAGTTTAGGTTTTGCTGTGCAACGAGCTAACTTATCAGCCACTGCACAGCCTTTTAACTAAGGAGTACCCATGCCAACTTATACTTATGAAACTATCCCCAGTGACCCTAACGCCAGACCTCGACGATTTGAAGTGTTTCAGCGGATGTCTGACGACACGTTGCAGGTCGACCCAGATTCGGGCGACAAAGTTAAACAAATTATAACAGGCGGACTTGGCATAAGAGGCCATGTTTTAAAACGAAGTACGGTAGTTAATAAATCCAGCGCCGCCGCCACCGCCTGTGGCTGCGCTACCGGGCGACCTCACAAACATCAAAACCGCGGCCATCGGCATACAAGCGCCTGCAGACACTAAAGAAAACTGCCTAATCTAAGGCTTTTAAATTAGTTTTATGGGTAATTCACAGAAACGTGATGGATTTTGTCGTTGCAGTCGCCCGTTTTAAGGCTAATCTGAAATCTTGAGATCTTTATCATGCGATTTAGCATCTTTAACTTGGATTGCAGTGAGTGCCATATGACGGTACAACCTCGAAACGAACTGATATACCGTCAAAAGTACCGTCAATTATGCTGAACGTCAATGGACTATCATGGATAACAAAAGCCAACACATAATGTTATGGCTAGCTATAATGCCTATTTAAGGATGACAGCGGATATCGCTGGACTCTAATATGGTGCCCGGGGCCGCCAGTCATTGCCCTAGGCAGGCACCTGTAATGCCCTTAGTCCTTGTGTTTACTGATGTTGACACCCCTGTAGTTCATTGTCAAAGGCATATTCACGTCTACCATTTTGTCTACCTCAGACCCACACAAGGCGCCCATGAGTATTCTTCCATTTGGATAACCTTTAGGGGGGCGGGGGGGAGTGTTTTGTTGCTTGTGATTGTTACAGTATCCGTGGGGATACTTTAGGGGTGGTTTTGGGAAGAGTGAGAGTCATGAAAAAAGCCCCAATTAAGACTGAGGCTTTTTATAAATCAATATTTCGACAGTAACTATTGTGGAGTCTCTTCAAATTATTTTTTTGGCGCCCAAATGGGAAGCATTATCAACACCAAAATAGAAACCTGAAGTACTACTGCTACTGGATCGCTAGGAATGATTGAAAAGGGTGGCACTGTAGCCGTGGCACCCATGTTTTCAACAAAACCCTGAGCCAATCCAGTAAGTTCAGTACCTGAGTTTTGCAGTTCCACTAAACGGTGAGCAGTTGATTCCATATTCCAACTCCAAAAGGCATAAGTCATATTGAAGAAGAATAGAGTACCAAGACCAAAACCTGTGGCCGCGAGTTTCACGATAATACTATCACTATATTGCTGACCCGCTATCCCAGACACCCGAAAGGCTACCCAAATGCTAAAGGCCAACGCAACTTGATACATTCCTGTTCCTTGATTGTTTTGTGCTTGCAACATAAATATCTCTAATTCAGTCATGTTTTTTCTCCTGTTATTTTATGGGTTAATGAATGAGTAAAGCACTGTATGTATCCAGAAGCAAGCAGGCAGTTGGCAACATCCATATGCTCTTGCCAAGTCTCAAGCATGACTTCCTTAAATCATTGTTTGAAGGACATTTTGAAACTAACAGGTGTAGCATCTAATTGCTCATCGTATATATCCAGAATCAGACTCGCGAAAATCGTCAGGAACATGGGCATCCGTTCTGAGTTTACATTCATGTTGATAGCCGCATTTTTTACATTGCACATAGTTGCCCGTTACGTTGGAACTCAGCGCCGTTTTTAAATTTAAATGTATTTCAGAAAAAAGTTCTGGAGATTTCTTATATAAATCTTCTTTTTGTTCGTTGGTTAATAAGGCCGTAGTCTTTGTAATGGCTCTTGACAGCCCACATTTGGAACATACTTTGACTCTTATTTTACGTCTAGCCTCTTCAAATATAATTCCGATGATCAGTGAACATACAAGCATAGCAACTAGCCCGTAATGCATGCTGAGAGGTTGTCCATCTCCATTTGTCCAGCGAAAGTCTGGTAACGAGCTATACCACTGAAAATTAAGCATCAACCAATGCAGTGCTAGACAAGCAATTAAAATAGAGACAACCTCAGCAACCATTTTAATGCTTCTTTTTTTGAGTATTTTTTTATATTCCATTGTTCTCTCAGTATTCTAATTAGGTACAGGTAATGTAAGATAACCTAGCTCAAGCCAAAGTCCACCTTTACCATAGTCCTCACACTATGCATATGCTCTTGCCAAGTCTCAAGCATAACCAGTAATCATCCAGCTTAGCTGACAACATCTTGGAAGCAACTGCAGCCCTATGCGCTGACTTAGTTTTAAGGCTCTGAATGATGCGAGGTTTAGTGTAGTGATTCCTTAAATCGTTAGGGATTACCCTAGAAAAATAATATACGTCACGTTTAGTATATGTATGCTGAGGATTTTTTTGTGTATACCGCATTGTCTACCCTACCTATGTAATTTGAGAAATACACAAGTAAAACAATGGGTTACGTGAATCTATGGTGCCCGGGGCCGGACTTGAACCGGCACGGTGTTGCCACCGAGGGATTTTAAGTCCCTTGCGTCTACCAATTTCGCCACCCGGGCATACTGAAGGGGGGCTGTGAGGAAATTTCTCCCCACTTTAAGTTGCGATTTATCTGCATTCTTAAACGGCGCGAAGTATACATTACCAAAAACTTAAAAGGGAACGTTTACCTCTGCTACTGCAAATTAATAGCAAAATAAATTGGAGGCGCGGGTCGGAATCGAACCGACGATGGCGGAGTTGCAGTCCACAGCATTACCACTTTGCTACCGCGCCCAT
>NZVE01000017.1 GCA_002697345.1 Paracoccaceae bacterium | reverse complement strand
TCTCGGATATTATATCCTTGTTGCAGGATCTTTAAGAATATATCACAGAAATTACAATCACCATCTATAAGCTTTATAGCCTTTTCTTTTAATACATCTAATTCTTGCTCAGAACATTCAAGAATCTGAAGAAGTTTCTCTTTTTCATATTTACTAATATTATCCATAATTTATAGTGTTTTAATACTTATCTATGCTAAAATTATGCCAAAGATAATATATAGGACAAAATGTCAGTATATATTTCTGTTAAAAATAAAAGGTTAAAAACTAAGACTTCCTTTAAAAACTTAATTTAAAATATTGTATTTTTATCGCTTTAATTTTAGCAAGTAACGACTACTCTTTTAAATACATTAAAAAACCAAATAATTATGAAAAAATTAATTACGATTTTCTTTTTAACATTAAGTATAACTTTTGTTAAAGCTCAAACATTCACTTTTACAAATTGTAGTCAAACAGGCTATTCAGGACCTTCTCAATCTCAAGCTGATTCTGAATATTCTGGAACTTCATTAGATGGAGATGTAACAGTTAGCTCAGGTATACAGTATTGGACTGTGCCTGCAACGGGTACTTATTCTATTCAAGTACACGGAGCTGAAGGAGGACAGTCTAATAGTTATGGAGGTTCTGGCTCTGGAGGTGATGGCGCTATGATGAGTGGTGACTTTACTTTAACACAAGGGACACAGCTGAAAATATTAGTTGGACAAGAAGGATATGATGATTATTATGATGGAGGTGGTGGTGGTGGAACTTTTGTAACACTAACTGATAATACTCCACTGATTATTGCAGGTGGTGGTGGTGGTGCTTCTTCTAATGATTGTGGTAATACTTACCAACATGGATGGGTAAATAATAATGGACAACAAAATTGTAATAATACTCAAGGAGGTACGAATGGTTATGGTGGTAATAATTGTACTACTGCTGGTGCTGGTGCAGGTTTATTAGGAAATGGACAGGGAGGTTGGCATGGATATGCTTTTGTAAATGGTGGAGATGGAAATAGTAGCCAAGCAGATGGAGGTTTTGGTGGTGGTGGTGCAGGAGGTGGATCGAATGGAGCTGGAGGAGGAGGTGGATATTCTGGTGGTGCTGGTAGTTGCTGGGATGCGTATGCTGGAGGAGGAGGTTCTTATAATTCGGGTGTAAACCAAGTAAATCAAACAGGAGAAAATACAGGACATGGATATGTTGTTATTTCTGCGCCCCCATGTGCTTATAGTACAACTAATGTTTTAGTACCAGTAGGTACTACTTCTTATTCTTGGAATGGTACAACTTATACAGTAGGTGGTATATATACTGACACATTAACTTCTTCTGCTGGATGTGACAGTTTAGCAACTCTAAATTTAACAATTCCTACTGGTTTAGGTGTTGTAGCAAATTGTAATAATATATATACTTTTTCACCCACTACTGTGGACAGTTCAACTTTTTATAATTTAGTATTTACTAATACTGTTGGTGTAACACAAACTGTAACCTTAACTGGTTTGGCTAATCCATTTTCTTTAAGTTCACAGATAACGATTCCAGCAAATAGTACAGATACTTTAGCGCTTCTTTTTAACCCCACTTCTGTTGGAAATTATACTGACACTGTAGATTGGACTGGTTCAATTTTTGGTAGTGGTAGTATTATTTTAAATGGTGAAGGAGTACAGGTAAGTATCGGTGTTGATGTAGATACTTTAACTTTAGATACTGTAGCACTAGGTGGTTCAGTGTCTGATGATATTTGGCTTTACAATACTGGTACTGGCACTATGACTGTAAGTGATATTACTTCAGATGATAGTACGGTCTCAGTTAGTCCAAATTCATTTAGTATTGCTGAAGGTGATAGTTCATTTGTTACGGTTACATATACACCATTAATTGCTGGTAATATTAATGCTACAATCACAATACTTAGTAATGACCCAACTAATTCTGAATATGAAATCAGTATTTTAGGTAATGCAGTTAGTAATATTACTGGCTCTGTATGTGGAACATTTTTAGCCATTAACAGTCCCTACTCTTTGATTGGGGATATTACAGTGCCTGACTCTTGTACTCTTACATTAGAGCCGGGAGTTGTTTTGAATGCTAATGGTTATAATATGACTGTTAATGGTGAGATTAGTGCAATAGGCACAAATTTAGATAGTATATACTTTATTAATTTTAATACCATAGAATTAAACAATCAGAATACTAGTGATACTATTAATTTTATTAGTATCTCTAATACTAATACTTTATATTTAGACAATGCAAATTCTTTTAGTTTTAATAATTCAACTCTTAATTGTGATATAAATCCTGATGATTTTACCTATGGTGAATTATTTGATTTTGAATCTGGAGATCTTCCGGTTGGTTGGTATACAGGAGGACCAGTTGACAGTACTAGCGAAGCACATCCAGCAATTGTAGTAGATAATATTTCTTATACTGGAAGTAAATCTGTTTATTTTAAGGGTAAGTCTCCTTACACAACTTCAGATTACTTTCTTTATACTGCACCTATTGAGTGTTCATCTGAATTAGTTGATGTTTCTGTTTGGTATAAAAGAGAAAAATTAGATTACTCTCAGTATGTTTATTTCTATTACAGAATAAATAATGGAAACTGGGTTACTTTTTTCAGTGAAGGTTGCGGCTGTTCTAGTTATCAAGGCGCTAGTAGTTGGCAACAAATTACTACACAAGTTTCTTTAAACATTGGAGATGAAATTGAGTTCAGATTTAAAGCAGATGTTAATACTGCTAACGGAACTAATTCTTCTTATGATGAAAATAAGTGGTATATAGATAGACTAGAAGTTGGTAATTTTAATATTCAATCGCAAACTGGTGATGTTTCTTTTAATAACACTGATCTAGCAATGGATTTCTTAGCATTAAATAGTAATGCGAATTTTGATAATTGTAATCTTAACTCTTCCAACGGGAGTTCATTAGGATATAATGCTAGTATAAAAAATAGTTCAATTAGTTCCTCAAATGGTAATGGTATTATTATGTGCTCTCCAAATACTACATTAGATGTGTTTAATTCTACTATTAGTAATTGTGCTTTAAATGGTATTACTTCAATTAGTGATTTTACAAATTTAAGTCTACAATATTCTTTTATTAAAGATAATAATGCAGTTGGAATTAAAACTATAGGATCTACTTCTCATGTTAATCTTTCTTCATGCATGGTAACTGGAAATAGTGCTTATGGAATCCAATCCTCTGGCCAGGTAAATTCTAATTATTCTAATATTACTTTTAATGGTGATGATGGTATTTTCTTAACAGGTAATAACTTCTCAAATATTAAAAATTCTATTATTTGGGGTAATGATATTGTAAATTATACTCAAATAAACACCTCTTCTGGAGTAACCTCTATTACATATTCAACTGTACAGGGTAGTGGTGCTTATGGAACTTCTGGTGGTCAGTATTACTTTGGTGATGGAAGTATTGATGATGATCCTGTATTTGCTGATGCTCAGCAACATATGAGTACTTTCAGTAACTGTGTTGATGCTGCTACACCTTGGGAGCTGGATGCAAATATGCCTTATGGACTAGGTGGTGTCCGTGCTGATTTAGGAATATTTGGAGGTCCTGACAACTGGTTCTGGGGTGGAACTCC
This sequence comes from Paracoccaceae bacterium, assembly GCA_002697345.1. Lineage (GTDB taxonomy): Bacteria > Pseudomonadota > Alphaproteobacteria > Rhodobacterales > Rhodobacteraceae. The sequence goes on along the minus strand of NZVE01000017.1, from coordinate 5,926 downwards.
AGTTCCAGATGGTTCTCCTGTTCTAACTTCTGTAGAAGATATACCACAAGATCAAGGAGGTATGGCAGGAATTTTATTTGATGCTTCTGTTTGGGATGACGCTAATCTTATAAATAATGTTACTCACTACGCTGTATGGAGGCATTTTGATGTAAATGGTTTATCTATAGATTCTGTTGAACAAGGAAACTGGGAGTTAATGGGCAGTATGCCAGCACAGTCATTTAATGCTTATGCATATTCTGCTCCTGTACTTGGAGACTCTTCAATTGCGAATGGTATGTTTAGTAATTGTTATGTAATTGTAGCGCATACTTCTGATAGTGCTACTTTCTGGTATTCCAATGTACTATGTGGTTATTCAGTAGATAATTTAGCCCCAGCCTCCCCAATTGCTTCTGCAATAGCCAATGCTAATGGTACTGAGGTTACTATTTTCTGGGAGCAGCCAACCATTGAGGATTATTCTTATTCTTCTGTATTTTCCAATACCGGTTTTACTTCATTAGGAGTAATTGACACCCTTACTTATGACTTTACTACCCTAGCTGGGAACACCTATACCTATGGTGTTATTCATTATGATGTAAATGGTAATGCTTCTGATACTGCTTGGGTTACTATTACAATAGATGATAATGAGGATTTAATTCCTTTAACAGCGGGTTGGAATCTTATTTCTACCAATCAGACTCCAAACCAGAATAATATGAGTGCTATATTTAGTACTCTTATGCCAGGGAACCTTGTTTATGTTACTGGATTTAATCAAGGGTCTTCACTTTATAATCCAAATGGCTTACCATTTTTAAATACTCTTAACCAGTTTACTGATGGTTACGGGTACTGGGTGAAAGTACTAGCTGATGATACCTTGAGTATTACGGGATCAGTTATTAATCCTAATTATAAGATAGACTTAATGCCTGGTTGGAACTTGAGTGGATATATGAATCCTGCATCTGAGGATCCTTCTGTTTACTTTGATACTTTAATATCAAATAGCAACTTAATTTACTGTACTGGTTTTAATCAAGGAACACAATTATTTAATCCAAATGGATTGCCATTTTTAAACTCCCTTACTAGTATGTCTCGTCCATATGGATATTGGATTAAGGTGAATACAGCTGTAAATGGGGGTAATTATCGTTTAGCAAATAATGAAGGGTCTCCATTTAATCCTGACTTTATGTTTGTAAATGGTACTTCTAATTTAAAGAATCATGCTGGCGAGTATATTGAGGTTTTAAATTCTACAAATGTTCTAATGGCTAAGTTAGAGATATTAGAAGATGGTTATTTGATGACTACTCCTTTGTATGGAGATGATGTTGCCACTGAACTATTGGAAGGGCTTCAAGATGGAGAGAGCCTTACTTTTAGATTTAATGGTCAGGAGATTGTTTCAGATTTTGGTTTTGAGGGTAATATGGAGCTAAGACAGATTGATTTAGATTTTTCAGATGCTGGACACTGGAGTATATACCCTAATCCATTAACAACAAATACGACAATTAACTATCAGCTAAATACTGCATCTTATGTAAGTATTAAGGTTTTTGATGTAGCTGGTCGTTTAATTGATGAGTTAGTGAGTGCAAGTCAAGAGGCTTCTTATTACACACAAATATGGGATGCTTCTTACTTTGAGAAAGGAGTATATATGATTGAACTTCATATTAATGGAGTGAAGGTAACTAGTGAGAGAGTGGTGATTCAGTAATTAATGGTTACTAGATCTATTATTTTTTCTGTACTGTTTCTAAGTCTTAATAGCTTAGCTCAACAACCTACGGCTTTCTTTTATACTCCCACTAATTCCTCAGGAACACTTTATGGTCAAGCTCAAATAAATGGTATACCAGCATCATCAAATGATTGGATTGCCGCCTTTGATACTAGTGGCAACTGTTGTGGTGCTTCCTCGCTAATAATAAACAGTGGTGTCGCGTATATTGATTTAGTGATTTATGGAGATGACGGAACCACTCCATTAGTTGATGAGGGAATGAGTGGTTCTGAAGATTTTACACTAAAGTTATATGTAGCTTCATCAGGACAATATATTGATTACCCCTCAAATTCTAATGTTTCATATTTTAATGGATGGCTAAATACTAATGGTGCTCCAATACCTACCTATAGTAATGTTACAGATATTTACAACTTTCAAACTACATCAAATGTTAGCTTAAATCTAAATGTTCAACTTTGTGAGAATGGAAGCCCAATGCAATTAACAGGAGGATCTCCCTCTGGAGGTAGTTATTTTGGCAATGGTGTGAGTAATAATATGTTTGACCCCACTAATGCTGGACCTGGCAATCACATTATTACATATGTAGTAAACGGGGATAGTGCTACTAGCATGGCGGTAGTATACGCTTTGCCTGATGCAAATTTTACTATTGCAGATCATTTTTGTGACAATGAGAGTAGTATACTGATTACTTCAGTTACTCCTGGAGGTAATTATTCTGGAAGTGGTGTGATTTCAAATACATTTAACCCTGATATTTTGGGAGCAGGTAGTTTTTGGATATCATATACATTAACAGATAGTAATAACTGTACTCAAACTGAGAATTTATTAATAACTGTAAACCCATCTCCTGATGTTCCTATTATAACACAAAATGTAGGTGTATTGGAGTGTACCTCTATTGGAGTTTCATATCAGTGGCTAGATGCTAGTATGGACCCTATTACTGGAGAGACAAATTCTATATTTACTCCTACCGCAGATGGAACATATTATGTAGAAGTGTCAAATGCTAATTGTCTTGAGATTTCTGAGGCATTTATATTCACTACTTTATCTGTTTCTGAGATGGATAATTTCACAATACACCTTTCCGGAGGTTTACTTAATGTAAAGTCCGTACAGCCTATAATTCAGATTTTAATATTTGACACAGTTGGGAGATTAGTTAGTCAATCGAAAGAACCAACAATAGATGTCTCTGCTTTAAAGGAAGGGGTTTATTTATTGCAAACAAATATTAATAACCAAATAACTGTTCATAAAGTAAGTTTATGAAAAAAATATTATTATTCTCTTTTCTTGTATTGTCTTTAATTATTAAAGGACAAAACCCTGCTGCATTCACTTTTTCTCCGACTAACTCTGCAGCAACTTTTTACGGAACACTCCAGTTAAATGGTTATGTGGCTGATTCATTAGATTGGATAGCTGCTTTTGATAGTAATGGTAATTGTGCAGGCGCCTCTCAGGTTGTAGTTTATAATGGTGTTTCATATATCAATCTGGTGATCTATGGTGACGATCCATTGACTCCATTAGTTGATGAGGGGATGTCAGGTTCTGAAGATTTTTATTTAAAAGTATGGGATGCATCATCAGATGATATCTTTACTTATCAGTCAGATACTAATATAGTATCATTTAATGGTTGGGTTAATACAAACGCAGCTCCACTTCCTAATTATAATGACCCTAATGTTATTTACAATTTTCTTTATACACCAGTAAGTGTTACTTTATCTGACACTTTGTTTTGTGTTACAGATGATCCAGTACTTTTAAATACAGGATTGCCAGTAGGAGGTACCTATTCTGGTTTAGGCGTTGTAGGCGTTGTGAATAATTATTTCAATCCTAATGGACTAACACAAGGGACCTATCAGATAACATATACATATAATGGTAATTCCGCAGTCATAAACGTATATGTTTTTGAATCCTCTACTATACATTATAATGCTCAAGGATGCGCTTCCTATCTTTGGAATACTTCATTGTATACAGTTAGTGGTATCTATATAGACTCATCTCTTAATATGGGTGGTTGTGATAGTATTTCTATATTAAATCTGACAATCACAGACACATCAAGTCTGACAAATGTTACGGAATGTTATCCATATACTTGGAATGGGATAACTTATACTACATCAGGAGTCTATACTTTTACAACAGCTAATTCTATTGGATGTGATTCAACGGCTACTTTAAATTTAATAATTAACTCTTCTGATACCGCATCAAGTAGTTTAAGTGCATGTGATAGTTATAGTTGGAATGGACAGGTAATCACTAACTCTGGTGTATATACTCAAACATTAACTAATACAGAGAATTGTGATAGCGTACATACTCTAACAGCTACAATTAGTTATTCAAGTAGCTCGATTACTGTAGATACCTCATGTTATAGTTATTTATGGAATGGCATAACCTATACAGTATCTGGAAATTATAATTTTGTAATGACAAATTCTAGTGGTTGCGATTCAACAGCCGAACTTAATCTAGTTATTGGTGTTTGTGGGTGCACAGATTCTACGGCCTTTAACTATGATATAAATGCTAATATAGATGATGGTTCATGTATAGCTGTAGTGAATGGTTGTACAGACTTATTAGCCTTTAACTATGACCCAGCAGCAAATACAGATGATGGTTCATGTATAGCTTCTACATTTGGCTGTACAGATCCATTAGCCTTTAATTATGATGTAAATGCTAATATTGATGATGGTAGTTGTTGTTTGCTTAACCAATTAATGCAATTAGGAAATGATATTGATGGGGAGGGACCTGATGACTACAGTGGTGCCTCTTTATCTCTATCTTCTGATGGCAATATAGTGGCTATTGGCGCTCTTTATAACAATGGGAATGGTGTTTCTTCAGGTCATACTCGTATTTATATTTATAATGACACCTCGTGGATTCAATTGGGGCAAGACATAGATGGAGAGTCATCTTATGATTATAGTGGCTGGTCAGTATCGCTTTCTTCTGATGGAGGAACAGTGGCTATTGGAGCTTATGGGGATGATGGAAATGGCTCTAATTCAGGGCATGTTCGTGTTTACTCTTATGATGGTTCTTCCTGGAATCAATTAGGACAAGATATAGATGGAGAGGCAATAGGTGATAATAGTGGTTATTCTGTATCTCTTTCTTCTGATGGTGGGATAGTAGCTATAGGTGCTCACTTAAATGATGGGAGTAGCGTCTCTTCCGGTCATACCCGTGTTTATGTTTACAATGGAACTTCTTGGACTCAATTAGGACAGGATTTAGACGGAGAGTCATCTTATGATTATAGTGGCTGGTCAGTATCTCTTTCTGCTGATGGATTGACACTTGCTATTTGTGGTTACCTCAATGATGGAAACAGTTTTAACTCGGGGCATGTTCGTATTTACTCTTATGATGGTTCTTCTTGGAATCAACTAGGGGATGATATAGATGGAGAGGCATCTTATGATTATAGTGGTTATTCTGTATCTCTTTCTTCTGATGGGGGAACGGTGGCTATTGGTGCCCCTTTTAATGATGGAAATGGAGTTGATGCGGGGCATGTGCGTGTTTACTCTTATGATGGCTCTTCCTGGAATCAATTAGGAGGTGATATAGATGGAGAGTCAGCGGCTGATCAAAGTGGTTATTCTGTATCTCTTTCTTCTGATGGATGGACAGTAGCTATTGGCGCTCCTTATAATGATGGTAATGGAAATGCTAAAGGACATGTTCGTATTTATGCTTATAATGGTATTTACTGGGACCAATTAGTAAATGATATTGATGGAGAGTCATCTTATGATTATAGCGGTCATTCCGTATCTTTATCTTCTGATGGTAACACAGTGGCAATTGGTGCTCCTAATAATTATGGAAATGGAATTGATGCGGGGCATGTGCGTGTTTATCAGATTGGCAGTAATTGTGCTGGCTGCATAGATTCTCTAGCCTCTAATTATGACTCAATGGCTCAATATAGTGATAGTTCTTGTATTTATCTTGGTTGTACAGATCCATTAGCCTTTAACTATAATGCTTCAGCTAGTATTGATGATGGTTCTTGTATTCCAGTTGTAGGTGGGTGTACTAATCCAAATGCACTTAATTATAATCCAGCTTCAAATACTGATGATGGTTCGTGTGTTGTTT
>NZVE01000016.1 GCA_002697345.1 Paracoccaceae bacterium | reverse complement strand
GTTATATTGGCAGGGTTTGCTTCTTTAAAGCCTGACAACTCACTATACAAAGCCTTAACGGGCACCAAGTCACTTAAAAGATAAAAAAGCGTATCGACATCTTCAATTTTGTAATTCCCCCCAGCCAAGCGTATGGTATCGCCTTTGTTCGACTGTAATCCTGCATAGGTAATGGTTTTACAGGGTTTTGAAGCATCATCACACTTACCACTATCAACACCACTAGACGAGACAAAGCGTGCTTTGTCATGGTCTGCGTGTCCATGAACAAATGCTGACTGGATAGTAATCACCATAAGGACCAGCGGGAAGGCAAAAAGCCTTGCCGCTAATAGTAATAATTTTGTTCTGTCGTACATCAACACCACTTTCGTTATACCCAGCTATTGTTTAGGATGAATGATCTTTTTAAGTTAGATTCGTTCTGTAGAGCTCTATTCTGCAATGATAACTATGGTAACAAAAAGTTCTCTTACTAGCTCTGAATTCATTGCGGAGGTAGCAGTAATACGGAACTTACCTCCAACGGTATCCTGGGTAACAGCCTCTAAGAAGGATAATTCTCCAGTCTCCGAGATGGTTAGCAAGTCAATATCAAAATCACTATCTGAGGCCCGCTCTAACCTGTAGGTCACGCTATCGCTGCTTGATACAGTTACAGAGAAATCTCCTACCAGAGCCTCTCCAACAGATACATTTATATCGACATCAGTCGCATAATTGTTGAAGTGCGGGCAGGAAACTATCGAAGGAGATCCCACACTAAAGATATTAGTAACACTTGGGTGTGTAGACTCCGATTTTTGATCATAGAGGCTAGCATTAAGGGCATGATCGTTCACGACTATTTGAGTAATTTGATAGTTTCCTAACTGCTGCTTTAAGAATGGAATAGTCGCCACATATTGGCCAGTCTCGGAGCTCAATAATCCATCAGCCTCATCCCGAATATCAAACCTAACTGTTCTGCATTTTGAATCTACTGTGTTAATCCAAATATCGCGGATTGGAGAATTCGCGTCATCATCAATCTTTAAATTATCCACCTCAGCTGTAAATTTTTTAAAATCACGATCAGGCTTGTTTGTATCGGCATAGTCCGAAATTGAAAGTGACGTGAGAATTGGTGGTGTTGTGTCATATTCCTGCTCCGCATCCAAAGAACTACTCAAGCCTGAATATAAAAGAAACGGCTGAGAGCCAAAATTACTGTTATGAGCGAACATATAGCTTTGAAGATAAAGCGCAGCGTTTGGAGTAGTTTTGTGGACCCTGGCAGAGAAATCAACAACATAATCTTTTCCATTTTCGATTGAATCCGTGCTTGGATAACTCTCCTGACTCCCTATTCCTCGGTTAATTTGTGGTTCATTTCTCTCGTCTCTATGCTCGTCATAAGAGGTGTCTAAAGTTGCTTTTGGTGCAGCAAGAATACTAAACGAAGACTCAATTGGTAGATCAGAGAGAATTGAGAAATTAATAGACATAAAGTTATCGTCAATCTCATTGATATTCACAATAGCGTTAAAACAAGCAGCATCCCAATTAGCTAACTTACCCCAAATATCAGGAGCAAAACTATCAGAGACTACACATTCATCAGGATATACCTGATCATATCTGTAAAGTGAATAGGTTGGCTGGTCAGAGGAACTTCTTGCGTTGCTGATAGTAACACCCTCAGATGCACTGTATTTCATGGCAAATTGAGTAGCATCTGTTAGTAACTCGGTATCGGCAATCCTCAAATAGGTACCATCTTGAGGCGGAACCGATTCAAACTCAATGTCATCCTCCGACATATAGTAACTTGCAAAATAAGTACAGTTTTCAGAGAGATCAGGGCGCAAATCTGTTTGAACTGACCAAGTGTTCTCGTTATCTTTTGTTAGTTCAAAAACCTGATAGATGTAGCCTAGCGAACACAAGTTATTCCCACTCTGTGAATCAAAGCCGGTAAGGGATAGATACACATTTTTAGCCAAGTTAAGCTCATCTAATTCAATACTGCCGCTTAACCTGGGCGGCTCCGTACTTGTTCCGTCAGAAATAACAAAACTCTCAGAGATTACATCCTCCAGCACGTTCTTAATCGAGACGGTTACCTCTTGTTTCACGGTATAAGTACCATCGTTGACAAAAACATTTACGCTGTAGATATTTTTTAATTCATAATTTGGCGCAGTGGTAAACTTCAGGTTGCCATCCTCTGACATGGCAAACGAGCTATCGGAATCGGACACCGAGAACGTCAGCACTTCGGAGTTATCCTTTGCAGTCACTGCGCCTACATCGAGTGTATTTTCAAATACATCAAAGTTGGCGGTCGAGGTGAATACTGGTGGCTGCTCATCAACTGCATCAATTATATTTATTTTGATTGTTTGATCAGCGAAGTTCACTCCATCTGTAGCTGAGACTATTGCCTCAAAGGAATCCTTAGTCTCAAAATCAGGTGCAGTATCAAAGGTAAGTTGACCTGAACTCTCATTAATTGAGATATTGTCTTTAGCTATTCCAAGCTGAATAGTGGCCTCATAGACAATCCCACTTGAATAACTATCCCCAGCACAACCAGACACATTGAATTGACCACAACTATTCGAATAGGCAACCTCTCCTGCAACACTGAGCTCCCATCCCATTGTATAGCCAGCACCACTATTTGTTAGTTCCAAATCAATAGTTGATCCGTCAGCAGTAATATAATCCAGCACATTTAGTGTTTCATCCGAACCCATGTCGTATATAAGTTCTTGCTGAGAGACACCATTGGAATTCTTCAGAACAATTTTAATCTGATCATCAATATCGAAGATCCGTAAAGTCACACTTTGACCCGCAGATGGTGAAACAACATAAAAATCAGTCTCATCTAATGATGAATGAGAATCTTGAATAAATGCATTGTTACTATTTGTACCTTGTGTACCTTTTACTGAATAGGTTAACGAATCACCATCCGCATCTGTCGCTGTAACAGTTCCAATAGATATCTGATTTTCGAGCACATCAAATACATTCCCAGAGGATATTACCGGTGAGTTATCATTCAAATTGATGATATTCACGGTAATATCTTGAGTACTCTCATTAGAGCTATCAGATGCTGTTATTGTTGCGGTGTAGCTTGGCTTATTTTCGTAATCAGTTGGCTCGATAAAGCTAAGTGTCCCATCAGATGCTATCAACATATCACTACCACTGATTGAAAGACTGATTTCACTGCTATTCTCATCGGTAACCGTCACAACGCCTATCTGAGTTTGATTCTCCTCGGCACTAAAGATAGGCCCGCTTGCAAAGACCGGGGGTTCCTCATCAACAACGTCAATGATTTCAATTATAATTTCTTGCTCAGAGCTGTTTGTTCCATCCGATGCAGTAAGCACACCAGTGTATGTTGACTTTGTTTCATAGTCAGGAGCTGTTACAAAGGTTATAAGTCCATCTGAATTAATTGCTAAATTTTCACCGGAAATTTCAAAGCTTATTACCTCACTATCAACATCTGTAGTCGTAACATTTCCAACAATAAGCTGATTCTCTTCCACAGCAAAGTTCGATGGTGACGTTATTGTCGGTGCAACATCATCCACGTTGGTGACTGATACAGTTACAATTTGGCTTACAATATTTATACCATCAGTGACGCTCACAGTGGCTGCATAACTCGTTTTTACCTCATAATCTGGCGCATCAACAAAGGCTAGAATACCATCAGAAGTGATACTCAATTGATCGCTTTCCAAGCTAAAGACCAGAACATCGCTGTCTACATCTGTGGCCGTTACGGTTCCCACGTCCTTTTGATTCTCAGGCGCAGCGAAGGCAGTCCCTGATGTAATTGTTGGTGGATCATCCACATCCTCGACAGCAATTGTAATGTCCATAGTCGCAGAATTGGTGCCATCGGTTGCGGTGATAACACCACTGTAGACGTCCTTAGTTTCATAGTCTGGTGCAGTTATAAAAGTTAATGTTCCCTCGGCATTTATCGCCAACCCATCACCATCAACAGCAAAGGAGGTGGAATCACTGTCCACATCGATTGCTGTGATTTCACCAATGGAAGTCTGGTTTTCCGGTGCACTAAAGGCTGATGGTGAGGTAAAGACAGGGGGCTCATCATCAATATCCAAGACTGTAATCGATACGGCCTGTGTGGACGCGTTAATACCATCGGTAGCTGTCACTGTAGCGCTGTAGGACACTCTCTGCTCATAGTCTGGCAATTCATTGAAGATAAGTTCACCCGAACCGACGTCAATTCGCAGCAAATCGACATCACCATCAGACAAAAGATAATTCACTAAATCGCCATCTGCATCTATGGCTTGGACAACACCAATTTCCTGGTTATTTTCCTCCACAGCGAAATCACTTGATGATTGAAATTCTGGAGTATTGTCATTAGTGTTATTGGAAACAAAGGTGAGTGTGGATTCTGGCTTGTAGCGCTGGATACTATTGACGATAAACAAAGGATCCAGAATACGAACTTCATTTTCTAGCCCGCCGGTCCATCCAACTGAGGTGGTTCGAATAATTGCCACATCCCGTGCCTCAGACCATTCCACCTCCTCAGCCAGCGGTATAGCCTGAATACCGTTCCAAACTTCAAAACTGGGCAGTGGTGCGTAAGCCGACAGGGATTGAGCAAAATTAATGGTTAACTCCTGTGATGCAGTTTCAGTAACCGTCACTGCCATACCTTGCATTGGCGAAGGTTTTAGCGATATACCCTGAGCGATTATATTGCTCTCACCACTACCATTTTCAGCCCCTGAATAAGCCAGCACAGTGGTCCCATTTGCAATAAAATCGTCTAGATTTGCAGACGCTTCATAGTATTGATCATCCTCAGAATCTTTAAAATATACCCTGAAGTCATCACCTGTAAATAAAATGCTCTGTATGCCAGGAAACGCATTTTTACCACTGCCATGGGGATAGACCGGATTCGCATGGTAGCGGGTAGAGCGAAATGACTCCATATCAGTCGTTAGAGAAGCATAATCTTCAAATTTAACACATTGCTTGACGTCCACTTCAATTGCGTAAATACAGAACCCCTCTTGCTCAGACTCAGGAGAAGCCCACTCTAACCAATCACTACTGTTTTCGTCGTCGCGCCAGTTCTGAATGGTCTGCTCATTTATTAACAGTTGACGTGTTTCATTGACACCGTCTACATCAACAACATAATCAATGACCAAATCATCGACTAACGTGGTACTCGGAGTGATCAGAAATATATCCCTGTAACTTTGGATTTCCAACTGCCCTCGGTCATCGCTGAGAGAGATGGTTTGGTTAGAACCAAAGTCGTTGCCATCTATGGAAACAATGGGCGTTTCTGGCGCATAAATTTTCATATAACCGATGTATTCATCGGTGAAATTAAAGGCACTATATTTAATATCTGTGCCCACCCCACTTTGTTTTTGGTAGTTGTAACCACCATTGCCACCAACACCATCGGTGAGACTTAATGTAATAGAGCCGTCTTCGCTTGAAAAGGCATTCGACGGATCGTTTGTATTAGCGAATCCATAAAGTCTCTCACCCGCAGAGTCCACTATAGGAAGACCATTAACTGGATTGTCCTGCTCTTCAAGAGAATTACCGTTGAGTGAACCACCCGACCAATAGAGATCACCGTTAAACTTAATAACACCTTGAGATGCACCATTTGCCTCCACTAATTTCACCCTTTCAAGGGTCGAGGCCTTGTAAATAGCTATTCGCTCTTGACTAAGATTCTCGCCATCGAAAAACCACTCGTGAGAGGCAAAGTAATCATCATTGACCCAGACGGCTAGATTTACCTCAAACCCATTCTCTTTAGGAATGGGCGTAAGGACACCCTCTGGTGACATAATCCAAACACTGCCCAAGGCAACGCCGTTGGAGAGAGGGTCCTGATCTAACTGCTTCCAGTTGAATCCATGCAACAAGCCGGTTCCATCCGATCTAAATGCGATATTCCCTCTTGAAAAATCTAAGGTAACAGACGGATTTAAGGACTTTGGCTGAATATCCCCATCCACTGTATTAAGCAAACACTCAAAAGTGTAGTCCTCTAACTTAACCCGATAAATAGAGCAGAACTCCTGATCTAAATTGGGTATAGCTCTCTGGATATGGGCACTGGTGAGCAGATACAAATAGTCCCCATCAGGCGTGACATCAGCGCCTGCAATAAAGATTGTTTGGTTAGACAGAATTGTATCTAGGACTTCTGAGCCATCTACATCCCAATTGATAATATTGGTTAGCGAGGACAAGGTAACCTGATTTGCCCAAGCTTTATTAACGAAAAAATCTTTAAGCTTTGCGAACACAGAGCTATTGGTTTCATCAGGATTGAATAGGTTTATGGCGGAAGTAGACCCTCCATCATCAATTACCTCGCCAATACCCAGTGATGCAGCTCCTTTAAAGTCTATACTTAACGCTTTTTGCTGACTTGCATCACTCGGAAACACATCGTTCCTATCCACAACGCCATCGCCATCTGAATCTATGACATTTCCAGCATCCAAAGGAAATTCGTCCGCCACATCCAGTACGCCATCATTATCATCATCAGTATCAGCATTATTGCCAATGCCATCACCATCACTGTCCAATGATTCCAATGGATCTTTTGGAAAGTCATCTGAATTATCAGGCACGCCATCATTGTCATCATCTGGATCGCGATTGTCGGCGGACCCATCGCCATCAGTGTCATACTCTGCACTCACAGCAATAGTCTGCGTGGTGACAAAGGTACCATCAGTTACCGAAACAATACCGGAGTATGTTTTATCACCGTCTTGATCTTGCTCCGATGAAAAAGATAGTACCCCAGAGTCCGAGATGAGCAATTCCGCACTGTTAATAGAAAAGTTGAGGGATTCACTATCCGCATCAGTGGCCGTTACTACTCCGATAGTAGCTTCAACATCAGGCGTCACTATGGCAGTGAAAGATACGCTGGAGGTAATTACAGGTGCCACGTCATTGATATTAGTGATTGTGATACTAATAGCCTGCTCGCTCTGATTTGTTCCATCAGACGCTGTGATGGTTGCGTTGTAGCTACTTTTCTGCTCGAAATCAGGCGTAGTGACAAAACTGAGGACACCGTCAGTGGAAACTGTTATATCGCTGCCGGTTATGCTGTAAAAGGTAGATTGGCTATCCACGTCATTTACAGCCACTGACCCGATGCCTTTCTGATTCTCAGGCACAGCAAAAGCACTACCGGAGGTGAATACAGGCGCAACGTCATCCAGGTCTATCACAGAAATCCTGATGGTCTGAATGTTACTGTCAGTACCATCCGACACCGTTGCCACCACTTCATAGGAGGATTTCAACTCATAATCTGGGGGCTGATTGAAAAACAGATCTCCACTAATAGAGTTAATACTTAAGAATGCGGCATCCGCCCCAGCAAGAAAATAAGAAACAAAACCGCCATCTGCGTCTACTGCAGATACTTTGCCGATCTGTTTTTGATTTTCCGGGACGCTAAAGTTTTTACTGGAGGTAAAGTTTATATTGTGGGTGGCTAGACTATCTAGATATAACTCAATTTCCTCTGGAAGAGTTCGTTGTGCATTAATCGATATAACATCAGAAACTAATGGCTCTCCATTTAACTCAAACAAATATCTTAAAATAAGGAGGCCGTCAGTCAGAGCATCAACTCGCCCATCATTGTCGATATCCAAATCAGTTGAGATAGATGAGATCCGGTATTCAATCTCGTCCGCATCAGAGTAGATAGCGTTTCTTCCAATTACATTTGAAATAAGCGCAGAGTCTGTTAACTCAAACATACTCCTTAAAAGAAGCAGTCCATCGGTTAACGCATCAAACTCTCCATCCCCATCAATATCAATAGAATCAGCTTCTACGAACTGCTGTGTATCTGAGTTACTACCTTCGGCAAGCACTACATCTTGGGTTGCCAGCAAACCAAATAACATGATTAAAAGAATCGTTCTGTATCGTACTACCATTTAAAACAGTCCATATCTGGTGGTAAAAATCTAACTCTCGCATTATGTATTTGGAATTCGCCTAACCAATCAAAAGCATAACCCTACGAGAGAAAAAATCAACCACTTCTGCATGGATTAGTTCTGGCACCTCTAACACCCAATCTTTAATTAACTCACTAGCCCTGCATTTAATAAGTATTGAGTTACAATGCCGCATGTATGGCATTGATTACTCTTTAAGGCTGGTTAGTTGAAAGTTAACAGAAAATTCTGTGTGGCACCGATGTTGGACTGGACCGATAGGCACTGTCGTTACTTTTTGCGGTTGATTAGCCAGCATAGCGTCCTGTATTCAGAGATGATCACAACTGGTGCCATACTTTATGGCGATACAGAGCGTCATTTAGCCATGAGCGCTCAGGAGCAGCCTGTCGCTTTGCAACTTGGAGGGAGCGACCCTAAAGACTTAGCCGCTGCCTGTAAAATAGCTGACGATTATGCTTATTCTGAAATAAACCTAAACTGTGGCTGCCCGAGTGATCGCGTGCAAAACGGCATGTTTGGCGCTGTGATGATGAAAAATGCAGAAATCACTGCCAACTGTGTTGCTGCAATGATTGATGCTACTACCCTACCTGTAACAGTAAAACATCGCATCGGTGTGGATGACTTTGATTCCTATGACTTTCTCTGCCAATTTGTCGGAACCGTTGCGGCGTCTGGATGCTCAACCTTTCTTGTTCATGCCCGCAAGGCATGGCTCCAAGGCTTGAGCCCTAAGCAAAATCGAGAGGTGCCAGAGCTAAACTACGATCGTGTTTATCAATTAAAAAAAGACTTTCCTGATCTGGAGTTCATCATCAACGGAGGGATTTCTACCCTTGATGAATCGGTAACCCATCTGAACAATATCGATGGCGTTATGCTTGGCCGTGAAGCCTATACAAACCCCTATATTCTCTCGCAGGTTGATCGAATCATTTATGGTGATGAAAAACCAATCAAGACACGAGAAAAAATTGCTGAAGAGTTTGTTGAATATGTGGATAATGAAATGGCGAAGGGTGTCAAACTAAATGCTATGACTCGTCATATACTTGGCTTGTACCATGGAATGCCTGGGGCAAGACAATTTAGGCGTCATATTAGCGAGAATGCCCACAAGTCAGCAGCAACAATAGATGTATTAATTAACGCTTTAAAATTCACTTCAGGAGCCAGCACTCGATGAGTACAGCCAGCAAACTCGCACAATTG
>NZVE01000015.1 GCA_002697345.1 Paracoccaceae bacterium | reverse complement strand
TACAAAAGGACTTCCGGTATAAATAGCGCCACCTTGAGATGAGTAGCCTGACTCACTTACAGCAACATTTTTAGTGAACCGTGAATTTGATATTTCAAGATGAGCATCTTGCAATGGGTCCCATTGGTTTGATGCATAAATTGCGCCGCCGCGTGAGCTATTGAAGCTACCTGCAGCAAAATTCTCATTAAATGTTGAATTGGTGATAATAAAATCCTGACCATTCATGATAGCAATAGCTCCGCCAAGCGATTCTGAATTATTATTACTAAATGCTACATTTCCGTTAAAAGTAGAGTTGCGGATATACGACGTATTTAAATCGCTATCTATGTTACCCGCATAGCTAATTGCGCCACCCTGATTAGCATAATTACTATCGAACACGCAATTTTCAAATATTGGGGTTGCGTTATATGCCATAATTGCACCACCATCACCAAAAGAATTGTTATCACCAACTCGATTATCAACAAATCTACAATCTTCGAATTTTGGTCGCGCTAAAACATCATTTGAAATGAATCCATTGGGAGAGTTTGAGTAAGTCTCAATTAGGATTGATCCGCCTCTTTCTGAGCGACCTCCTCTAAAAGTAAGACCCATGAACTTAAAAGTTGAATCTACTGGTTGATTTTCGCTTGCACGAATCATAAAGTGCCTGCCTTGATTGTTGGCATCAATAATTGTAGATGCAGCACCTTTTTCAGATCTGATGACAAGTTTTTCAAATGATATCTGGGAATAGTTTTCAGTTGCATTATCAAAAGCTAGAATAGGGTAGTTCATTTCATTAAAATTATAAGTACCGGGTTTGAGCATCACGGTATCCCCTGAAGCTGCTTTTCCCATCGCTTCTTGAATACTTGCTAATGGCCCACCAACACTGCCGTCTCCGTTTTGATCGCTTCCATTGGTTGCAACCCACCAAATTGGTCCGGTGTGCGACGGTGAAAGATCGATACTTGCGGGAGCACTTTCAAAACCCGCTTTATTTACAGCGGTCACTTTAAAATAGTAACGCTTAGCGTTATCTAACCCTGTGGCGGTATACGTTGTACTTGTAGTTTTGGCTACAAATCTTTCAGCACTAACTGAAAAAGATTGGTCATATTGGTATATTTTATATATTGAATCTGCTTCAGCCAGGGCATTCCACGTTAATTCAATTTGTCCACTACCACCCCTCGCAGTTAATCCTTGTATAGGTGGTGGAGCAGGCGACTTGCCTAAACCATTTTCGTATGCTCCAAGATCAGGATTGGTTCCAATGGGTGCCGGTCTCTCTTTTCCTGTTATATCATATAGTGGAGCGCTAAGAGCAATATACGTATCCCAGTTTGCGGTACCTTTTCCTAAGGCAAGAGATGTTCCAGATAAGGAGAAGTCACCATTAGCAGGGTCTGTAAATCCAGGATCAGCATCATAGGTATAATCAAAAGAAAGCTCTGGGTTAGTTAATAAGGCCTGGTCAAGATTTTGTAAAATCTGATAATCCGATTTCAAATCAAAATTATCAATTTGAGCCGGAGCTACGTTTTGAGATACTTTGTTTCCATAGATAATATTATTAAACGCATATATCGTGTGCTTTTCCTGTTGAACATCGTTGACGGAATGGTAATCGTAGTCTCTTAAGTATAATCCTGAAACATTATTTTGACCACTAACCTCAGAAGCGTCATTGTTTGCAATGGTATTGTTAATAAATAATGAGTACTTATTATAATATGAAGAAGGAGCTTCAACCCAAATTGCTCCTCTAGCTGAACCTTGTTCAGCTGAAACTAGATTATTATAAAAAAGGGAGTTTGTAATAAAAACCGCTGAATTGGTTGCAATCGCTGAACCCGATGCGCCATACTTACCTTTCACTTCATTTCCTTTAAAAATAGAAGCATTGATTTTATGGGGAGACATTGCATAACTAAGAAGGCCTAACGCACCACCTTGTGGATTACCATCCAAATTAGTGGTTTTATTATCAATAAATTGGCACTGATCTACATTTAGAACAGCTTCCGCTTCCGCATAAATTGCTGCGCCTGTCCACCCGTTTGTAGACTCATCTATGTTTTGATGAAAAATTACGTTCAAGAATTTAGGACTACTTTTTCCGCCGATACGCACGGATCCACCGGCAGCCTGCCAGTCATTTCCACTAGCTTTTCCACGGTAAAGAGTTATATTCTGTATAACCCAAGAACTATCAGCTTGGGATAGATTTTCGCTATAATTATTATCGGCATTAAATGAGAAGTGTCTTGCTTTGTGTTCAGCATCAATAATTGTTTTATCAGCGCTCTTAGTAGGGTCTCCCGTAATGACAATTTGTTTTTCAATTGATAAATCTCTATTAGGTTGACCACTATGGGTTCCTTCCATCATAATGATGGTATCACCTGCAGCTGCAACATCAAGAGCGTTTGTTAAGTGATTGATTGGATAATTCTTGCTTCCATACTCAGAATTATTTTGATCGTTATTCGGACTTTTCCCTCCACTCGTTGCAACATACCAAGGACCAAGATAGGTTGGTGTAACAGAAACTGGACCTACTCTAGCGCTTACAGAAGAGTCATCCGTTTTTAAAGCAGATACTGAAAAACTATAGGAGGTCCCAAGCGTCAAACCTGTAAAGGTATACAAGGTATCTTTTATCGTGGTAACGAGCTGTCCATCTTGGTAGACCTGGTATTCAATATTATCTTGAGGAGTGCGATCATTAAGACCTTTTGTGCTTGGGGACCATGAAAGCTTTGCTCCATAGCTAATTGGCTTGACAGTGAAATTTGCAGGAGGCATTGGACCGGTCATAGCTGCATTTGCGTTTTCATAAGCACCTAGATCAAGGCTTGATCCGCTCGGACTTGGCCTTACGCTACCTAGGATATCTTTTTGAGGAGCACTAAGGTCCCAGTCGCTCCATGTTAATGAACCCATTCCAATAAGCGGGCTCTTATCGGATAGACTGTAATCTCTACTTGATTTATCTTTATAGCCAGGATCAGTATCGTACACATTATTACCAGCCCAGCTCTCATTAACACCATCCTGTATGTTACTATAATCTGCGTAAACTTTAAAATATTGCGAATATCCTGTACCTACAACAAGACCATAATCATCTTGGTTTTCGGTAGTACGATTATAAACCTTACCATTTTGAAAGACTCTACTATTTGAAACAATAGTATTGAATATAAACGTTTTTGATCTTGCTTGGTTATATCTTCCATAGCTTATGGTCGCTCCCCATGTAGAGCCCATGTAGGAAGATTTATTATTGATATAATTTCCATCGAACGTAGAATTTATAATTCTAGTATCTCCTCCGATATATTGCTGCTGTTGGCTGTCATAGCTGGATACCTCTACAGATACCGCTCCACCCGCAACTGTATAGCCATAATTTCCATCGCCTCCTTCAACATAATTTTCAGCAAAAACCGAGTTTACAATTTCGGTTTGTCTTCCAGAATTTAAAGCTCCACCATATGCTTCTGTATCGGATTTGACCCTGTTGTTAAAAAACTTCGAATTAGAAATTTTAGCGAAACTATTTCTCACACTATTTTCATAAGCCTGATCGTAGCTGATCGCTCCACCCGCATAACCTGTCTCATTTTCAGTAAATAGACATGACTCAAAATTGACCTGGGAGCTACTACCAATATTTACAGCTCCCCCATAATATCCGGATGTATTTTTTTCAAAATGAGAATTGCGAAAATCTACAGTAACTGTTCCATAAATGGTGACTGCACCGCCATTATTTTGATCATGGTTACCATTTTTAAACGTGATTCCATCGAAAACAATAGTATTCTCTGAGCTGATTGAAATATAAAAATGGCTATTTTTCCCATCTGCATCAAATATAG
This sequence comes from Paracoccaceae bacterium, assembly GCA_002697345.1. Classification (GTDB taxonomy): domain Bacteria; phylum Pseudomonadota; class Alphaproteobacteria; order Rhodobacterales; family Rhodobacteraceae. Next base: position 4,756 of record NZVE01000015.1, on the reverse strand, counting down.
TTTGACTTGCGCCACCCGTTCCAAGCATAACAAATGCCTTGCTGTTGAGGTTGCTTATATAGCCATTACTAAAGTCGTACGTTGCAGGTTTTACCTTAACTGTATCTACATAATTTCCTAGCAGGTACGAGTCAAAAACTTTTTGAATTGTTTTAAAAGCCGTAGCTTCAGAATTTCCATTATTATTGTCACTTCCATTCGCTCCGTCTACCCACCAAACAGATGGTACTTGAGCAAATACTACAGAAAAACTAAATAGTAAATAAAATAAATGCTTCATTAGTTAGACCCTCCAGGTAAAACTGGTGGCTCTGGTAGCGGAATTGGATCTTCTACGGTTGCTGCTAAATATGCTGCCGCTCCTCCACCTAGCAATAATGTTGTCCACATCAACCTGCGAAGTGTTTTTCCACCACCCCCTGATTGTTTTGTGTTAGCAGATAATGCTGGGTCTGCAGCGGCTAGTATATCGATTTTGTTTTGCGGGGCTTTTAGTCCAACAATTTCCCAGCCAACAACTTCAATAACCGTAAGTAGATTATCAACAGGACCTTTATACGTTTTACTTACTGTACGAATTGTTGCACCTGTTTCAACTGAGAACATCTTTGCATCTATCGTATACGAACTACCAAGTTTTCCAAAAGCACCTGATACCATATTTTGAACACCAAGCAAGGCGCCTACTTCTGCGGCACACTCTGATGAGGTACAGCCTGATTGCTGAAAACCTTGTTCATTAAGAATCTCTTCCATTTGATTACGCTCAACCATAATAACCGCATCAGTGTTTACCATTTCACTCATCAAGCGGTCTGTTAACGTTTTCGCTTCAAGCTGACTAATTCCACGCCCTTCAAATTCTAGCAATGCTACCGTCTGCTTGCCTTGGGTGGTTTGCGCATTAACCTGAAAGGTTAGCGCAGCTAAAGCTATAAATGGAGCTGATAGTCGATAAAATGTATTCATAATATTCTCATGTTGTATTAATTGATTAATTTTTCCAAACTAATTACTTCACAAGCGGAGGTAATTCAGCCAATCTTTTATCAATTTCCTCGGACAATTCTCTAACAAATTTTTCTTCTTCACCCTCGTGAAACCCTTTACGCATAAAAGTGAGCTTCCTATAGCCATCCATTACAAAGAGCCTTGGGAGTTTCATTGCATTGTATCGCTTCATAGTATGACCTCTTCGGTCATATAGAATAGGCATAGTCATCCCTTTTTTCTTTAAAAAACCTTCGGCTTCAGGTGCATCAGCATATTTTATACCATACACCTCACCAGGATTATTACGGGTGGCATCTGTGATGTCGATGAGAAAAAATTTAATTCTGGTATCTTTGTACTCTTGATATACTTTTTCAAGCAAAGGGAGTTCTTTCATGCATGGCTGACACCATGTAGCAAAAAAACTAAGAATTACTGCATGCCGATTAGGTTGCGTAACATTTTTACGCAATTTTTTTCCCTCAACTTCTGACCAGTTTTTTAAAAACTGAAATTTACCCGGTGCATACATGAGCGCAAAAGAAGGTGCTTCATCTCCAATTTTCAAGTCAAGTGGATCTAGGGCTGGTTGCTTTTTTGAATCGTCCTGCGCGCTAAGAAGAGTTAGGAATCCAACGATAAAAAATAATTGTAAAAACTTAAGTTTCATAATTTTCCTTATACTGTTAGTCTATTAAAATCAGTACTCGACAATTATTGAGCACTTTGTAGTTTCTATTTGCCATATCTATTTTTGATACATCTGCATTGCTAATTGTGATATCTGTTTTATTTGTACCAGAAGTAGCCACTCCTTTAACAACTAAAGGATTACCCATCACGCGCTGATCTTTTTGAGCTGCTTCAAGAGTTTTAGAATAACCAGCAACTCCATTTTCTACCGCGTATTTACGTGAATATTTTCCAGGGCCGTATATAGGGCTTCCATTCTGATCTAAAATTCTTGGTGCCATAGCGGGGCGCGCATTTAGTCCTCGAGCATCAATAATAATTCCAGTAACTCCACCAGCAGCGGGGGTAGTTGGTTGGGCGGCTGCGGCGGGGGGATTATTTCCTGATTGAGGAGCTACAGGAACTGTGACCGGAGGAAGGACAATATCCGTGATTCCGGCCATTGGAACTGAATACTCCATTTCAACTGAAGTATCGCTTAAATATTTTGGCTGACCTACAGGCCTCGCTCCTCTAATAAACCCTTGAACCTTAGTGCTTATTATATCATCAACCATTGCACCGCTCATTGTAGTTTCACTTGTAAGTGTGACTCCATTTACAATCTCAATCAATTGACGCATCGCATCTTGCTTTGCAATTCTCAGAGCCATTCTCCTTGCTTGGCCCGCATTAACTGCATTGGATGGCACAAAGCCAATACCAACTGCATTGATCAATTGCTCGGAATAATTGATACTTCCTTTTTCAAGCTGAGTAACAACTCCTTGAGCGAAAATGCTGCTTAAAATAATAGCATTTAGATATATTAATTTTTTCATACGTATTCCTTATAAATAAAATTACTGAGATACTTCAGCGGTAATTCTATTGCCGCTAAGACCGGTTACTTTAATAGTGAGCCCGTCGGGACTCGTTTGGGCAAGTCCCATAGCTAATGCTTGAGCTTTACCTTCAAATTCAACTTCAAATTCTGCAACACCGTCATTGAGACTTTTAGCATAAGCATTTCGTATTCCAGATACGGTTTGTGCCTTTAAAAATGACTCAAAAGTCATATAAGACATAAAGTCTGCTTTATTTAAAACCACAAAAACTTTGGTAAAGTTGGATTGTTGGGTACTCCACTTTGTTATAAGCTGCGTGATGATATTTTTTCCCAACTCTTCTGCTGCCTGATTTGCTGCCATTGTTCCTGCTGTCGATTCAGATATATGTGGTTTTTTACCTCGCGCTGATGGTACAACAGCAAGGATCTCTCCTGTATCGGTTCGAACTATCTTTCCGTTTGCATCCGCTTGACCAGAAAACATTGGACCAAACTTTCCACCGGATGATATTTTTGCTGTTCCGATAACAATTACCTCTGCTCCCAATTGCGATGCTATCTTTGCCGCTGCAGAGACATTACCTGAAAGCGCACTTGAATAATCATCACCACCCTTTAGTGCTTGAACCAGCTGCCGATCCACAACATCAAACCCTTTATTATAGAACATAGATAGTAGCTTGGTTTCTGCAAAATTGGTTGACGTTTTGTCAATTAGATTTTCTTCATTCATGAGAAAAATAATGCGCGGACGATTCATTGAATTTAATAACGTTTGAAAGGCAGCTTCATCTGCCATGACTTGATCAATCATATCTGTAACTTCGGCTTCAATGGTAACTTCGAAGTTTCCATCAGGGCCTTTGCTCTCTTTTATGACTTTGAAGGTTTTAACAAATCCTTGCGCTTTGGAATAAATATTATCTTCAATTGAGGTTGCAGTAACTGTAGTTGTTGAAGTCATATAGGCACCTAAACCCTGCTCTACAGCATCTCTTTTTGCTTGTTCAATTGCAGCATCCTTTGTTAATCCATACCCTACGCCAGTTGCTTTTTGCTGAGCAGTCACTAGTGTAAAAACTGTTACCAGCATATACAAAAAAATATTTTTCATCTTATTTGTCATTTTTCTCTCGTTTTAATAAAAAGGACGTACCTGTATATATAAAGGACGAACTACCGCAAATTATCCAATTCAGCTTCAGGAAGCAATATATATTGCCCAGGTGTGATGCACGTCAAAATTATAGATTACGCTTATTTTATTTGAAAAAAATTAAAAGTATATTCAGTACACTCAAAAAATTTTAAGGAACGCCTTATGTTAAAAAAGTATGTATCCAATATCTCAATATTATCCCTTGTTTTTCTTGCTGCATGCGCAACTAAGCCTGAAAGCGATGTAGATACTCCAGAATATCATTATAAAGCTGGAATGAGAGCTGTTGAAAACACGGACTACCAACAAGCAATCAAATCGTTTCAACGCTCGATTGATCTCGACAGTAAGTTTGCATTAGGCTTCGGCGGACTGGGGCTTGCAAATGCAAAGCTTGGTAATAATAAAGAGGCTAAAAAATTTGCTTCTACTTGCGCTTCAAAAGGTAGCAAAGACTCAGATGCATTGGCGTTGAGTGCACGAGTTTGGATTAATATGCGTGAATCCGAAAAAAAATGGTTTAAAAGAGCCGAGGGTCATTTAGAAAAATCATTAAAGAGAAACAAGCAACACGAAGGAACGCAATATTGGTACGGCGTTGCATATCTTTACAGCTACAAATTTAATGAAGCAGAAGATTATTTTAGGGATGTAGTAAACAAGCGAGGTGAGTATTCAGGATTGGCAGATTCAAAGTGGAAGCTATCTCAAAAGATAGTTCGTGCAATGCCAGGAACTCCTGTTGGTAAAAAAGTTGCACTAAAAGAGCGTATTAATCGCGCAGATCTTGCTGTTCTTTTTTCAGAAGAATTAAAAATAGGAGTTTTGTTTGATAGAATGCCTACCCAGTCTGCAGGATTTCAAAGCCCCGATCAAGCAGCTCAAAATACTTCAATTCAAGTACCAGCAGATTCCAGAAATCATTGGGCGGAAACCTGGATAAAAGATATGATTCGTTACGGCGTAATGAATGTAGAGCCCGATGGAAATTTTTACCCCGACGATAAGATTAATAGAGCAACCTATGCTATGGCTGTCCAGCGATTATTGGTTGTTGCTACACGCGATGAAAGTCTTGAAAC
>NZVE01000014.1 GCA_002697345.1 Paracoccaceae bacterium | reverse complement strand
TTCGCCCCTGTTGGAAGAGCTCTTTCTGAAAATCAATTATTACAACTCGAACATTTTGTGATGGCGGAATCTCAGAATTGATTTAGCGTCTTGCCACAGTAAGTTCTTTTTATTATTTTCAAAATTGTAAAGACTTGTAAGTTAACTAAAAGAGAGTGGTATGAGAGCAAGCGCACACGCGACTTTAGTACATGTAAAACACTTTGGCGAGCAGGTACAGGGCAGGTTTGGTCTAATATCTAAAGTTTTGAGAAATATTGGCTTATGGGATAGATTCGCCGGTGTTGACAGCAAGCAATGACACCGGTATCATATTTTTAACTTAAAGTCACCTCTGTGGCACTTTAAACGTAGAGCACCGTAGATTAATGATCAGGTATTTCAAAATAGCTGTCCGACAATTTCTTGCATCTCTCTGCATGTTAGGTGCCTGTGAAACTGCTCTTGGAGCCGATACCTTAGTTCTCAGGGCAGCGGAGAACCATCCTAGCGACTACCCGACCGCATTGGCACTCAAGTATATGGGAACGCTCCTCGAGGAATGGTCAGGCGGTGATCTAGCAATTAAGCTCTACACGGGTGGTCAATTGGGAGAGGAGAAAGACACTCTAGAAATAACTATTTTTGGAGGCATTGATTTAAACCGCGTCAACATGGCGCCGCTCAATTCCATCGTCCCAGAAACCAGCTTGCTGGCATTACCCTTCTTATTCCGATCGACGTCTCATATGCGTGCAGTAGTGGATGGACCGATTGGTGATGAGATTTTAGCCTCTCTTGAGCCCTATGGACTTATTGGGTTAGCTTATTACGATTCGGGTGCACGTAGCTTTTATAACAATCAACGTACAATTCGGAGTCCAGCAGACTTAGCAGGATTAAAAATTCGCGTTCAAAATTCTGCGCTGTCCGTGGCTATGGTCGAAGCGCTCGGCGCAAATGCAACGCCAATGGGGTTTGGGCAGGTTTACGAGTCTCTTTTATTAGGCACGATTGATGGTAGTGAAAATAATTGGCCCTCTTACGAGTCTACCGGACATTACGAGGCGGCCGCACATTACACATTAACAAGACACACTATGATGCCTGAGGTGTTGGTGATGTCTGAGCATCGCTGGCAGAAATTATCGTTACAGCAGAAAAATTTAATTCGCCGAGCAGCAAAAGCATCAGTCCCTTATATGCGTAAGGAATGGGATAAGCGTGTTGCTTTATCAAAAGAAAAAGTACTTAGCGCTGGGGTAAAGGTCATTGAAAATCCAGATCTATCGCTTTTTACTGATGCTATGGCACCTGTCTACAAAAAATTTGTTACTACAGAAAAAATGCATGGCTTACTAAAACGGATTCAGGCAACCCAGGATGCTTCGGTATTATGAAGGCAATATTCGCTCGGCTCATGCAACAGCTTGCCCGTATAGCTATTGTTATTTCAACTGCTGGACTGGTTTTAATGACTCTAATTATTGGCTGGCAAGTATTTGCGCGTTATGTACTTAATGCCAGTCCTGCTTGGTCAGAATCTGCGGCGTTACTGTTGATGCTGAATTACATCATGCTTGCAGCAGCGGTTGGAGTTTATGAAAACTTTCATCTAGGTTTAAAATTTCTTCTGGACGCTGTTCCATCCCATATTAGGATCGTGCTAGAAGTAATCAATAATTCACTGATAATAATTTTTGGCATGGCGATGCTGGTCAATGGCAGTCGCCTCGCTGCATTTACTGACGATCATATTATGCCAGCGTTGAACATTTCTCGGTCCTTTGCTTATTGGCCTTTTGCGGTCGCTGGTTTATTTATCAGTATTTTTGCGCTGGAAAGACTGATGCTTGCTATTACTTCTGATAATTCAATTAATCCACCGAAAAATACTGAGGCCGATAAGAGATAAACTATGGATCTACTAATACTCTTTGGGGCTCTAATAATCCTTCTTGTGATCGGTGTTCCGGTTGCTTTTTCTCTTGGCTTGGCGTCCTTAGCCGCTATGGTATATCTCGATATCCCATTAGTGGTTGCCTTTCAACGGATGGCCGCAGGAATGAACGTATTTGCTCTGATGGCGATTCCGTTTTTCATCTATGCTGGCGAGCTTATGAATCAATCCGGCATTGCTGAACGTCTGGTTAAATTTGCGCACTCACTTTTAGCCAGGGTTAGAGGCGGGTTGGGCCTAGTTAATGTGAGCTCTAGCATGATGTTTGGTGCTATATCCGGTTCTGCGGTGGCCAGCGCTTCAGCTATGGGCTCAACATTAATACCTATGATGAAAAAACAGGGGTATGACGCAGATTATGCGGTTAATGTAACCGGTACAGCAGCCACGACAGGCCTTTTGATTCCGCCGTCCCACAATATGATTATCTACGCTATTTCAGCCGGCGGTGGCCTATCGATAGGTTCACTATTTTTAGCGGGTATAGTGCCGGGGATCCTCTTGGGGCTAGGGCTGATGTTAGTCACTTACCTAGTTGCAGTGAAAAGAGATTATCCCAGAGGTACATTCCCCGGTTGGAGCCAGGTACTCAGGCATTTTATTGGCGCCTTGCCCGGGCTATTTACGGTATTTATTATTCTAGGCGGGATTTTATCCGGTGTTTTCACTGCTACCGAATCTTCAGCTATCGCGGTTATCTATACAGTAATTGTGGCAGTCTTTGTTTACCGCTCTCTCAACTGGAATAGCTTCGTTACTGCAAGTATTAATGCGGTCAAAACAACGGCTATGATACTTTTGATTATCGGAGCGGCGGGGTCTTTTGGATGGTTGCTAGCTGTGATGGAAGTACCCGTTCAGCTATCTACAGCATTACTGACAATATCAGAAAACCCACTAATTATTTTACTGATCGTTAATTTAATACTTCTGATGTTGGGCACCTTTATGGATATGTCTCCTCTTATAGTGATTACAACGCCTATTTTTCTTCCTGTTATGATGGGAATTGGTATGGATCCCGTTCAATTCGGTATTATGCTTATTCTTAACCTGGGTCTGGGCTTGGTCACTCCACCAGTGGGTACGGTTCTCTTTGTAAGCTGCGCGGTGGGGGGCATTCGTATCGAGGATACTCTGCGTTCTATTTGGCCATTTTATCTTGTATTTATTGCCGTTCTAGCGCTGGTAACTTACCTACCAAGTACGACATTATTTTTACCTAGTTTGTTTAATTAGTCGCTATTGAGATAAATACTCATGCCACAACTCACAGCAAAAAATCTTAAGCAACTGCTTGATGACCCGGAAAATCGCAGCCCATCTATAGATGGCATGCCCTATGATAGAAACTCTATTCAACCTAGTGTCGTCCATTTTGGCGTAGGCAATTTTCATCGTTGCCATCAGGCTGTGTACATGGATAGGCTACTCCGACAAGGTTTTGATAGCTGGGGTATTATTGGCGTTTCAATGCGCTCTACCAAGACAAGAGATGCACTTAAATCACAGGATTTTCTCTACACAGTGGTTACGCTGGGTGGTCAAGCAAGTTTTAGAATCATAGGGTCAATTCTAGACATCCTAGTAGCACCAGAAGATTTAGGTGCTGTAGTAAAGCTTATCGCTGAAAAAAGTACAAAATTAGTGACCACCACGATCACTGAGAAAGGATATTGCTTATCTTCTGGGAACATCGATCATAGCCACATTGATATGTCCGCAGACGAAGCTAATTTGGGAAAGCCTAGGACGATTTATGGCTATTTGGCGGCGGGCATAATACTGCGCAGTCGTAGTGATGCCGGGCCTCTAAGCATCGTCTGCTGTGACAATATCGAGGCGGGTGGGCAAAAGCTGCGTGCTGGTGTGTATGCGCTGTTGAAAATACACGCACCACATCTTGAGGATTGGACCGATAAGAATATAAGCTTTGCTTCTTCAATGGTGGATAGAGTTGCTCCGGCTACTGATGATGCCTTGAAGACTCTAGTTGACTCAACGCTCAATTTAGAGGATGCCTGGCCGGTGTCTGCAGAACCCTTTAGCCAGTGGATAATTGAAGACAAATTTGCCGGTCCCAAGCCTCCCTTGGATGAAGTGGGCGTGATATTTACTCCTGATATCGTTAAGTATCAAAAAATGAAGCTACGGTTTCTTAATGCTTCACATTCCATCATAGCTGTATTGGCCCATTTAACCGGTCACAAGAATATTCATAACGCTCTGGAGCATCCTCCTATTTTTGAATTTGTGGTGAGGGTGCTTCGCGAAACTATCTTGCCCGTAACCGATATTCCAGAGGGTTTTGAAGCTAGCAATTATATTATCGACGTCATTCTGCGATTTCAAAACAGTGCCTTGCCTTACTCTGCGCAGCAAGTTAATACCGATAGCTCTCAAAAGATAAATCTTCGGTGGTTTCCAATTATTGATGATGCTTTGAAGAAGCGTAATGACACGAGGTTAATGAGTTTTATGATTGCCGCTTGGGTTATTTATATTGAAAAAGCGTTAGAAGATGACGAACTCAGCGATCCATTGCGTGCTGAGCTTGTCAAGATACATCAAAATGGAACCACCAATATTGGACAGTTTTTAAAAGCTATTGGCGCTGATAAATTCAGTTTTATGGACTCCTCAAGCTTTAAGGCAGCTGTCACTCGTGCCTATGAAACACTGTCAGATAACGATGTTAGTATCGCAATAACTGATGTGTTAAATGAAACTGAACTACCTAGCAAGCCTAAAAAGGATCCGTACTATGCGTGAATCATGGAGATGGTTCGGCCCAAATGACCCTGTTACTATTTCGGATATAAGGCAGACAGGCGCAACTGATATTGTTAGTGCGCTGCATCATATGCCAATCGGCGAGATCTGGACAATTGATGAGATACGTAAATACCAAAATTTAATTGAATCTGGAAATGAACAACGGAGCCCTCTGATTTGGTCTGTCGTTGAAAGTATTCCGGTTCATGAAGATGTTAAGTTAGGGCGAGATGGATGTCAGGTCTACATTGATAATTGGTCAACGTCGATGGAAAATCTCGCTGCATGTGACATCAAAACTATCTGTTACAACTTTATGCCAGTCATTGACTGGACTCGCACTGACCTTGCTTATAAATTAAATACAGGCGCCTATGCACTGCGCTTCGATCAAACAAAATTTGCAGCTTTCGATCTCTATATTTTGCAGAGAGCGGACGCTGACGCTGACTACACAGAGGCTGAAATCAATGAGGCTAGAGAGGCCTATCAACAGATGTCGCCAGAGGAGTCTGAGCGGTTAACGAACAATATTATTGCAGGACTACCGGGAAAAATGACTGATAGCTATAGCCTTGACGATTTCAAAAACGCGCTGGCGCAATATAGCCATATTGGCCATGCAGAACTCAGGGATAACCTCGATGGATTTCTCTCTCATATATTACCAAAGGCCGAGAAACTGGGTGTGAAACTCGCGATTCATCCGGATGATCCTCCAAGAGATATGTTTGGTCTGCCGAGGATCATCTGTACCGCGGATGATCTGGATAGACTATTCGCCCAGCAACCTAGTTCCTCCAACGGGATTACACTTTGTGTCGGTACCTATGGAAGTCGGCCAGATAATGATCTTCCTGCTATGGCACGACGATTTGGATCTCGAATCAATTTCGCACATTTACGTGGCGTTAGCCGCGATAAAAATGAGCAACGCTCTTTTTATGAAGCCAATCATTTAGATAGCGATATTGATATGGTTAGCGTAATTCGCGAGCTACTAACGGAAGAGCATAAACGCGAAGGGCGCGGGCAAAATGCGCAAAACGAGATCTTTATCCGGCCTGACCATGGTCATCAGATGATGGATGACATAAGAAAAACTGTGAATCCCGGCTATTCGGGTATTGGTCGACTCAAGGGGCTTGCCGAAGTGCGTGGTGTTATCCGAGCCCTATCTACCCATATTCAATCAGGTAGCTAGATAGATAGCTTGATACCTAGGATTAGTTTATCGATTTCCTGATGCACGTTTGAATATTTCACTAAACATAGGTGTTAGGAGCACGATCACCGTCACCATCATTATGATGGCTGTGATCGGGCGCTGCCAAAGAAAATCGTAACTACCGTCCCATATTAGTAGTGCTCTGCGTAAATTATCTTCAAGCATACCCCCAAGGATAAAACCCAGAAGCATGGGTGCAAGGGGGTAGTCTAAGATCCGAAAAACTAACGCAATGACGCCTATCACTAACATGATTGACAGCTCAGCGGAGTTGAATGAAACCAAATACACACCCATTAGGGAAAGGAACAAAATAATAGGTGTTAAAAACTGACGAGGTACTTGCAATATTTTTGCTATATAGGGAATCAAAGGCAGGTTGAGTATCAATAGCACAATATTTCCGAGATACATCGAAACGATAACCGACCAAAAAACAGCTGGATTATCAATAAAAAGTCGTGGCCCTGGTTGGACGCCATAAGACAATAAGGCACCAAGCATGATTGCAGTGGTTGCAGATCCAGGGATCCCTAAAGTCAAAAGCGGTACAAACGAACCGGTCGATGCTGCATTGTTTGCGGTTTCAGGTGCGGCTAATCCGATAGCACTACCTTTGCCAAACTGTTTCTTTTGCTCTTCTGACGCGAGATTGCGCTCCATTCCATAGCCTAAAAATGACGCAATTGTTGCGCCTGCACCTGGCAAGACTCCAACTAAAAAGCCCAAAAAAGAAGATCGTCCGACGGGTATTGCAATTTCTGTTACCTCGTCTCGACTTAGCTTAAGAGACTGAAAGCTAACTTTAGTCATTTCCTTAGATTCATTGTCCTTTGATTTAGACTCCCCCTTCAAAACCATCGACAGGGCCTCAGCAAGCGCAAATGTGGCCATTGACAACAAAAGGAAACTGATGCCATCAGATAACTCGGCATTACCAAAGGTCAGTCGTTGAGCACCCGACGAATCTTCTCCCACGGTTGCAAGCATTAAGCCCACCAAGGTCATTAATACGGCCTTTAATACCTGACCTTTCCCCGAGAAGGCTGCAACTGCAGTACAGCCAAAGACCATCAGTGCAAAGTATTCTGACGATTGAAAACTCAGACTAACGTTGGCAAGAAAAGGAACGCATAGCAATAACAGTATGGCGCCAATAGTACCTCCAGCAAATGAACTATAGGCGGCTACAGCGAGAGCCTTGCCAGCATTACCATTCTGCGCCATTGGGTATCCATCAAATGCCGTTGCTACGGCTCCCGAAACACCCGGCGCATTAATAAGAATAGCAGAGGTAGAGCCGCCGAAGACAGCGCCATAGTAGACGCCAGATATCAGTATTAAGCCAGAGGCCGGATCTAAGCCGTAGGTGACTGGAATCATCAACGCTATAGCAGATACAGGGCCCAGCCCAGGTAACATACCAATAAATGTTCCAGCAAAACAGCCGGCGAGAACCATCAACAAATTGATGGGGGTAAAGGCAGTTTCTAATCCGATTAGAATCCCATCTAACATACTAGCTCCCCAACACTCGATATAGAGTGCCTCCATCAAGATATAAGCTGAAAACTTGAGTCAATAGTAGCCACAAAAATAATACCAGACCTAGTGATACTGAGATACTGACTAAAAGCCTGCGCTCTCCCAAGAGAAAGAATGCCGACTGCAAGAACAGTACGCTTGCCAGCACAAAGCCCAGAAAACTAAATAGTGTGACATAAGCAGCCATTAAAAGTATTAAAGCCAGCACTGGCTTCCAATCATAGCCCCGTACGCCCTCTGAAATAGAGTCTCCCTCAGATTTTAAATAGGAAATAAACAATAACAACAATGAAATTACAAACGCACATGAACCCAAAAAGATAGGTAATGTTTTTGACGTGAAGCCAACCTGAGCATCGAATGGATCTACTGGAATAGAGTATGAACTTCGCAAATAGAAAAGTGAGAAAGCCAAGATAAGAGAGGCGCCCACGCGATCTTTATTATCAAAGAATTTTGTCATTGATTGAGTAATCCTAATTCATCGAGAAGAATCGAAAGCTCCATTTCTTGTTCGCTAAGAAAATCTTCGAAGCTACCGCCAGCCAAATATAAGTGAGACCAACCACGATTAGCGCGGAGCTGCTGCCAGCTTTCTAAGTCGAGTAATTCTTGGATTAGCTGCCCATAATCCGTCATATTTTCTTGGCTAATACCAGGTGGCGCAAAAAACCCTCTCCAATTGGCAAATACCGCATCGACGTTCTGCTCTCTTAAAGTAGGTACATTTGGGAATAGCGGTAATCTTTCTGGAGCAGTAATCGCAAGAATACGAACTTCGCCTTGCTTAGCTAATGTGACTGCTTCACTGAGGCCTGTAGATAGCAGTTGGCACTCGCCTGACAGTAATCCCACCATGGCCTGCCCACCAGCGTTGTAGGGAATATATTTGAGACGACTAATATCAAGACTCGATTTAGAAAAAGCTAGGGCAGCAACAACATGATCCGTGCTACCTCGTGATGAGCCGCCAGCAATATTGACTCGACGATAATCTTTAAGATAATCATCAATAACATCCTGCCATACGTCATAAGGTGAATCGATACGAACAACAAAGGCACCATAGTCAGCGATCACACTGGCTATTGGCGTCAAGTCACGATGACTAAATGGGAATTTATTAAGCAGTGAACGAAGAATAAACGATGATGAGTTGACCATCAGGGTATTGGTCTGTCTCGGCGCAGTCTCAATCAAGTGCGCAATGGCACGACTGCCGCCGCCGCCAGATAGGTTCTCATAAGAGGCCATTTCAATAATACCCGAACGAGACAACGAATCGCCGACCGCCCGCGCAGTCATATCCCAGCCACCTCCGGCGCCGCCAGGAATTAAAAAGTGAACTCTATCTTTGCCATAAGCAGCATCACAAAAAATAAGGCTAAATACAGCAATGCATAATAAGTTAGGGCGTCTGACTCTGATCATTGCGCTACCATGGGCGTTATACGATGTTCATAGACACGCTGAAGTAACTCGAGTTTTTCTTGCCATATATCGAGTTTGATCTTTGGCTCATTACCGAACATCATCCAAGGTATTTTACCGGCAGACACCGGAGGCCAATCTGGCAAGCCGATGCTATTAGGATTACCGGTTTTTACCAGGTTGACGATGTACTGACGCATGTCATTAATGATCGTAATGCCCTCATCGCGGAAGAGTGGGCGTTTTTGCCACGAATGCGGTGCGCCTCGCCAATTATTGCGTTCGGATGGGGGGATATAACTCAGCATATAAAGATAGCCGGGCTGAGCGACTCGATTCATTTGTTGAGTTGTGTGCCGAGAGGACAAGACATAGCGCAGATCACCAAAGAGCTGTTTTACTTCAGGCGTATATGTTGCTGTTTTAATTCCATAAAACGCTCGTACTGCACCGGCATATGGTTGAGTGCTAGCTAATAAACTACCAGGGGAGAGGCCGAGTTCCGCTTTATAGCTGCTGCCATCATAAGTACTACCTCCGCTCATGTAGGGTACTGAGTGCTGTTTGCCTTGCCAAAATAAGATGCCAGGCTCTTCCGGCAAGGAAATGCCATCAACAATAGGGTAATGAAGCCCGTCATTTGCATTGACCAGCTGGTTTGCCGTCAGTGCACGCAGATCTTCTGCTAGTAGCGGATCACTCGATGTTTCAATTGCGCGCTCTAGAATTGCTTTTGAAATCTTCTCCGCACTGGGTGATCCGGTGAGCGACTCGACATGCCTTGTCCGCGGCAAAACGGTTGTACCATAGCCACTTTGAGATATGGCAGCACTGAAAAGGCCCTCTACTTGAGGCATGACCATCAGCGTCTGTACAGCATTCCCGCCGGCCGATGAGCCCATTATAGTCACCCGACTCTTATCGCCCCCGAATGTATCAATATTCCGGTTAACCCATTTTAAGCCAGCAACAATATCTAACAATCCATAATTAACTCCTTGGCTACCGTCCAGTGCATCATGAGCAAAGAAGCCTAGGGCACCTAAGCGATAGTTTAGAGTGACCAAAATGATTCCTTGACGGTTCCATAATTTTGCGTCAACCAGCTCAGTAGGGTTATTTATGTTCCTAGAGCTATAGTATGCGCCTGTTCCAGTCCTATATCCGCCGCCATGTATCCAGAATAATACAGGCAGTGGCTCTTCGGATTTTAGGGATGGTATATAAACATTAATCGTCAGACAGTCCTCACTGGAAACATCTTGATGCCGAGTTTGTGGGCAGTGCGCCCCAGGCTGGGTAGCATCTAGGGGTTCCTTCCAAGACGACATGATCTGAGGTGGACGCCAGCGCAAATCCCCTACGGGGGGGCTTGCATAAGGAATGCCGAGGAACACTAAAGACTCTCCTTTAATGATCCCAATTACAGGGCCACTATCGACTGTCACTAAAGGATTTACATGATTTTGAGCCGCTTCTATTGAGCATGGCACCAATGCAAGAAATAGATAAAGTAATGAGATGATTTTGCGATATTGCACTATATTCTCTTCGTCCGCCTCAGTTAAAATTGCTACAAAAACCCAGTTAGTTTAAAAGTTAATTCAGAAAGGCTGTATTGTATATCAGTATTAATTCATCTATAGTAAGCAATGTCACCGGTGTCATTGTAATGGTATATTGATGATTGAGACAATATATTTAGTAACTTATATATCTCACTGGCGTTTTTTAGAGCTTAGTTGTTACCGGTGTCAATTTAAAATAGATTGACTTACACAAATAAATTTTGAGGGGAATACATATGAAACTACTAAAAAGTGTCCTTGCGATTGCAGTAGCTACTGCCTATTCGAGTGCAATAGCACAAGAAGATTCTGAGGAGAACACAAATAGTGATGGTGATGCCATACTTGAAGAGGTGGTGGTACTCGGAACTAGAGCGGCGCTGGAAAATGCGCTCCAGACGAAGCGCAACTATGACACCATCGTAGATGGAATTTCTGCTGACTCTATGGGTCGATTCCCTGACTTAAACCTCTCTGAATCACTCCAGCGTATCACAGGTGTCCAAATGGACTACTCTGGCGATGAAGGCGAGAGAAGGTCAGGACTTGTTGCGTTGCGAGGACTACCGACACAGTATGCTCTCACTACTGTTAATGGCCAGCTTTTAGCTGCTCCTGAGGCCGACAAAGGGTTCTCATTCGGAACAATAGCGTCTGAAGTGATTTCAGCGGTCAACGTAATTAAATCTCCCACGGCAGATATGGACGCTGGTGGTATCAGTGGTACTGTTAATGTCGTCACAAAAAAAGCATTGGATTTACAAGACGATTTCCTTGTACTGTCTATGAAGTCTAGTTACGAAACCAATGTTAAAGATCTTGAGCCAGGCTATACGATTAGTGGTGGAAAATTATTTGATGATGGTAGGTGGGGAATCGTTGGCTCGGTGTCCGCTTCCGATACCAATTTCAGAGGAGATACTGCGCGAATTAATACATATTCAACTTCAGATCCAGACGGTGATGGTCTCGCAGATGTTTATACACCGTCGCAGATTCGTTTGCTATCACGTCAAACGGTCGGAGATCGGCTTTCTGCAACTTTAGGAGTAGAGTTTCAAGCAACCGAAGAATTGAAACTAGGTTTAAATGGTATTTATGTTTCTGACGACTACACTCATGACTGGCAAATGCTAAGAACTCGTAAATTCAAAAGTACTGAAGCTATTACCACTTCCACAACTGGTGGAATATATGGAGAGACTGTTTCGGAATTTTATGCAATCGGAGGCGAAGTTAGAGCTCAAAAACGGAAAATACCCGTGCAACAGGAAGTCGAGGGTATTACGGCAGATTTTGAATGGACAGCTGACCAGTGGACAATTAGTGGGGCTATACATGACACATCCGCCACCTATGACTCTGTAGGATTTATGTCTCGTCGGAAGATAAGTGCCAATGCAGATAACGGCATGAAGTTTCTCGTGAATACAGGCTCTGGTAATATTAACGATTTTGTCTTTCAAGAGGTTGATGGCGATCTCGCTAATTTAGCTACATATGATGGTGACAGCTGGAGCAGCACATATGATTCAGGACACGAATACGATACGGATCAATCGGAAACCGCCTTCCAATTGGATGTGGAGCGGGAATTGGAAGGGTTTGTGACGAGCTTACAAGCAGGAGTAAAGCGCAGAGATCTGGAGCAAACTAAGATGCGTCCTGAATGGAAGCTGGATAAATCAATCTATGACTACACCAGTATCGATAATACTGCTTGCATGGAATCAAGTGTCAATGGGAATACCTCACCAGGTGGAGGCTATTTCATGGGAGCGTTGGATGGCCAAGTGGATAACTGGTATTTTCCTAACCCCGACTGCTTTGAAGCTACGCTTCTCGACGGTAACCCTGTAACAGGAGCAACATTTGGAGGCCTGCCAGCTTATGAGGGCGAATCTCTTATCAAGCGTTACAGTGATTCAGAGCGTGATATCACAGCTGCCTACCTCATGGCGCGATTTGATGGTGCTAACCTAGCGACGGAGTTACCAATAAGAGGCAACGTTGGCGTACGTTATGTTGATACCAGTCGTACGGTTGGTGCTTACAGGAAAGGTCTTGGTGATCCGATTTATTACACTGCAGATCATGATTTTAGCCATGTTCTCCCTTCAGTGAACCTTGTATGGGATATTTCCGAAGATCTATTACTGCGTGCATCATTTGCAGAAACTATCTCGCGTCCTCACCAAGGTGATGATAGCTACCAAGTAGGACAGTCTATTGATATTGAGGAAGACGCAGTTTCAATCTCACTAGGTAATCCAGAACTGGAACCCTTTGAAGGAGAGTCATTTGATCTATCTCTTGAGTGGTATAACCGAGCGGGAAGTTCAGTTTCTGCCGCATACTTTACCAAGACAATCTCAAACGGAATCGATAACAGAACTCTTTGTCCGTCTAATTTGACTGATATCGCTGCGTTGAGTGACATCGATTTGGGGACCGCAACGACGGGCTCTTTAGCCCTAGACTCAAGCAATGTCTGTGTTGACACTAACGGCGTGACAGTTAGTATCACTGATAGTATCAACACCACAGGCAGCTTTGATATCTCAGGCTGGGAAATTGGTGTTTTACAAAACTTTGATTTTGTAGACGTGCCCGTAGTACGTAACATGGGTGTGCAAGCAAATTGGACCTTTATCGACGCGGATGAGAGCGCTAATTTTGATGCATCTGGCAACACGCTTCCTCTCTCTGGTGTATCAGAGGATACTTATAATCTAATTGTATTTTATGAAACTGAACTACTAGGTGTTCGTGCAGCTTATACCAGCAGAAGCGATTACTTCGATGAAACTTGGGCTACTGTCTCAGGAGACAACCGGTTCATAGAGCCTCAAAATCGTTTGGATATATCTATCTCATATCGGCCGACAGCAATCAAAAATCTTACGCTGACGTTAGAAGGCTTTAATATGACCGACGAGCAATTCTATGCTTATCAGGGTAGTACTAGTCGAGCACGCGAGTACCGTGAGGTGGGCAAAACATATGCACTAACTGCGAACTACTCATTCTAAGTAGTTCATTGCTCTGAGCGTCTAATATGCCCTCAAAACTTGGGTGTATTAGGCGCTACTATTTTCGGAGTAGCTTGATCTTTTTATTTGTTACCGTAAATATTGTGTTAAGTAAGTGATTGAAATTCGGAATGATGGCTAGATACCTGATATGGGAATATCTCCCCCTCGTGGACTAATATATTTATATTTCACAATGGCATTGCTATTCTGGCTATGAATGAAAAGAGTAAGTCGTCTTTATAATTTATACAGTAGTGGTTAATTACTACCTCGAGTTAATGAGTAATCGATAGTTATCCTTCGACAGCGCATCTGAGGAAAATAATTTTCATGCACCATAATTGTAGTAATCAGATTAGAGTGGTGACTAAGTCATATGTATCGATCATAGAACCTTATAAGGAAGGAAATCACTACTATGAAAAATTTAACTTATATTTTTGCCGTTATATTAATCATGCTAACGTCCATTGTTACCAAGGCAGAAAACTTAATTGTATCCAACAGTTTTGATTGGAATAGCATAAAGCTGGATCAGCAGAATCTCTCCATATCTAAGAATTTGGTCGATGCCTCTAGTGATGGTTTTAAGTCAATCAACATATCATTGATCAATATTGCCACTGGAGATACTTTTGTCATAGGCAATAATGACTCAGACATGGAATCATTAGCAATTATCAAATCAGGCGATACGGTTCAGCAATCGGGTCTAGTCACCAAAGACATGGGTCCTGGAAGTGTGTCCTTGATAATGCCCGATGACAAAGTGACTATCTCTAACAGCGGTGAAGCTGTTGTTACTCTATATCTTTTAGTTTGGAACACTCGAGAGACTAAAACTAACGAGCCCAAGTCTTTACAAAATCCAGCGAAATCATTGCTTGTCAACTGGAATGATATTGAATTTGTAGAGAATCCTAGGGGAGGAAGAAGAAACATCATACGCCAACCAACGACTATGCTAAGAGAATTTGAAATGCATGTTACAACGCTAAATGAAGGAATGCGAAGTCACTTACCTCATACCCATATTGACGAAGAAATTATCTTAGTCAGGCATGGAGAGGTTGAGGAATATATCGATGGCAAACTTCATGAAGTAGGTGCTGGGTCGTTCATTTTTCTTCGATCAATGATCCCTCATGGTATTCGAAATATTGGTCAGGGGGACGCTGAATATTACGCATTTAAATGGGCGCCAAAGTAGTGTTTCTGCAAAAAATATCTATCTTGAATATTCGTCAAATAGGGCTTCTTGGCGGGCTTATGTTTTCAGTGCTGGCATTGCAGTTTGAGCCACCTGCAGGTTTAAGTGATGATGGTTGGTTAGTTTTAGTTATTGCAATCTGGATGGCTATTTGGTGGATGACTGAAGCTGTTCCGATTGCAGTAACCGCATTGGTACCGCTGGTCTTATTCCCTATTCTTGATTTAGGAACTATCAAGTCTGTGGGTAGCAGCTATGCTGGTAAGGCAGTTTTTTTGACTCTTGGCGGATTTATCATTGGGCTTGCTATACAACGTTGGAATCTACATATTCGAATTGCGATGGAAACCGTAAAGCGAGTGGGGACAGAACCAAGAAGTGTTATTGGCGGCTTTATGGTCGCGAGTGCGTTTTTATCAATGTGGATTACAAATACAGCGACGACTGTGATGATGTTACCCATCGCGATTTCAGTCGCGCTTTTATTAGAGAGAGAAGGTGATGGTGATACTGCCGCCAAAGCTGCTTTTGGCACTGCACTGATGCTAGGGCTTGCCTATAGCGCGAGTATTGGTGGAATGATGACTCTTGTAGGTACTTCTACCAATGTTATGTTTAAGGGTTACTTCGAGCAGAATTACGGCTTAGAGATTGATTTCCTTGATTGGATGATGGTGGGGGTTCCAATTGGCATAACACTACTGGCCATCGTCTGGTGGATGCTATCTTTTGTACTTTTCCCCTGCGAAATGATAGGTCACAAAGGTATTGGTAATATTATTGATAAAAAGCTCGACGATCTTGGGAAAATGTCGACTGCCGAGATTCGAACTTTGTTAGTTTTTCTATTAACTGCATCTCTTTGGATAGGTAAAAGCATTATCGAACCCTTTTTGGGAGGATTAGTACTCAACGACGCATCCATTGCAATATTTGGCGCTATCTTACTGTTTGTTATCCCAGTTGATTGGAAGGCAGGTGTTTTTCTACTGCAATGGAGCGACACTAAAGATGTGCCGTGGGGAATCTTACTATTATTGGGAGGTGGTTTGGCGTTGGCGGGTGCCATGAACAGTTTTGGCGTGGCAGACTGGATTGGTTCTAAAATTACTCAGTTCGATGATATCCCTGCCTGGCTGCTAGTGTTGCTAACAGTCATGCTCATTATTTTCCTTTCAGAATTAATGAGTAATGTCGCTACTTTGACAGCTTTTTTGCCTATTATTGTAGCGGTTGCTGTAGGCTTTGCTGAAAATCCACTTTTACTCGCATTACCCGCTGCATTTGCAGCTAGTTGTGCCTTTATGTTACCGATAGCGACACCTCCTAATGCGATTGTTTTTGGTAGTGGTTTACTATCGATCCCACAAATGGCAAAGACTGGCTTTCTCCTAAATATAATCGCGATATTTGCTTTAACTATTATGTGTTACGTTTTAGGGATGGCAATTTTTAAAGTAGAATTAGGCGTATTGCCAGCGTGGGTTCAAAACTACAGCCAATAGATTAATTTTAGAATTTCAAGTATGTGTTTAATAGAGCAAATCAAAAAACCATATTATTTCTACCGACGAAAACAATTGACCGCAACAGTAAAATATCTAAAAAACTCTGAGAGAATTACTATGAAATCATATCTAAACAAGACAATCTTCCAGCTTTTTATTGCCATTTTTTTACCGGTTACAGCAAATCTAGTGGCTGCTGAGGCGCCTTATCTCGGTATGGGAGCAAAATCGGGGGAGGTGAGTGCAAATGCTGCGGCCATTCATATTCGCCTGACTGAATCGGTTGGGCAGCAACGTAATCACGGCATACCCGGAAAATTAGGGAAGGCGAGAATTCAGTACAGTTTGTCGGAGCAAATAACGCCAAGCTTATTTAGCGAATGGCGCTCTTCAGATTCAGAGAATGACTATTATTTACAGTACCAACTCACAGATCTTATACCTAACAGCCGATATTACTATCGAGCAGAACTAGTCGACAGCGTAACTAAAACAAAACGTTTATCCGAGGTTTTTTCCTTTAAAACCGCTCCTCACTCTGCCCTACGGGAAGATATACACTTTCAAGTAACCACCTGCCAGTCCTCGCAGGGTCTGCCAACGTACGACGTTATGCGGAGGGAAAATCCAGATTTTCTGGTATCTGCAGGGGATACTGTGTATTACGACAAATTCGATGTACGATCAAAAGAAGAAGCTTACTGGTTGTATCAAAAGGACTATGGCACGCCCTACACCATAAATTACTTTGCCCAAACATCATCATATTTTATGAAAGATGATCACGATTATCGCTACAATGATGCCGACCCCCAATCGAATAGAGCTGTCAATACAATACGTATCGAGGGACCAAATGGTATCGACAGCGATCCTAACAGGTCAGATAATACATGGCTGACGCACGAGGAGGGGATTGATATTTTTAAACAGGCTTTTCCACATAGTGACTTGCCTTATCGAACGTTTCGTTGGGGAAAAGGCGTCCAAATTTGGTTGCTAGAGGGCCGTGATTATCGATCCAAAAACAAAATGCCAGATGGTCCTAATAAGACTATCTGGGGAGAAAAACAAAAAGCATGGTTGAAAGAAACGCTTTTAGCTAGCGATGCAGATTTTCGTATCATTATAAGTCCCTCGCCTTTAATTGGCCCAGATAAACTCCACAAAACAGATAACCACGCCAACAAAAATGGATTTATGGTTGAGGGGAGAACGTTTATGGACTGGATGATCGACAAGAACATTGGCGATAATACTTTTTTTGTGTGTGGAGATCGGCATTGGCAATATCATTCAATCTACAAGGATAAGGTGCATGAGTTTTGTAGTGGTCCTACAAGTCAATTTAAGGTTCAGCATTTACCCAAACCTGAAAAGGGTATCATCAAACAGCCCTATAATGGCCCTTCAGGTGGTTTCTTAGCGGTAAAATATAAGGTTGATAAAAGCATTTCGTTTGAGCACTTTGGAGAGAGAGGTAAAATTCAGAATAAAAAGACATTTACTCGAAAATAGCAGGTAGTAGAATCTGTCCTTAAAATTGCTTACACAAGATATTGCCTGATGGGCACTGATTCGAAATTTTACTAATTGTTTTCTGAAACTGAATTGGCGATGACTCAGGCTTATGCACTCAAAACGCCGGAGTTAAGTATGCGGGCGCAAAAATTGGCACACGATCACTTAAACTGGTATGCATTTTAGTTAGCAAAATTTAGCGTCATCGTTTGGTCATAGGTAATTTCGGCAGTCACCAAATAGTATTAAAACAGCTTCGGAAATGGTGGGGTCAACAGCCATATGAAAGAAGTAAAAGAAAGCAAAGGGCCAACCCGATCTAACGTCAGGTATAGATTATTAAGCTTGGTGGTGGTTATATCGCTATCTGTTCTTGCGATTAGGGCGTCTGATAGTTCCTTCGTTTATAATGCAGAGAATACGAGATTAGACCAACCAAATATTGTTCTGATCCTAGCCGATGACTTGGGATGGTCTGATATCGCCCCTTACGGTGGCGAGGTGCAAACACCCAACTTACATTTTCTTGCTATGCAAGGTCTTAGATTCACGCAGTTTCATAATACAAGTAAGTGCGGCCCGTCTAGGGCCTCGTTACTTACTGGACTCTACGCGCAACAGGTCGGAATGAGCACCACAACAGAAGCCTATCTCGAAAATTCGGTTACTCTCGCCGAGGTGCTCAAATCCGCGGGTTATAGAACGCTGATGGTCGGCAAGTACCATGGATTAGATAACCCTTATGACCGTGGCTTTGATCGATATTTTGGCTTACGTGATGGTGCAACAAACCACTTTAATCCGGGCCATCAGAGATCGGGAGAGGTTGCGCCTGCCCAAAAAAAGCCGGGTCGACGACATTGGTGTATCGACAGTGAATGCATGCAACCTTACACACCATCGACTGCAAACTTTTACAGTACCGACACATACACAGATAAAGCACTTGAGTATTTGGTTGAGTATAACGATGAACGTAAACCTTTTTTCCTTTATGTATCCTATCAGGCGCCGCATGATCCCTTGCAAGCGTGGCCTGAGGACATAGCCAAGTATCGAGGTCAATATAGCGAAGCGGGCTACAGAGCCATCGCAGGAAAAAGGTATAACAAGCAAAAAATGATGGGGTTAATTGATGACTCATATAAATTACCTGAGCCCATTCATGAAAACTGGGACCATTTATCCCCCAACGAAAAGGATATAGAAGGCCAAAAAATGGCTGTGTATGCGGCAATGATCGACCGAATGGATCAAAATATTGGGCGATTAATTGAACAGTTATCGGAATCGGGAGAGCTGGACAACACGCTGATTTTATTTGCGTCCGACAATGGAAGCTCGGCAGCAGTTGTTGAGTTAGGGGATGGTGAAATAGGCGAGATGAGTCGGTGGACATCACTTGGACGGAATTGGGCCAATGTTAGCAATACCCCCTTCAGGTATTTCAAGGGCCATAGCTATCAAGGGGGCATCAATACGCCACTAATAGTGCATTGGCCCGCTGTAATTAACGAGGGTGGGCGTATCACAGGCTTCGTCGGCCACTTTATTGATGTCATGGCGACGATTGTTGACATCTCATCTGCGACTTATCCGAAGTCATACAATGGCCGAACGATTCCTTATTATAAAGGGCAAAGCTTGTTGCCCGTATTTCGGGGGCATGATTCGGCCCGCGCAGCTCCACTCTTTTGGGAATGGCGAACAGGTAGGGCAGCTCGGAGCGGCAACTGGAAAATTGTCTCGTCAAATTCCGATGAGACCGGTGGCAACGGCGACTGGGAGCTTTATGACATGTCGGTTGATAAGACAGAGACCCAAAATTTGGCTGATGAAATGCCCCATGTCATTAAACAGCTAGATTCGATGTACAAAGATTGGTGGGCTGATCTACCAATCAAAAGTGCTGGAGGCTAGGAGCATATGTCGGGCTATGGTGATGAAAACATCAACGTTGTTGATAACGCCAAATATGTCGATGCAGTGACCCAGTTAGGTACACTTTTACATACAGAGTATGTCAGCAATGTTATCGGCGAGCAGTCAGAGAGTAGTAAGTGAATAGCAACTCTATTTCGGTTGATAGTCAGCCAACTCTTGGGCTCGCATGCTTAGCTCTGCTGCTTTCAGTGCATGAGCCTGAGTCATAGCGAATTCGGTTCCATTTACGCAATCAAGAATAAATTGTCCAAAAAAAGGGAATCCGCTGCGGCCTAGGCAATCTATTTCCTGCTCACCATCAGCGGTTACTATGAATAATTTTGAGGCTGGTGCCGTGCGCGCGATATCAATATATTTCCTTATCTCAATGGTGCCATCCGTACCAAGAACAAAGGTACGACCATCACCCCATGTCCTTAAGCCCTCAGGAGAAAACCAGTCAACGCGAGTATAAAATGACGCGCCATTAGAGCCTATCATTGAGAATTCACCAAAATCCTGCAGGCCAGGGATATCTTGATGATATAAGTTCTCTGCTCGAGCGAAATTTATAGTTGCATCAGAGCAGTTCGTATAGGAAAGAAACTGCTCCACTTGATGTGAACCAATATCAGTCAAAATACCCCCATAGCAAGACTTGTCCATAAACCAACTCGGGCGCGTCTCTGCAGCTAAGCGATGGGGCGCAAGATTCACTACTTGGAGCACATCACCAATAGCTCTTTCGCCAATCAAATCCCCAGCAATCCAGGCAGCGTCATTATGGAGTCGCTCGGCATAATAGACCATATACTTTCGGCCCGTAGATAGAATTACCTGTCTCACTTCTTCTAACTGTATTAGCGATGTAAATGGAGATTTGTCGGTGAAGTAATGTTTACCTGACTTCATTACTTGACAACCTATAGCAGCCCGCTGGTTAGGGACAGCTGAAGAGGTGACTAACTGGACTAATGGGTCATGTAGAATCTCATCGAAATTTTTAGCTACCCGAACTGACGGGAATTTCAAACAAAATCTTGCGACGCGCTCGGGATCAGGATCATAGACCCACTTCAAAGTAGCGCCCGCATCGTTTAGCCCGTTGCATTGACCAATGATATGGCCATGATCAAGAAATACCGCCGCATACTGGAATTGACCGTGGCCTATAACAGGCTTTACTTTTGAGCTAGGTGCATAGTTTTCTCCGTCTTTAATCGATGTCATTTTTACTCTATACCAATCCTAATTTCACAGCAGTTGAGTAAGTTAAGCTCACCATTACCACTAAAATACAAAGTCCCATGCAGACATTATAAATAAATGCTTTACCACCTACGGGTCGATCTTCCTGTAAATAATCGCTGCGGTTATTCAGGATCAACCAGCCGACATAGGCTATTGGCAATAAGGCCCCGCATATTGCGGCAACAGGTATAACTACGTATGCGCCTATGGTTGACCAGACAAAGACACCAAGAACCGCTGGTGTTGGTATGAGTAGTGCTAATCTATAGTTACGTGAGTCATGGCTCCACCCAAAGATAGCTGCAGCGGCAGCACCACAGCAAAGCATGTGCATTACTAGTGAGCCGATGACCATGCCAAGCACACCACAAAAGAATATTAGTTTACCGGTAATTTCACCAAGCCCAGCATTGACGAACATTTCTCCTACTTTTCGTGGCTCAAGTTTGCCCGCGAGATCCAAACCGGTGTCATGAAGTGCACTGGCGGCCGCAATAGAAATCAAACTAGTAATGACAATGTAGGGAAACACCAGGCCAAGCACAATGTCGAACTGAGCTAACTCTCGATGCTCCCGACCCCACTGGCGGTCAAGCAATGTATAGCCATAGACAAATGTCATATTTATGCCTATAGCAGTGCCCAAAGCTGCCATGATAATAGTTATGCCTCCAACATCAGATGGTACAGATCTTGGAATATAGCCTGCTAGTACGGAAGACCATTCGATCTGACCATTTGTCGCAGCAGAAAGTACAACCCATAAAAAGCTGACAATAATCATGCCGCTGAGAATTTTTATAAGATTTTCAAAGAGTGCCACATACCGTCCACCCCTACCGTAATTCCAAGCCATGTAAGCACAAGACATCCAAATTAATATACCTAGCAAAAGCAGGTACATATCCCGCAACAAACCACCTTTCTGTATTAGACTAAAGCTAGTGCTTACAGCGATGATTTCCTCAAGCATTCCTGCGCCTAGAGGATAATGAGAAAACCCCCAAATAACACTCGATAACAAGGCTGCCCAAACCCAAGCCAAAGCTAACCCGGGATGAACATGGTTACGCATGGCCTGATAAGGTTTTTGGCCTGTACTTAAGGTTTGATGAGACAATGCGAATAGCATGATGCACCCTATAAGCATAGCTAACGGCTGCAACCACAGTAGCTCATAGCCATAAACAGCACCAATCATCAAAGAAGTTACTAGACTACCGCCTCCAAGAGTCATCGCTCCCTGCAACCATCCAGGTCCACTTAGCCGAAGATAAATTGGAAGTCGCAATAATAAAGGTTTCGTTGCCGCAGTTTTAAGTAAACGAGACTCGTTCATCGAAAAGACGCTTCCATATCAATATTAACTTCTGCTTGGGAAGTCGCTCTTAAGCGACTTTGGGCACGGCGCTCACTTAGGGCCTTATGAAATCGTGCGCTGTCCAGCGGCATCTGAATCTGCTCATGATCCCATGCTGACAGGAGAATAGCATTTGCAATGGCCAAGGCTTTTAGACCTTCCTGTGCGGGCGCGATCAAGCTTTCACTACAAGAGATTGCGTTAATAAAATTCTGAAGAATAATGGCGTGCTGGTTAACAGGAGGGCTAACCGATAAATCTGTAATGCAAACTTCTGGTTGTCCAAACATCTCTGTTGTGTTCTGACTAAACTCCGAAGTTGAGGGGCGATTCTCAAAATGTAGCAGTCTATCTCCGTCATAGCTAAGCATCCCTTGATCACCAATGATGTCAAACCGGTTGACCCCTGGAGCTTCTCCGGTCGAGCCGATAAAAGAGCCAGTAGCGCCATTTCCATATTCAAAAAAAGCAGTTGCCTCGTCTTCAACCTCGATATTATGATACTTGCCAAATCCACAAAAACCTTGAATTGACATCGGCATTCCACAAATCCATTGCAATATATCTAAATTATGAATGCACTGGTTGACCAACAAACCTCCTCCTTCACCCGCCCAAGTCGCACGCCAATTGCTGGTCTGAAAGTAGATTTCTGGTCTGAACCAATTAGTCATAGTCCAGTTTATTCTCTGTAAAGAGCCAAGAAGATTCTCATCCATCTTTTTTTTCATTGCGACAAAAATCGGATCTGCTCGTTGATTTAACATTAGACCGAAGATTTGCTCAGGACGAACCAACTCAAGCATTCTCTCACCCTCAGCAACAGATATCCCTATCGGCTTTTCCATCAGCACATGCAAGCCTCGGCTAAGTGCATAGCAGCCAATTTCAAGATGAGAGCATGTGGGCGTGGCTACGATAACTGCATCACATTCTTGTTTGTCAATTAATTCTTTATAGTCTGAATACAGCGGGATGTTGGATTGTTCGGCCAAGGAGCATGGGCCACGCGTACATAGTGCTGTAATAATGCAACCTTGAATAATTCCAGATAAGATATTGTTGGCATGCTGAAAGCCAATATTACCAACGCCAATAATCCCGAGACGCACGGTCACAAGAGTGACTTGATTAAATAAGTAATTGTTGACCTGTCTGATTCGTTGCGCATTGAAAACCTCATTACGTCATTAAATTAAATAACCACTAAGTTGGATGTGACTACATGGATACATTCCATCCATCTTGAAACTCACGTTGCCAAAATCGGTTTGCCTTTGCTCCTTTAACCCTGCCACTACTTGGATCGCAATAAATATCTTCACCAACGCGATACGCAATATTGCCTAAGTGACAGAGTAGTGTGCTTAAATGTCCATCGGCTATAGGCGAGTGCTGCTGTTTTGCTACACCCCTAATCGATTCGAGAAAATTATTGACATGCGCCTCTGTCAAAGCGCCTGCACCAACAAGATCGTTCGTATTCACAGCACGATTCTCAGCCTTCCTCTCTCGCAATAAGGTCCCATCAGTACTGTAAATTTCATAGCCAGCACGATCAACGATAGCGTGTCCATTTGTGCCGAGCAGTAGCGTGCCTCTCCCACGACCAAAACGATTCACTTTGTTACAGCTGTTGCCGACCCATTCTATGGTTTTATCACCCGGAAAATCATATCGAACCTGCATGGTGTCATACATTTCCCAATCATCTGTTGCATAAAAGTTTCTGCCGGCGGTTACAGAGACTTTTTCTGGAAAATCTAACCCCATAGCCCACCGTGCAATGTCAAGTTCATGAGCGGCATTGTTGCATATCTCGCCAGTACCCCAATGCCAAAACCAATGCCAATTATAATGGACATAAATGTCTTTATAAGGACGCCTGGGTGCCGGACCTTGCCAAAGATTCCAGTCTAACCAACTGGGGGGTGGTGTCGAATTACCATTTCCGATGGAACCACGGTTGTTTCCGTACCAGGTCTCCGCTCTATAAATATTACCCAGCACACCTTTCTCAATAAGCATCATAAGTTCAATACTTTCTGCTGACGAGCGTTGCTGGTTACCCATCTGAACAACTTTTTTATATTTATCTTGCGCGGAAATGAAGATTTCACCCTCATGTGGATTATGACTTAAAGGTTTTTCAACATAGACATGCTTACCCGCCTCTAATGCCATAACACCTGCCGTTGCATGCCAGTGGTCAGGAGCTGCTATTACCAGCGCATCTAGGGTAGGGTCCTCCAAAATCCTGCGTATGTCTTTATCAGATTTTGGGGGCTCAAAGCCTGCTCTAATAATGGCATGATGAGTTTTCTTAAGTACACGGCTGTCAACATCACAGTTATGCGTTAGGTTTACTCCCTGCATTTTTGCAAATGAGCCCAGCAAACCCATTCCGCGGCTTTTCGTTCCCATGAAACCGACATTGACTCGGTCATTTGCGCCTAGAATACGAGCATAGCTGCTAGCCGAAAAGGAAAGTGCACCAAATGCGCCAGCGGAAAGGCTAATAAATTTTCTACGTTCCATTGTCATATCCATGCTCCTTATACAACGTTAAGTCTTTAATTTTGATCGAACGGAATGATACTAAATCACCATGATCCTGAAGCAGAATAGGCCCTTTTTCCCACTCCCCGAAATTTGGCCATTTTGCGTATTTACTATAAGCAACAAGCGCTCTGAATATTTGCGTTCCGCGATAATATTTGACGACTAGGATATTGTTTAACCAATGCTCAACATAGTCCCCCTGAACAACTATGCGTGCATGGTTCCATTGCCCAGGTGGATATACTTGTTTAGGAGAATTTGGCAGCTCACTTTGATTAACCGCAGTAATTAAGTCGTAAAGTGATCCAATAGTTCGATTTCCAGAAACCCCTCTTTTTGCATCTGGATGCAGTTCATCATCTAGAATTTGAAACTCCAAACCAATTGCGGAGCCTTTCCCCTTTAGTAGATCTGGATCCACGAAGTATTTAATTCCACTGTTGGCTCCTGGCGTAAATCTGAAATCCAACTCTAGTTCGAAGTTACTAAATTCTCTAATAGTGATAATGTCACCTCCATTGCGCGCTTCTGCGCCTCCCGATGACAAAACACTCAGCACTCCATCCTCTATATTCCAGCCTTTCTTTGGAAATCCGTCTCCCTTTGCGCTCTTCCAGCCCACGGTAGTCTGACCATCCCAAAGAAGCTCCCAACCTTCTTTAATTTCGCGAGGTGTGAGTTCATTTTTTAAAAAACTAAACTGCTCTGTACCATTGTTTTCTGGCGTTTTAAAACTCATTAGGCCATCTGTTTTAATACGAATATTTTTCCAACGAACCTGTAATCCTTCTTTACTCAAATCATTACCAATGGATGGTGCTTGGAGTCCGATGAATCCATCTAAAGTCAAGTCATCGATCAAATCAGCTGCTGGTATACCATTGACCCAAGATCGTATCGACGTTCCAATGACCTCTATCCTCATGTGGTTCCAAGTTGACAAACTAAAGGCGGAGCGAGCTTGAGAATTACGCGATAGGCTATAAAGCCAGCCTCTACCTCCTTCACCATAGATTCCTCCACTCCAGCGTCGGGAACTACTATCAATCTCGAGTTGATATCCATACACGTGCTCATCACCGTCTCGGCTATGACTACGGAACAGCACACCAGAATTCAGTCCTGGATCAACTTTGACGTCAAGCTCCAGGATAAAATCACCGTATTTTTCATGCGTAGTTAGTAAACTATTGGCATATCCAGTTTTTGCGGTTACGACAATCATACCGTTTTCTACATAATACTGCGCATCACTTCCAAGTTGGTGCCAGCCATCGAGAGAGGACCCATCAAATAGGCTTTTCCACTCTGAATTAGAATTTTTATAGTCAGATTTTCGGTCTACATTGCATGCTGATAACATGAAAAAAAGTAACAAAAAATAAATTAGGCGCTGGGGTGTATTTTTATACACAACATCCTCCTAAAAATCGCATTAATAGCCCCTTTAGCATTGTCGATAATATGACACCGCTGTCAAGTAAGGTGTAGGGTATATGTTCTTAGGTCAAAAAACAAACGTCTAGCGGTACAGTTATGGTTAAAGATCTGTATTTTTCCAAGCTAAAATCGGTTATAGTGATCGGGCGCCGAGACTGCTTACCCTCCCAGATCTGAACCAAAATTGGAGTGCTTTATCTGCCGCCTTACGTTTAAAATAGGTAGGTTGAATTTTAATTGAGTATCGCTGGGGCTAACTGAAAATGGATTCCATGAAAGATAATATCATTGAAGAATCGATTGTTGATAAAAAGCCCACAATCAGTGATGTGGCGCGGCTCGCTGGAGTATCAAAGAAAACTGTCTCGCGGGTAATAAATAGTGAACCCAATGTTGGCGTCAAAACATTAAGTAAAGTCAAAAAAGTTATTGAAGATCTGGATTATTCTCCTAACCCTCAGGCAAGAGGATTAGCATTTAGTCGCTCTTTCTTATTAGCAATGATCTATGACAACCCCAATGCATCATTCATTACCGACGCAATGTATGGCGCACTGAGTCAATGTCGCCCTAATGGCTATGAGCTAGTCGTTCATCCCTGTGATGCAAACCAAGCCAATCTGCATGATGACATTATTAACTTCATCAGGCGCACAAAAATTGACGGAGTTATCTTGCTGCCACCGCTCTCCGAATCTAATGATTTAATTAATAAGCTGAAAGCTATTAAGTGTAATTATGTAAGGCTAGTGTCGGTTATTTCTGATGATGTCGCACATATGGTCCATTTCAATGATCGTGAAGCAGTTAAAGATATCGCAGAACATTTGATAGCACTAGGTCATACAGATATTGGATTCATTAAAGGTCCCGACAACTCTAACTCCGCTGCGGAACGTCATGATGCCTTTCGTGATGCGCTTGAGCAAAATGGTGTTCACCTCGGGAATAACCATATTGCTTTTGGAGCCAATACTTTTCAGTCAGGTGTTGATTGTGCCGTGCAATTATTAAAGTCAGAGAATCCTCCTACAGCTATTTTTGCGAGTAATGATGAGATGGCTATTGGTGTCATGGTTACCGCTCAGAAAATGGGGATTGACATACCCAATGAGTTAACAATTATTGGGTTTGATGATACGCCACAGGCTTCAAAAGTTTGGCCCGCATTAACCACTGTGAATCTGAAGGTGAGAGAGATGGGTCAGCTTGCAACACAGAAATTACTTGCGTTATGTAGTAATAATATTGGACTCGCCAAGACAATTAAATCTGAGCTTGTTACAACGTTAGTCCGACGAGAAACAACAGCGCCACCACCAACACTCCGCGGATAACACAGTCTATTTTTGAGGGTTGACAATACAATATGACACCGGTATCATACCCCTGATTTACTTAGTGTGATTTCTCCGTACTGGAGATAGGGATCCCTAGAATGGCAGACCTCATTAACAATCACCCGGATAGGCTATTATCCGGTGACCATAATGCTCGCTCAGTAGCTCGACGACTTTATTTTGAAGTTAAAGATCTGCCTATTATCAGTCCTCATGGGCATACTGATCCCTCTTGGTTTGCCGAAAACAACAGTTTTAGTGATCCCACTAAATTGTTAATTGCCCCAGATCACTATATTTTGCGCATGCTATATAGTCAGGGCGTTCGTCTCTCTGAATTGGGGATTAGGTCCAAAAATAATGATAAAAATGAGGAAAGCATTAACGATCCGCGCAGTGCCTGGAGATCATTCGCCAAGAACTATTATCTTTTTCGTGGCACCCCCACTGCATTATGGCTAAATCAGACATTTGCTGATTTTTTTAAGCAGTCTAAAGAGCTCGATGAGACTACGGCAGATGATTATTTTGATAGTATTTCAGAGCAACTCCAAAAAGAAGAATCGCGTCCCCGCCAAATTTTCGATCGATTCAATATCGAGTTTTTATCGACTACTGAATCCGCTGTCGATAACTTAAAGCACCACCAGGTACTCAAAGACAGCGATTGGAACGGCAAAGTTGTTACAACCTATCGACCAGACTCTGTCATTGACCCAGAGCACCCCGATTTCATTAAGTCACTAAGGCTGTTTGGCGAAATGACAGGCCAAGATACTCATTCATGGCAGGGTTATTTGCAAGCACATAGAAACAGACGAGCTAAATTCATTGCTCTCGGGGCCACCAGCAGTGACCATGGGCACCCCACGCCCAGAACTGCCAATCTTTCTACTGCTAACTGTGAAAGACTATTTAACCGCATCATTACGGGCGAAATCACCCCAGAAGATGCCGAGTTATTTAGAGCACAGATGTTAACTGAAATGGCGAGAATGAGCCTTGATGATAAATTAGTTATGCAAATCCATGCCGGCTCTTATCGCAACCATAATGAATGGATGTATCAGAACTATGGCAGCGACAAAGGAGCAGATATACCCGTGCAAGTGGAGTATTCGACTGCGCTAAAACCATTACTGGATTGCTTTGGAAATAACCCTGATCTATGTCTAATACTGTTTACCCTTGATGAAACTAATTATTCGCGCGAACTGGCCCCACTCGCTGGGCACTATCCCTGTCTCCGATTGGGCCCTGCATGGTGGTTTAATGATAGCCCCGAAGGCATTATGAGATTCCGTGAACAAACTACGGAAACTGCAGGCTTTTATAATACTGTCGGTTTTAATGACGATACGCGAGCATTGCTGAGCATTCCTGCCAGGCATGATATGTCTCGGCGCGTTGACTGCTCTTTTTTGGCGCGCCTCGTGTGCGAACATAGGTTATCAGAGAATGATGCCGTGCAGACTGCGAAAGATTTAACCTATAACATACCTAAAAAGGCCTATCGAGTTGGCGATGACACATGATTAACATTGTCGTATTGCCTTCGCGCCCACTCTTAACTTTTACAGCTTAAAGATCTAAAAGGATGAATCATGGTACTCAAACTTCAATATATACTGGCGTTTATTGTTTTCTCATTAATGGTCGCTGGGTGCACCGATTCATCAACTGGGCTCAAACAAGCAACTGCCGGTTATGCAGATCCCAACTATAGGGGTTCATGGGCTCAGGTACCGATTATTTTGTCACGTATCAAGGCGCCCAGCTTTCCAAATCGAACATTAATTATTACCGATGCGCCTTATAATGCCATAGCAGATGGCTCAACCGATACGAGACAAGCCATTCAAAACGCTATTATTGATGTGTCTCGTTTTGGTGGAGGAACAGTCAGCATCCCCAGAGGCGAGTATTATGTTGATGGACCTCTAAATTTAGAAAACAATGTCAATTTACATTTGCAGGAAGGATCAGAGTTACTCTTCAGCAGTAATTATGAGAGCTACCTGCCTCAGGTACTTAGTCGTTATGAGGGAACCGATGTTTATAACTTTTCGCCTCTTATATATGCTTACCAAAAGAAAAATATTGCAATCACTGGTAAAGGTACACTTAACGGACAGGCAGAAAACAGCTGGTCAACTTGGGTAGATAAAGCATCACAAGAGGACCTTAAGCGCGTGCCTGGTTCTGTGAAAGGCGCATGGGAGAGGGTTGTTCGAGATATGAATAACGATAATGTGCCCTTATTTAAACGTAGGTTTGACCGGGCTGGAAACCTACGAACTGCGTTCATACTTTTTTATGATAGTGAGAACATACTCTTAGAAGGGGTCAATATTATTGATTCCCCGTTTTGGGTAAATCATTTTTACATGTCTAAAAATATAACCGTACGAAATATGATAATGAATTCACTCAACAAAAATAATGACGGCATCGATATTGAGTCCAGTCAGGATGTGTATATCCATAATGTTGATTTTGCGACGGGTGACGATTGTATATCAATCAAGTCGGGTCGCGATCTAGAAGGGCTGCAAAAGATGATTCCAAGCAAAAATATTGTTGTACAAAATGTACGTTTTCTGGCTGACGATACAATTGCACTTGGGAGCGAGGCATCTGGTGGAGTTCGAAATATATTTATCGAAAATTCAGAGGGAACGAATTTGCGAAAGGGGTTCTATTTCAAGGCGAACAAAAATAGGGGGAGTCATTTTGAACATATTAGGATGCGCAATCTGACCTATGGTGATCTTGCAGATCTTCCCGAAAACCGTCGTAAATTATCAATGATTGAAGTGACAACAAATTACGATAGCACTGGGGTAAAATATAATCGCGATCCAGAATTTAAAGATATCCGGCTTGAGAACTTCATTGGTGGTACCTCCATCAATCCTATGTTCTTAGAGGGAACCGATAAAATACCTTTAAAAGACTTTGTATTCGATAACGTACATTTGAGCGCAGGGGAAAACCCCAATGCATTTAAGTTTGTGGATTTGGATACGATGTATTTCCGCAATGTGACTGTCGATAATTCTCCATTGGAGGCATTTGTTGATGGAGGGAAGAGCTCTACCCTTATTCCACAATTGACCAATACCCCCCCTGATGTGTATGCAGGAGAGGAGAAGATACTAAGTCTATCCCATGGAAATAGCATAAGTTTTTCTGGAGATGTATTGGACGCAGAGAATGACCCAATGACTTTCCAGTGGGAGGCTGTACCTGCTGATGCAGAAGCCTTATCCATGGGAGAAGATGCAGATGGAAAAAATGTCAATTACCCTTTTGGCGATGACAGCACTGTGCGCTTTTCAAATCCAACTGGTCTGGCAACAGAGGTAACATTTGAGACGCCGGGCACTTTTAGGTTACGTCTTAAGGTCAGCGATGGGAAGGCTACGGGATACCACACTGTGTTTACTGAAGTAAGGCATTGAAAAGGGTGATCGGATAAGTTCTTCTACAAGAGTATTTAGGGCCATGAAAATGATAGACAAACCCCGACCCAGTATCGCTTTTATTGGTGAGTGTATGGTCGAAATAAGAAAGGATGTAAATGGCCGTATTAATCAAGCATTTGCAGGGGATACTTTAAATACGGCTGTTTATCTGGCCAGACTCTTACCGGGCAGCCAACAACTAATTCATTATATTACAGCGCTGGGTGTTGATCCTGTGAGCGTCTCGATGATTCAATACTTTGTTGAGGAGGGGATTGAATGTGAGAAAATTCGGCGATTTAGCGATAAAAAACCAGGATCATATCAGATTGAGGTCGATGCAAATGGAGAGCGGTCGTTCCAATATTTGCGGAACCAATCCGCCGCTAGATATCTGTTAAGCGGGGACGGGTACGATAAAGAGCTTGCATCTCTGGTTGACATTGATTACCTCTATCTCTCTGGTATATCTCTAGCTATTTTACCCCGTCATGACCGACAAAAACTTATCGATGGACTTGTCAGAGCAAAAGAGCGGGGGAGTCAAATTTGGTTTGATAGTAATTATCGCCATAAGCTGTGGGCGAGTAACGATGAGGCTCAGCAGTGGTATCGAAAAATAATAAGAATTACCGATATTGCCTTCCTAACTTTCGATGATGAATGCCAATTATGGGGTGACTCTAGTCCCGAGGATGTATTTGCTAGATGCCGTTTTTATGGGATACCAGAAGTGGTCCTCAAACGTGGCGAAGAGTCCTGTCTTATTGAAGCCAATGACAAAACATATGCGGTCAAAGCTATTAGTATTCCTTCTGAAAAAGTTATAGACACCACTGCAGCAGGGGATTCTTTCAATGCTGGCTATCTAGCTAGTCGACTCCGAGGAGAGGTGCTTCCCTCGGAATGTGCCGCAGTGGGTCACTGTCTATCTAGTAAAGTTATCCAACATCGCGGGGCTATCATTCCCCGAAAATTAGTTTAAAGGATGATTAAAAGTGGAAAATGAAAAAATACTTACTAGCATTCTTTTTTCTGTCTCAGCAATGATGTTGCCACGGAAATTTAAATAGAGCTCTAGTTTATCCTAGAGGCACTTACATTATCGCAGCAATGATTTTTATAAACGTTACATTCGTTGGAAAGATTCGATAACTTCAGCGCCATCTAAAATAATAGATTGGCTAAAATTCTCATCATCAGTTAATGCTACTTTTAAGTGTTGATGAGCACCAATATATTTTTGATTTGAACTGGACAGGACTGTCTCTAACACTTCAGCGTCATTGTTAAATGTACAAGTGCCAAACCAAAAAGCTGCGTTTGATATGCCTTCTTTGTAATTTGTCTCAA
The DNA here is from genome assembly GCA_002697345.1 of Paracoccaceae bacterium. Taxonomy (GTDB): domain Bacteria; phylum Pseudomonadota; class Alphaproteobacteria; order Rhodobacterales; family Rhodobacteraceae. The sequence continues at coordinate 36 of NZVE01000014.1, read as the reverse complement.
GGCAAATAAAATGGCCGCCACCGATGATTTTAGTTT
>NZVE01000013.1 GCA_002697345.1 Paracoccaceae bacterium | reverse complement strand
TTACCACACTCATACTATCAATCCCGCGTTAAAGGTGCTACTGTTATTCGGGCTATGAGTAATTTAGGGGTGGCTTACGGAAAGGGTATGACGGCTTGGGTTGGTAGTGAGGACATTGATTCTAAAACACGATGGATGGTTCAATCTTTATTTTCCGATTTAGGTAATTCCATTCAAGTTGATTTAGAAAATGAAAATCATATAGATGTAGTCACGGCTTTATCAGGTTCAGGAATTGCTTACTTGGCTCAAGTTTTTGACACTATGAAAAGTGTAGGCGTGAAACAAGGAATGTCAGAGATGGATGCAGAACTTACTGTTTTGGAAACTGTTTCAGGAGTTCTAGCAATTTTCGATAACACAGAATTAAGTTTAAATGACATTGTTAAAGGTGTAGTCTCTAAAGGCGGCACAACTGAAGCAGGATTAAAAACAATGGGTGTAATGGGCTTGGAAACAGCCTTGAAAGAAGGATTGGAAGACACTATTTCTAAATGTAAAGACTTGTCGGACTATTGAATAGGCAATAATTCTAGGGCTAAGGTTCTTATAGTCGTGCAGATGAATAGGGGCAAGTGATTAAGATGGTTATTCAAGAGTCCATAGACACAGTTGAAGAAGGCGCGAGAGAATTGGCATCAGTCCCAATGCTTTTAGGCGTTGCGGCTGTGCTGTCATCGGGGGCAGTTATATCCTCGTATATGGGGCTATTCGGTAGCCGTTCACAATTAGTGAGAAATGTCGGACTTGGTGTATTCGCATCCGCACTTGTCGGATATGCGGCTCGCGGAGATGGTATGTTTGAAGGTGAGATGAGCAGAGGAGTTCAAGCGTTTAGCGGAACTCTCGGACTACTTGCTTTCGCACAACTGATTCGCAACATTCGTTCCGATGGTTTCATGGCTGAAGGCGACCCTTCCGACTTAGTATTCCCAACAGGCGATGGTTCAGTTATTGGACAAACTACAATGACTACTACCACAGACCCATTAGGACAGCAAGCAGGTGCTTCCACACCTAACAACCTACTTCAAGACCAACTTGACTACCGCCGAGAATACGAGGTAGTTGATTACAGAGATTTAGGTCAATACAATCCTTTGGACAGTCACCGAGCAGATATAGGTCACGCACCTCCTGTATGGATGGCTGAGACAGTCCCTACTATTACACAGAATCCCATGATTGTTGAAGCGGCATCACTTGATAAAACAGGAATAAGTGCAGACCCTTTTGACTCCTACATCATGCCAAGCATAATGATGAATAGCGCAGGAATGAGTGGACATGGAGTTATCCAGAACTTCGGGGCTGAACACGGTCGTATGGGTAATCACCTACACGGTTCAATGGGTCACGGTTCAGTAATGGGTCAGTAAGATTACTTACTTCTGATTTAACTGTCAATTTTACAGGTTTGATGTAAATGAGTTTGGTGGACACATTACCTGTTGTTATCGTAATAGGAGTATTTACTTTGTTCACAGGAAATCTTTTCTTAGAATACTTAAGATGCCGATTTAGATAAAGACGTTAATGCTGTTTAGGGTCAAAACTAGGTGTTTCATCACGACTTATACCATTTAACACTTTCCCTCAAAATGCAAGACTTAATATAGTCCAAAAAGTTGTCATTAGTTGTCTCTCAGTAAACCGAGGGGCGAAAACCAAAAATAAAAAAATGGAGATGAAAAAATGGCAATGAGAAGTCAGATATATGAATGGACTAATCTCGCCCCTGGTGGAACAGGAAGCACTTTGTCCCGCGCAACAACCGATGAAGCGGTTGCTATTGCGTCAGGAACACAAGTGTCTGTTTTCACAGGTGGCATAGGTTATAACATAACGAAGCCCGCAGAAACGACCGCCACGCAGTTTGTAGTAATAGAAGACATAGCGTGTTCCCCTGATGACACCACTAACAAAGGTGGAGATGTTCAAATCAGGATTAACACGACAGATTACTTCCAAAACCCAGATGTCACCCAGATGTCAGGAGTTTCGGGAACTGCAAGCCCATACCCAAGAGGTATTCCAGACGCATCAGCAAACAACCTGTTGAAGTCGTTTGACCTATACCCTGATGTTTATGTGCTACCTGGACAAGTATGGGATGTGCTATTCACAGCACAGACGACACTTGTGACCGCAACTACCGCAGATGTTGTTGCGGCATTCATCAAATACACATTGTATGATGGCCCAGACGCTTTAATCGCTAACAAACTATTAGAGTTAGGAATTACTGTAAACCCAGCAAACGTGGATTGGTATAAGAGAACTCTTATCGAACAACAAGCAGGAGGGATGATGTAAGATGGCAATGAGAAGTCAAATCTATCAATACCTAGCAACAGCAGACAGCACTAGCCAAGCGAGTATTTTCGTTGGCGGTCTAGGAAACAACATCACTAAGCCAGCAGAAACAACTGCTACTCAGTTCGTTGTTATCGAGCAAGTTGCTTCAACACCATCAACACCTATCACGTTGATGAGTTCAAGTCTGGGTGTTTTCTCACAGATTAGAATCAACACAACTGATTACTTCCTGAACCCTGATAACCGTCCTAACGATGGTGTGCCTGGAACTGCAAGCCCTTACCCAAGAAGCGTTCAATTCCAGCCTTCATTCAATCTATACCCAGATGTTTACGTCCTACCTGGACAAGTTTGGGATGTTTTGATTAAAGTGACAGCAGGTGGAACTAACGCCTCTAATGGCAGACCTGAAGCATTCGTGAAATACACACTTTACGATGGCCCAGACGCGCTAATCGCTAACAAACTGCTAGAACTTGGAATATCTGTATCACCTGCTAACGTGGATTGGTATAAGAGAAGCCTAATCTCAGCACAGTCAGCACCGCCAGCACCAGCAATGGATTAAGTTCCGTTAAAAGTGCAAGGTCAGAAGACATAACGGCATAGGTGGGGGAGTTAAACTCCCTCCCTTTGCCCGCATGAGGATTACATAAGGTGAGTAGGCGGGAGATATTCGTATCTCTCCCTATTCACCCTTTTTTTAATTTCAGAGTTAGCCAATACTAATATAGTGGCTGGCACTATTTCAAGCATGACTAATACACAGGTTCGTAAGTGTGCTTTAATTACAGGTGTTAATGGGATGGATGGTAGCCATTTGGCTGACCTTCTTTTAGAGAAAGGCTACGAAGTATATGGATTAGAGAGAAGAACTTCCAAACCTAATCGTAGTAATACTGCTCATTTGGAAGCCCACCCTAATTTTACCTTTATCATAGGAGATTTAGGCGACCAGAACTCTCTGTTAAGAGCCTTGAATCAATCTGAACCGACTGAAGTGTATAACTTGGCGGCACAGTCTTTCGTAGGGTCTTCTTGGATGATACCTGAACAAACAGGAAACATAAACGGCTTAGGAGTTTTGCGAATGTTAGAGGCTATTAGGGAATACCAAGAAAACACATCCGAGAATGTAAAGTTTTATCAAGCGGCCACAAGTGAGATGTTTGGGAAGATGGTGGAGAATCCTGCAAAGGAAACTACACCTTTCTATCCTCGTAGCCCTTATGGTGTAGCCAAACTATACGGTTATTGGATAACTAAGAACTATCGAGAATCCTATGGTATGTTCGCTTGTTCAGGTATTCTCTTTAACCATGAGTCTGAAAGGCGAGGTATTGAGTTCGTGACTCGTAAGATAACTGATGGGGTCACTAAGATTAAGTTGGGTTTGGAAGACCACATCTCACTAGGTAATTTAGATTCTTATCGTGATTGGGGCTACGCACCCGATTACGTGGAAGGGATGTGGCTTATGCTTCAACAAGACGAGCCAGATGATTTCGTTTTAGCCACAGGAGATGCTTATTCCATCCGAGAGTTTTTGGATTTAGCATTCAAAGAAATTGGAATCACCGATTGGTCTGATTACGTTAAACAAGACCCTAGATTCATGCGACCTGCGGAAGTTGATGTTCTGAGAGGTGATGCTACCAAAGCCCAAAAGATTTTAAATTGGAAACCCAAAGTAAATCTCGCTGAAATGGTTAAGATAATGGTAGCAGAAGACCTTAAGAGAAATACCATTCTCTCATATCAACTAAGTAGGTCGGAAGAATGAAGATAGGTGTTTTATCATTAGGGTGGCCTCCTGTTTGGGCAGGGGGCGAAACTTACCTTTATCGAATTGTTGATGCTCTGAATCAAAATGGAATAGATGCTTGGGGGATAACTGCTACCGAAGCCAATGCTGATTACGATTCGGGAGATTCCCAAGTAATGAGAATAGTCCCTCCTTTCGCACCTGAAATAACTAAAGACACGATTAAAATCATGTTTCAAGACACTTATGATAATTGCAGAAATCTTTCTAAGGTGGAACAAATAGACAGAATGCAAACGTGGGCTGATATGATAGATGATAGAATACCTGAGAATGATTTTGATATTGGAATAATTTATGTGGAGAACTTGACTTCATTAAGTGAGATAGACTATCGGAAAATGTTTGGAAGACCTTTTAAAAAATTAATTTCTATTTCTTTTGACATAGATTACAATGTTGTTTTACAATTGGAAAAAGAAGCCCCTCAAGAGGGAAAACCTGTGATAGAAAAAATATTTGCACTCAAGAAGGAGTTTAGAGATTTACTCAATGACGATAGAAGAACTTTAACGGTCAGACACTACAATCCTGAAATGGAAGGAATACTGCACATAACTGATTTTAATCAGAAAGTCATAAATGAAATCTTTGGGGTGCGACCTTACGAGTTTGTCTTACACCCACTTTTAGAGAGTAAATGGTTGGAAAGACCTTTGAAAGAAAAAGAATTGAAAAAGAATAAAGACGAGTTAGTTGTTGGGATGATAAATCCCATACCTAAAAAGGGTTCAGATGTAATGTTAAGAGTTATTGCTCAGTCACCCTATCAATTTAAGATTTTAGAAGGGGGGCATGGAGCAGGAAATATATTTTTATCATCGCTCAAAGACGAATACAATCACGATTTCAACGAGCGTGTGGAATTGATACATTATGTTGATGACATCATTGATTTCTTTGACTCGATTGATGTTTTCTTTATGCCTTCTTTAGTGGAAGGATATGGTCAAGTAGCCCATGAGTCTTTAGTTCGTGGGACACCTGTGATAACTAAAAGATACCCTACTATCCAAGAAGCCACTTTAGATGATGTTTTATTCATTGAGCCAAAAGATTATGAGAACATAGATTCATGGTTAAACGCTTTAAATGATGTTTTCGACAGTCAGAAAGAGTGGTGTTCTAAAGCACGAAGAACCAGAGAAGATTTGATTAAGAGGCAACACAACGAACTAAATGCTTTTATTCAATTTTTGAGTGTAATGTCACAGGGGGCTTTCAATTGAGAGTTGGAATAATTAGTATTACTTCTATGCCCTCATGGGGAGGGGCTGAAATATACATGGACAGGTTGAACCATTTTTTAAATGAAAACGGGCATGAGTCGTGCCTATATTCTTCTGTTCCTGAAATAGAGGGTTATGATAATGGAAGCGGAAATTACACAAGATTAGTCTTACCATACATCAAACAGGCGGTGAAGGATTATGGTGTAAAACACGGAGGTGGGATAATTTTTCAAGATTTTAACAATTTGACTACTCGCACTAATGAGTGGTTAGATATGTTAGTGACTCAACTCGCCAGCGAACCAAAAAAGGATATTGGTATTATCTATCTTCAAACTTTAGGAAATGAAAATATTTCTGATGTAATAGATAAATTAAGACCTTATTTCGGGACTCTCATTACTACTTCCTTTGACATTGAAAGTAATTACATCAGAGAACTGATGCAACAAAACCTTAAAAATCCTTCTTTGACTCTTTTAGAAACATTCGATAATGTAAAGGAAACTCTTATTGAAAGAGTCGGCCACCCTGATTACTTTAAGTTAATGATAAGACAAAACTTCTCAGAAGTTAATCATCACTTGCACCTATGCCATTTTCATCAAGAAATATTAGATTATCTAAAACCTTCAAACGGAGAGGATTTTGTTTTACACCCTTTGATGGGAAAAAAGTGGTGTGATGGGATAGATTATGGAAATCATTATCAACCAATCGTGGAAAATCCCTCTGATTACATTATCGGAGTTATCAATCCTATTGAGAAAAAAGGAAAGAGAATTATCGCTAAAATTATTTCTCGCACCCCATATAAGTTTTTAATACTGCAAGGTGGATGGGGAGATGGAGATACTTTTGTGGATTTCTTGAAAGAAGAATATGGGACGGATTTTTCCGACCGTGTTAGATTGGGAGATTACAGTCAAGATATTGTTGGATTTTTCGACAAAATTGATGCCTTTTTGTTCCCCTCTTGGATTGAGGGTTATGGTCAAGTTGGACACGAAGCACTCTTAAGAAGAACACCTGTTATAACAACTGATTATCCTGCTATTCATCAAGCCACCATAGGAAAAGGAAAATATGTTCCTTTAACACAGTATCACAATATTGATTTATGGGTCGAAGCCCTTGAGGATGTTTTTGAAAATCAAGCCTATTGGCATTTTGAGTGTAATGATGCGGCTCTGATGTTAAGTAATCGAACTCATTTTAACGGGCAAGACTTCTTAACATATTTAGAAAACATATCTTCTAAGTTGGAAACCCATAACCTAAATAAAGCACAAGCCATTCATAGTAATGAAAACTTATTGGAGGATTAAGATGTTTGATGTAATTATACCTGTTTTCAAGACTGAGCCTGAGTATTTACGAGAGGCTGTGGATTCTGTTTTGAGACAGTCATTCTCTGACTTTAAAATATACATATCTGATGGGACACCAGAAGACCATGAGTGGCATTCTAAAAAGACTCTAGCAGACTATGATGATGAGCGAATAACCATTGTTCAACAAGTGGGTAAGGGAATATCTGATGCTCGTAATCAAGCAGGAAAATTAGGTAGCAATCCTTATCTCGCTACTTTAGATTCGGATGACACATGGTTTGAATTAAAATTGGAATACTACAATCAATTACTCAAAGAAAATCCTGACTTACATTTGATTTGGGGTGAAGCCCAGATTAACCAAACAATGAAATCCCCATTTGGTCGAGCACAAAAAATATCTTCTTTCGGAGGCATCTTAAATGATTGGGACAAGACATTACCCCAACACCGTTGGTTTAGAGTTTGTTGGAATGCTTTAATGACTTCCACACAAGTTTATTCCAGAGAGGCTGTTGAGTCGGTAGGTTGGTGGAATCCTACAATCACTATGGGTGAAGACACCGATTTGAATGTTAAGATACTGAAGAAGTATTATGATGCACATCAAGTGGAAGCCTCTGTTGGAACTTACAGAGTTCATCTTAATCAAACTACTAAAGGAGGGGAATCGCATGGTGAAGAATCTGGGATAGAACACCCTGAAAGACCTGATACCTTTGAAAATATGTTTAAAGAATTGAAAGAGAGTGATAGTAGTATAAGTGATGACTATTGGGTGTGGTTATATCAAACGGTTAATGCGGAAAGAGGAGTAGGACGAGGAGAGAGACTACAATTTTCAATGATGCAAGGGGGTCGAAACATTGTCACATTATGAATGGCCTTTGATGGCAGATGCTATTGGAGAGGAAGAAAAATCTGCTATGATGAGATTCATAGAGAGGAGTAGTCGCTTTACTAATGGGCCACAAGTAAAAGAGTTTGAACAAAAATGGTCTGATTGGTTGGGGGTAAATCATTCGGTATTTGTCAATTCAGGTTCTTCGGCTAATACAATTCTTCTATGGGCTATCAAGAGAAAGTTCTTTGACCCTTCAGACAAAGAAATGGTTGTTTTGACACCTGCTTGCACATGGGCTACGAATATCTCAACATTACAACAGTTTAACATTCGATTTGTAGTCTGTGATAATGATTTATGGGATTTTGGATTCTCTGAAGAAACTTTAAAGCAAGTAAAAGAAGAACACCCTGATGTAAATGTAATATGGGCAACACATTTAATGGGTTCTCCTGTGAATATGGATTTAGTAAGTAAGTATTTTCCTGATGCTCACATTATTGAAGATTGCTGTGAATCACATGGGGCTGATTTTAAAGGACAACTCGTTGGAACTTTCGGTGTAGGTTCAACCTTTAGTTTTTACTTTGGACACCACATGACTACTATTGAAGGGGGGATGATTTGCACCGATGATACAGATTTTTACCACTTACTTCTAATGCTTAGGTCACACGGTATGTCGAGAGAACTTCCACAAGAAGTAAAGGATAAATACGAAAAGGAAAACCCAGATATAGACACTCGCTTCTTGTTTCCTGAAGGGGGTTTCAACTTTAGAAGTGGTGAGATAAACGCTGTGATTGGTTTAACTCAATTACCTCATTTAAATAGATTTATCGAAATAAGAAAACAGAATCTTAAACAATTCGACATTATTATCCGAAAGAACCCTCAGTTATTTAAACCCTTCAATTTAGAAGGAAACAGCAGTATGGTTCTTCCTTTCATTTGTAATTCACCTACTATCCGTAGTAAAGTATTGGAAAGTTTAGAAAATAATAGTATTGAAACACGACCTTTTCTAATAGGAAATCTCCTCAATCAACCTTTCGTTAAGTCTTATATGCAAAACGCAAACAACAGCGATTCAATCAAAGTAGTTCCAACCCCCAACTCAGATACTTTAGATAGTTGTGGTTTTTACATTGGCAACAATCAATTTATTGGAAGTATAGAAATGAAACTTTTAGAAAAAGCAATCTCAGAGGTGCAGATATGAATTGGAGAAAAATTATAGGGAGGATTACCACTCCGATTTTCGTTCCTCTCAGGAGATTCGTAGTTTGGGGCGACCAAAACTTCGGGACTTGCGACTATCAACTATCTTTAGAGAAGAGGTCTGGTGAAGATGAATGAAAATACTTATCTGCACTATTGTTAGAAACGCAGAAATGACTATTCCTCGTTGGTGGCAAAAAATAAAACACATAACTGAGCACTATCCTGAGATTGAGTTTGGCATTTCCGTCTATGAGAATGACTCTGAAGATAACAGTAAAACACTTCTTGAAGAGTGTATGAAAGAAGCACCCAACTATTTTTCCGAGCACCTGTTAAAGACAGAAGACATTCAAACTAATTTTTATCGAAGTGTCGTGGATGGGGATAGGGTAAATAATTTAGCCAAAGCCAGAAATGAGTGTTTTAACCAAGTCGAAGACTTATCGTTTTACGACTATGCTATGTCTGTCGAAGTTGATTGCCAATTATCAGTCGAAAGTTTAAAGTTGCTATTCCATAACATTCACGAATGGGACATTCTATCGGCTACATCCTATGCACCACCTACTGATTACATGATTAAGTTGGCTCAAGCACAAGGTGTAAAGTTTAAAGTTCCTTTTTACGACCATTGGGCGACCAGATTAACATCAGATGAGGATATGTGGGACAATAAAATAACTGAAGAAAGACCTTTGTTCCAAACACCTCTATCGTCTTTGAACCCCCAAGATTTAGTTAGTGAAATAGATGAGATTCTTCCTCTGTATTCCACTTTCAATTTAGTTTGCCTGTATAGAATGAAGGCTATTATTGAAGGTTGTCGTTTTTCAGGTTATTCTGAACATTTACAAAGTTTCGATTGTGACACCACAGTAATCTGCGAGCAATTTCACCAAGCAGGTTATAATCGGATAGGGATAATGCCTCATGTAAAGGTTTTCAATGACCCTTACTTGCAGATAACTTCTTCTGCGGTCAATCATAAATATAATTGAGGGGACTCTATGAAGATAACTTTAATCTCAGGGGGGTGGCCACCCGCATTTGGAGGAGGAGAAATCCATTCCTATCGTGTTTTAGAAAGACTTCAAAAAGCAGGTATTGAATCGAATGCCATCGTTAAACAACAGAGTAAAGAAGATATGTGGAATGGAGATTTTGGTGATGATTTAGTTCATCGAATATCGGTGGAAGAACAGTATTTTCCTTCAGAGTGGTTGAGTCTGGTTAAAGAGAGGTTGGAAGAACCTGAACACACACCTGATGTGATAATTTTATTCAACCAGACAATTTTGGCAACAGCCGCATGGATAGCAGAAATACAAGCATTAGGAATAAAGGTCATAACCGAACTTTGGGATTTAGAATATTCTTTCAACATGATGGTTGAAGGCTTAGTTGGAACTGAACATTTAGATACTCCCATAGATTTAAACGCTGATTTTTCCACTAACTTACGCAAGGTAAATAGAGCCTACTTAGATAAAGAGCATAAAAACATCCCTTACTTTTCTTATTATCACTCGGAAACGGCAGATGCGGTTATGCACATTAGCCATCACAATTTAGATACTTGCGATTACATAGCAAACTCTAATCCTAAATCCATAGTCACACACCCTTACTTGGATTTTGACCAATGGTTGAAAGAGCCAACTGATAAGAGTAAAGATGACTTTACTATTGGAATAATAAACAGTAGTGTCGCTAAAGGTCAGAAAATAATTAGGGAATGTATGTTGAATTACCCAGAGCATAATTTTAAACTTTTAACAGGTGGGTGGGGGTCTGGAAAAAAGATGATTAATCTGATGAAAAGATTCTATAATTACGATGAAAAGAACTGTGAAGTTCTTTCCTATGTGGATGATATTAGACAGTTTTACGACAGCATTGATGTGCTCTTATTTCCCACCTTTTCTGAAGGCTACGGACAAGTAGTTTTAGAGGCTTGTTCTAGGGGCATTCCTGTCTTAACTAAGGACTTTCCCTCTCTCCATGAATCGGGAGGCTCAGGGGCGTTCTATATAGGTAAAAAAGACTATTTCTGTGCAGATGTCTGGATGGATAAAATTAACTCAATAAAATCCACTCATTTTCAAGCCCGAAATCAAGCCTATGAGTGGGCTTTAGAGGCTCAAAAAAGACAGAAAAAAGAAACGGAAAATCTAATAGCGTTCTTAAGGGAAGTTATTGCTTCACAGTAAGCATATATTCCTCTGTCAAAGGTTTAGGTCTTTCCACAAACTTACTTCCATTATCAAAGCCATCAAGTCTTTGGAGTATGTGTAAGGGGTGAGTTCTTTCTCCATCCATATACTCTTGATTAGAAGTTTGACGGCACTCATGTAAAACTTTTTCATACCACACCCAATAATTTTTCCAATGAGGTGTGGGGTTGTGTTTAGTAGCCTGTTTCATAGACTTTAACATTTTATCAGCCGTAAATCTGCGACTATTGGTTATTACCGAAGAATTAAAATTAGTGTGTCCCGACTCACCACCCCCGACAGTTGAATCATTATGGCTACGATAATGGGAGAGATAAAAAGGGGCTTGAATACATTGGTCAGGATAATGCCACATAAACTTCCAATTAACTTCCATGTCTTCTCCCAATGTCATAAAAGGATTCCAACCCCCAAACTTCTCCAAACTTTTTCTTTCATAGAGAATGGTCGAAGTCATTAAAGGCGACCAATACAATCTTAACCACCTGTGTTCTAATTTGGTTGTTTCCCATTCCTCAAAATAACCTGCCCTATACAGGACATCAGGATTATCTAAAAAATTATGTTCTGCCGCACCCCACATCATTTTAATAGGTTTCTCAGCATTCTCAATTCGCCATTTAGAGTATTCTAATTTCCTAACATCCCAATAATCATCAGAGTCTAAAGTGCAAACATACGGATTACTACCTGCTCGTAAGGCTTGGTTGCGAGCGTCTGATATGCCTTTTCCTACTTGATGTAAAATGTGTAATCGAGAATCTTCCATATCACTTAGAGTATTTTTACTGTGATACGGATGGTCAATAGGTGAGCCATCAGAAATGTATATTTGAAAATCTTGACAAGTTTGATTGAAAACCGACATTACCGCTTCTCTTAAAAATAAAGGATTAGTCTTGAAAGCAGGTATAATTACATCGAACATCTTACCCCTCCATAAGTTCCTTTAATTCATAGATTTTCTCACTAAACTTTGTCCCATTAGGAATATTATCAACTCTCATCATAATGTAATTTACAAAATCAGTTTCCGCAGGATTATGACTTGCTATTCTGTGGTTTTGAACTACCTCTGAAAGTTTATCCCAATAATCTTGAGTGTAATTTCCGTTAGAATTGTTTTTTAAATCCTCTAAGGTTTCAACAAACATTTTAGTTCTATCTGCCCATTTTAAACCTGCATTGACGTTTTCGTGATAATGGTCTTCGTTCTGAGTAGTTTGAGAGGGGTGAGTTCGATACAAGCCCATGTAAGCATCAACTTGATATGAATCAAGAGAGAACTCTTTCAGCATCCTAACATTCAAATCCGTGTCTTCCCCCATAAACTTTTTTTCATCCCACGCTCCTATACTAACTAAAGCGTTCCGTTCAAATACAATGGATGATGTGGCCAAAGGACACCAGAAAACCCTAAACCACCTGTGTTCAAAGGCTGTTGTTTTTAACTCCTCAAAAACACCTGTGCGAAAGAGGTTATTACTATTTTCATCTTCACCCATTTTAACAGCAGACCAAATCATTTTAGGGTTCTTCTTCTCAATGAAACTGACAAGATACTCTAATTTACGCTCATCCCATAAATCATCCCCATCAAGTAAAGCCACATAAGGGTTGTTTCCTTTGCTTAACGCTTCATTCCTTGCATTAGAAGGCCCAATTCCTGTTTGTCGAATAATGGTAATTCTGGAATCAGTATAATCTTTTAAAGATTCTTCTGCTTTATGGGGTAATCTTTCGGGTGTCCCATCGCAGATGTATATTTGAAAATCAGAGTAAGATTGATTCAAAACAGAATCCACCGCTAATCGGAGATAATGAGGATTAGAATTATAAGTAGGAATAATCACATCAAACATAACTATCAAACTTAGTTAGTGTAGTTCCTATTTAGTTGTTTTCCTATTTAGATAACAAAATCTGCATTCACTAATATAGTGTGTGAGATAAGTAAGTATTGATTAAGATGGAGTCCCAACAAATAGAATCCGATTTAGATTCTGAAGTTTTTAATATAATGGGTTCTTCCATAACGGTCAAAAACATTCAATCACTCCTCAACATAATCAAAAAACATGAGGGTGAAAAATTAAGTGATGACAGTTATGATGACATTATTGAAAATTATTTCGATGATGGGAATTACGCTCACACTACTACTCATTACGAAGACTATGAATCTCAGATTATGCGTTTGTGTGCTTATCAAGTAATTAAAAGAGATTATGAAATAGAAGAATGTTGGTATATCAAAGAGGGAAACTTCGATAGAAACGCTCGTAAATTACCTCCTCTGTTTGGGACTTGTGTTATTAGAGATTCGGAAAAATTAACTGACACTAAAGTTCCCATCCCTCGCAGAGTGACATTTTTCTGTCGGCATAAAAAGGACAAATCAAAATGGATATTTCACTTTAACACATGGGATGATGAAGTGTGTGAGTTTGAGATATTCACCGATGCTCATCACAAAAAAGTTAAAGAAGTAATTGAATCAATAGAAAAGTATTTTACCACAGAAGGGCCATTGAAGGGTGGTTGCTTTACCCCCCAATGGAAATGGGTTTCCTTAGAATCAAATGGCTGGTCTAATCTGATTTTACCTGAAGAAATAAAAGAGTCCTTAGATTTAAACATTGTTAATTTTGTTAAAAATATAGAATTATATGGTGAACATAATCTGCCTACATCGAGAGGAGTTCTGCTTGTAGGCCCACCAGGGACAGGGAAGACACTAACAATGGAATGTATCTTAAACGAGTTTCCTGACATCACTCGGATTTACGCTCCTGCTGAAACCTTGTCCCAGCCTGGTGCAATTAATGAATGTTATGAATTGGCTCGCAGGTTAAGTCCTACTATTGTAATAATAGAAGACATTGACACTTTAGGACAAGCAGAAAGTCATCAAGACAGAAACATCTATGTGTCTCAACTTTTATCTTCTTTAAACAGCGTGGAATCCAACAACGGAGTAATAACATTGGGTTCAACAAATTACCCGCAAGCCCTAGATATTGCTTTAAGAGATAGACCAGGAAGATTCGACAGTCGGATAGAGTTCCCTATGCCTAATCTGGAAGGCAGGGAAAAGATACTCTTAAAATACGCCGAACCATTTACCACTAAAAACATTGATTGGAAAAAATGGGCTAAAAAGACTGATAACTTTTCAGGTGCGTGGTTAAGAGAATTAGTCACAACCGCATTTTCGTTAGCAGTTCAAGAACGAAAACCCAATAAATCAATTATACTAAATGATACCAATATGACTAAATCTTTTTCCATTGTGTTTGAATCTCGCCACAAGGCAAATACTCTTTACTCACAAGAAGAAAGTTTAGAAACATCATATTACTGAGAATTAAAACATCTGTATTGGAAGATTTTCAGAATGAGATTCACTTGACAAAAGGCTTTGACTTTTTAAGTTTTTCTGCTTACTAATGACAACGCTAATATAGTCGTGGTCACACATCTGCTTGAGGATTGCTATGAGTGGCGACTTAGACGATGTTTTACAAAGAGATACAGATGGTAAAGTCACATGGCTTGTATCAACTGTTAATGACATAGATAAAAGAGTTGAAGTAATTGAAACTAATCATCTTTCTCACATAGAAAAAGAACTAGGCATACTTCGTAAAGGATTGTTAATAATCGCAGGTGTCGGATTAACACTTTTAACAGGAATGAATATTCTTTAAAATAATATCTCCGAAGCCAAGCCTTCTTATAGTCCTTCAGTATAATTAAGTCGAGGTCTATCCGTGAGTGATGCTATTTCTTTCTTAGACGAACACAAATGGACTATATTTGGTGGGGTAGCACTAGGCTTAATCTTTAAAACTCAACTAGCAGATATGGCTTCTAAACTGATGAGTTCTGTCAGCGACACTAAAGCGGCTGAATTAGTTTTCCGCCCTAGACCCTTAGAAGAGGTTTCAAGCGGAAGAACCGCAGGACAAATCCGCACCGAAAGAGATGGTAATTTAAAAATGACCAATAGAGGTCGTGCAATAGGTCAAAACATAGCAACTAATCCACACACGGCTATATCACAAAGCCCTGTCCCAATGGCTAATGTCCATGACCCTAATATGGACACTACTCTCTGGGAAGGAAAGTTCACAGATGCGGCTTTGAAATACACCGTTTCTTCCTTTGGCTCTAACTATTCTGGTTCGGCTATTGGCGTTCAATAGAAGCCAAGCCTTCTTATAGTCTGACGACATACTCTGATTGAGGTATCGCTATGCGTAGGAGATTCATGGAAAAAGGCGCAGAACAAGGATTATGGAAGGCAGAGTCCTTCTCAGCCGAGTCCAATGATGGTGAAGAAGTTAAAATGGAGAGCAAAATGCAGATACCATTCCAAGACTCTTTAAACATTATCCGAAACGACCCTTTTACATTAGGACTCCTATGCCTTTCAGCCACTTCCGCCCTCGCAGGGTTCTCAGTTAAAGATGATGTGCTCCAAGCAAGCACTAAGTCTGGATTAAAAATGTCATCTCTGGTTATGGGTTCTTTTGCTTTAGGTCGTTTAAGTCGTAATTCTGATGTTCAGGCTATGTCAGAATCATTCGCTATGGAAAGAATGCAGATGGAACAGGTCTTAGACATGATGGAACATGAACAAGAGGAAGAAAAAGAAGAAGCCCGCACACACGAAAGGAGAAACTTCTTTGATGTAGGGGGTGGAGTGTTAAACGCTTTCCACAACACTATGGGTAGTTCTATCACTAACAGCAATAACGCTTTTACTACTCGCGCACACGGACAAGACCCTTTTTCTCAAATAAGATACTAAGTCACGCACTATAAGTGACTTTAAGTAGCATTAGACGCTAATTTCAGTAGGTGTTCCTATGAGTATATTATCGAATGTCTATTGTTTAGGGTGCAAAACCAGACACCCCCAAGTTAAAATTGATGAAGTAATAGAAATGACTGTTAAAGGTTCTATTCGTTATCAAGGTAAGGGTGTTTGTGAAAATGGGAAAACTTGGTGTAAAATATTAAAACTTGATGAAATCCCTGCTTCATACCTAAATAAGACCCCTAACGAGGAGGTTGATTCAATTACTGTGTTTGAAAAGGGCGCGGAGTTGTCTTCACAAGAACCTGTGGTGGAAGAACCTGTCGTGGAAGTTCCTGTCGAGGAAGTTCCTGTGGCGGAAGAACCTGTCGAGGAAGTTCCTGTGGTTGAAGAACCTGTCGAGGAAGTTCCTGTGGTTGAAGAACCTGTCGAGGAAGTT
>NZVE01000012.1 GCA_002697345.1 Paracoccaceae bacterium | reverse complement strand
TCACTGACATACGAAATAAAAAAAGTTGAACTCGCTCTTTGGGTAAGCGCAGCCACTTCTTTGATCGTTGAACTCAAAGCTTCTTTAGTGATGTACTGCGAGACACCCTCGAGCGTAAAGACGGTGGATTTGTTTTGATCAAAACCTGCATTTATAAGTTGTTCAGTCAAGGTCTGGTGAGTGAAATCAACAGCCACATAAGTCATATTTTCTGAATTGGATAATTCTTCGGGAAGTTTAGAGCGCTTTCTAGCCTGAACTTCAGGCTGATCCACTTCAAAAATTCTAAGTGAAGACGGAAGTTCAAGCCGATGGGCTCGGGAATCATACCCCGCTCCAAGAATGACATATTGCTCAACTCCACTGGCAGAATTTTTTTTAACTAGATCATCGATAAAGCGCGTACGCGAAATTAGATGTTCGTGAAAACCGGGTACAAGTTTCTGAGCTAACCAGACGTTGAGCCTATGCCCCATAAATTTGATAAAGCTAGCACCTAATACAAACCTATCCGCGTAAGGATCATTTATGATACGTTCCTCAGGCTCGGCTAGAGTTTCTATCAAACGTTGCTTCGCTACCCCCTGGGCTGTAGCGTCTTTTCTAAAAATTGATTCACTCATAACTGCCCTCATGTCGACTCAGTGATTGCAGCCCCTAACACCTCTGTATTTGCAAGATGTGTATAATACTTTGTAAGGCCTTTGTATGAGATGCATTCCTTTGACCCTACTATTTTCCTTGAAAAAACCACTGAATCCCTTTGATCCTTACAACCTTTGAATTTAAATTATAACATCTAACTTTTAGGATTCTTAAGTCCAATAGAAGAGATTCTCGATGAGTTGAGACTCCTTTTGTCACGTTTAGTATTAATCGTCTATGGAGCTACCGGGTTTACGAGCCAGTTGGTCGCTACCTATGATGATGGTTGGAGTATGGTATAGATATAGAGTGACAGCTAAAACAAAACTAATCGCCTCGGCAACTGAAATAGCGGCGACAAAACGGTAATCCGATAGCAGCATATAAAACAGAATCAGCAATCCCGCTGGCATAATCAAACTGCGGCAGCTAGCCACTAGCGCCGATTGAAATGGCCGATGCACTGCCGTGAGGTATCCAGATATCAACATAGTAAAACCGGCAAAAATAAACACCGGCCAAATATAAGCAACAAACTCTAATGCCAATGCCAGAGTTTCGCTATCTCGCTCAACATCGATAAACAGGCCGATCAGTGATTCACTACCGGCGACCAATAGACTGATAATAACTGCACTGACCCCAAAAATCATGATCCCGGCGATACGCAAGAATGCGTGGATTCTCTCATGGTTTCGTGCACCAAAATTTTGCGAAATAATTACCTGAATAGAGTCGGAAATAGCGAAGTAAGCCATAAATCCGACAAACAGCAAATAATTGACCAAGGTAATCGCTGCCACCCCGGTGACTCCCGCTCGCTGAATAAGCATCCAATTAAAAATAAAGCCAATCAGCGCGCCAGACACTTCATTAATAAATTCAGAGATACCGTTATAGGCAGCCTGAAAGACCTCACGCCAGTTGTTTTGGCGTAAGCCAAAAGATATTTTCCGTTGTGGGTGGACAAAATAAAACAGCATTACCGCAAGGGACATTACCTCTGAGAGTCCCGTTGCCAGTGCTGCGCCAGTCAGTCCCCAGCCATAGACAGCGATAAACAGATAGTCCAGTATAATATTGACCGCTGCACCTATGGCGAGTGCCAAGGCTGCTAAATTGGGAAAGCCATCCAGGCGAATAAAGAAATATATTTGGATCACAATAAACTGGAAGAACAGAAAAGGGAAAATAATCCGGTAATATTCACTCATCACCGGAAAAAGTGTCTCATCGGCCCCCAGGCTAACAAAGATCTCAGTCTCAAATATAAGCCCCAAGGCAATCACGATCAGGCCATAAACAACCATAAACATCAGGGTTTTGCTAAAAATTGCCGATGCTGCAGGGGTATTTTCCTCACCTAGATACTTGCCGCCACGCACAGAGCCGCCAATGGATATCATCATGCTAACGCCGAATAGCAGCGTGGTAATGGGAATAATAAGATTGACTGCTGCCAGCGCAGTCACTCCCTCATAGTTGCCGATAAACATACCATCCACCAATGAGCCAGACGTCATGGCAATCATGCCCAGCAAAGAAGGCATCATGTACCTTATGAAGGTTGGAACTATAGGGCCCTCAAGAGCATCATTATCTGCGGAGGAATCGGTATTCATGGGGTCATTTTAGCCTACTTTACTTATTTAAATGCTATTACCGGTACTTGTACTATGTAAAAGCAACTCCGGATTAAAAACCTGATTGATAGGCAACATTTGCATCAAAGTTTGGGTCGAAATATTTTGCAGTATAAAATCATACTTTAGCGAGCCTTACAGCATGTCGAATGACATGTGTAAAGATAAATAGTATCATTAGGCTAGCTCTTAATAAATCCGTAATCCATCGAGGAGACTTCTTTTGGCTACCGAAACTAGTTTACTAGTGCTACTTCCATCGCTTTTCACAGTTGTTACCGCCATATTGAGCCGTCGGCCCATAGAATCATTACTGGCAGGCGTGTTTGTTGGATTATTATTGCTCGAACCGGCTGCCGCTCTGAGTAACTTCTCCTCCATACTGCTCGACGTGATGATGGATGAAACCATCGCCTGGATCATTATTGTCTGCGGACTAATGGGCAGTTTGATTACCTTGTTGATGAGAGTGGGAGCAGCCAATGCCTTTAGCCGCGCACTCTCATCAAAGGCCAAAAGCTCAAAAAGCGCCCTGCTCTACGCCTGGCTGTTGGGTGTGGTTGTGTTTATCGACGATTATCTTAATGCCCTTGCCGTCGGCTCATCGATGCGCAAGGTCACGGATAAGTTTAAAGTGTCGCGAGAGATGCTTGCCTATGTAGTGGATTCTACGGCAGCCCCTATCTGCGTGCTAGTGCCGGTGTCTACTTGGGCTGTATTTTATGCCGGTTTATTTACGGACTCAGGTTATGCTGAATCAGGACAGGGATTGACCCTCTATATTAGTGCTATTCCCTATATGGTATATCCTATAGTAGCGTTCTTTTTAGTACCTTTAGTCGCGGTAGGCATTGTGCCCGCGCTGGGGATGATGAAGTCTGCAGAGCAAAGAGCGGCAAATGGTACCGCGCCGCAGCCCATTGAAGAGAAGTCAGAACAGAGTGTGGTCGATGCAGAGGATAGGGTTCAAATCTACCACTTTGTGCTACCCATTGTTGCCCTGCTGGGCTTTAGCATCTGGTATGGCCTGGATGTGCAGATCGGCGTGATTATGTCGGTTGCCGTCACCATTATTTTATTCGGAGTACAGAGACTGATGGCCTGGACGCAGATGTTCGATGCTGTTCTTGATGGTATCAAGATCATGCTACCAGCACTAACCATAGTTGTGATGGCCTTTGTCTTCAAGGACGTCAATGAGAAATTAGGGCTAGCCACTTTTGTGATCAATAATGTTGCGCCATTAATGACACCACTTATGTTTCCCGCGATCACCTTTCTCACTATGGCGCTTATTTCTTTTGCAACAGGGTCCAGCTGGGGCGTTTTTGCCATCGCTATTCCAATCATCTTGCCTCTGGCAGAAAGCGTTGGTGTCAGCATCCCATTAGCGATCGGCGCCCTTGTATCTGCAAGCGCCTTTGGCAGTCATGCCTGCTTTTACTCTGATGCCACTATACTAGCGGCTCAAGGAAGTGGCTGTGATGTAATGGACCATGCACTGACTCAAATACCCTACGCACTGATTGCCGCTGCGATATCCTGTGTTGGATTAACCTTTTTAGCAACGATTTAGCTAGGTTCAGTCAAACTTGGTAAGGAGTTAATTGTGAAAACGATTTACAGCGAACAACATCGTTTGCGAGATGCTAAAACAGAACTCCATGGCGGTCAGTTAGTCACGCCTTTTGAGCGGCCATCAAGGGCAGATACGATTATCAAAGCAATCGGCCAATCGAATCTCGGGGACATCTTGGAACCTGAGACCTTTGCTATGGATCTCGTACGAGCAGTCCATAGTGACGACTTCATTGCCTTTTTAGAAACGGCCTGGCAGGAATGGCAGGATGCTGGGTTTACCGGTGAAGCAATCGCCTCCTCTTGGCCAGCGAGACGCATGCAGTCTCGGTTACCAGATTTTATTGATGGCAAAATTGGTTACTATGCCCTGGCGGCGGAGACCTCA
This sequence comes from Paracoccaceae bacterium, assembly GCA_002697345.1. Taxonomy (GTDB): domain Bacteria; phylum Pseudomonadota; class Alphaproteobacteria; order Rhodobacterales; family Rhodobacteraceae. The sequence goes on along the minus strand of NZVE01000012.1, from coordinate 16,042 downwards.
ATTACCGAAGGAACCTGGGCAGCGGCACTGGCCTCTAAAGATGTGGCCTTGACCGGCGCCAAGGCTTTGCTCCAAGGTGAACGAGGTATATTTTCTCTTTGTAGGCCCCCAGGGCATCATGCTGCCATTGATATGTTTGGTGGCTACTGCTTTTTCAATAATGCTGCTATTGCAGCGCAGTATCTGCTTGATCAGGGTGCAAAGCGCACCGCTATACTGGATATAGACTTCCATCATGGCAATGGCACTCAGGATATTTTTTATGACCGCGATGATGTGCTGTTCTGTTCCCTCCATGGAGACCCTCAACAGGCCTTCCCCTATTTTCTCGGGTATGCCGATGAAGTAGGTTCAGGTGAAGGCTTAGGTTACAACCTTAACTATCCCATGCCTAGGGACACCAGCTTTGCCCAGTGGCAGAAATCGTTGTCTGCTGCACTGGCAAAAATCGGTGCATTTGTACCACAGTATTTAATCGTTTCTCTGGGCGTAGATACTTTTGAAAATGATCCAATTAGCTTTTTTAAATTGACTACGGCTGATTACTTCACTACTGGCGCTATGATTGCTGAACTGCGGAGACCCACTCTTTTCGTGATGGAAGGTGGCTATGATATTGATGAAGTAGGCATCAACGTGGTCGAAGTGCTCAAGGGCTTTGAATCAGTCAAATAAAGGCTCTTTGTTCTCTATTGGTCTCCCACAGGGGTAGCCACTGTCTTGATTAACTCATTGCCATCCACAAACCCTCGCAGAACCTTGGCGCCCTGCCCCCAACCTTCCTCCTTGGCAATCTGACTGGCTTGCAACTGAGCTTGCTCCTGAGCCACTACATAATCAAAGAATTGCTGGTGTTGAGGGTCGGCAAGATCTCGTAGCTGCTCGAGTTTGGGGATATAGGGAACAATAACCTTAATCAAAGACTCTGGCCTAAAGGTTACCAAGTGCGTAGCCAAGCCTGCAGCATGCCCCCTGAAGCGAGTAAACCAATTGGCTTTATAGTCGAAATTTAGCGAAATCGCGCTGCGTTTATATATATCCTGATTAACCACCTCAAGATCATAATATGCCTGATAAAAAACGCCTGCTGGCTCATCTTTCAGCACATGAGCCGCTTTTTTCATGCTTAAGTAAGCAAATGTGCGATTATCAAATTCGTATTTCAACCGCTTCATATATAACGTTTGATCTTCAGCCTCTGTTGCACTTATGGGCATAGCTATCACCATCAATATGTATGCTGTTAAAAGTATCAGCCCTGTTTGTAATATAACTCTCACATTGGTCTCCCAATAGTTTTTATACAAATATGTTCATATGTGATCGCTAACCATCGCTGTCAATCTTGCTGAAGCACTCGGCGCATAAAAGTGAATACAGAAGCCCAATGCGCTATTGAGGGAGAAGATTTTGGCATCACATCCTCAAAAGCATGGTGGCCGCCTTCAGTGACCCAAAGTTCGCAATCCACATCACTGTCATTGAGACGTTGCGCATACGTAATACTCTCTTCATAAAATAAATCTATATCGCCTATGCCTAACCATGCCTGAGGAAGCCCATGCAACGATTGACGGCGGGCAGCCACAGCATAAGCCGGGGCCTCAAGCAAGCCTGGCGACTGCCCCAAATAACAGGCCCAACCACCCCAGTTATTATCGTTATTCCAAAGAAAATGTTTCTGCTTGGTTAAATCCATTCGAGTCGCCGTGCGATCATCTAGCATCGGACACAGAAGGAGCTGCGCCACCGGTTGCTGACCACCCTCATCATAGAGTCGCTGAGCCAGCGTTGCTGCCAGCCCCCCACCTGCACTCTGACCACCAATTACCACCAGTTGTGGATCAACACCCAAGTCACTGGCATTACCCTGCAACCATTCCCAACTTACGACTATGTCATCCAAAGCTGCAGGAAAAGGTTTTTCTGGTGCCAGTCTATAGTCAACTGAAATCAAGGTGATGCCCAATGCCTCAACTATTCTGCGTATGGAAAGGTCATCCGAGTTGGCATCACCAAGGAGGTAACCACCACCATGAATCCACAACAATGCCCCATTACTTTTAGGTACTAAAGGCTGATAAATTTTACTTCGGGATTGATCATGATCAATCCAGCTTACCTTAATATTTTGATCACCCTTAAATTTGGGTATCAATTTCAACAGACAGCTCACAACCATTCTGGTTATTGATTTTTCATAAGATAACGCTGGTATCCACCGAGCATAACCGCGCAACTCTGGGTGTACTTTATCTAGGTCCATAATCAATTCTCTTAAATCATCGTCGTTAATGTGGCCATAAGGAACTACAAGAGTTTTATCCATTTTAAATGGTTAAAAACTAGCTCTCACACTGATCTCCAAATCCGTCTATATGAATAGCTTGCGTATTTTATCTCACCACAGGGACCAACTTTATGGAATTGACTCACCGACCCTTAATCAGGCCGGTGAGAGGCTGAGCGCCTAGACAGATACTTTATTCAGCGTTGTCGTTTGCCAGTTAATATATTCCATCAACCCCGATATGGCAGCAACAGTTAAAGACTTTGTTATTTTCTCCTTAGTTAAATCATGAAATCTTTTTTAGCATGTCAAATGACATAATATAGCATGTCAAATGACATATCTAGGGACATTAAAATTAGTAATATTGGGCAGGATGCCAATTAGTTTAAAGATTTATCCTCCACCGCTTTATTAAGCAGGGGCACATCAGCCTCACACAACCTAATTTAGATGAGTGAGTATGCTAAGAATATTTTGAACAAAAGATGGAAAATAGAGCTATGTTGCAGGTTTATTTTTGGGAGTGAGCGTACTTGCCACTATATCTTCTACCAAGCTCTGGACGCTAGCTTTGGATATCAATCCAGCATCGCAATGAATCCATAGACCATCTATTGTCGCCTGCAGCAGAGATGCTTTGACCCCCGCCTGCTCTGGGGCAACATTGAGACGAATAAGAATATTTTCTATGACTGTGACAATGGGTTTGTAGCAATTAACAAGCAGTTTTTTACGATGCTCCTCACTCTGCATAAAAGTCCAGAGCCCCGCTGAAAATATAATTTCTTCATCCCCTGGGCCACCATCATAGCCTGGCAATAACATCTCAACAGCACGGTTGAGCAACACAGATTTCTTTGTAGTTTCGACGTTCTCGAGAGACTCCAAACGCCTATAAACACGCAACATATGCCACTCAAACACATAGATCAGCATAGCCTCTCTATTCTCAAAATAATGCGCTAGAACGCCAGTACTGAATCCTGAGCGACGGCAGATTGCTCGAATAGTAGTATTTTCAATCCCTTTTTCTGAGATCAAACTATTTATCTGCTGAGCAATTTCTTCTCGACGTTGATCGTGATCAATAATTTTCGGCATAGCTTTCCTGAACTATCGATATTTTTACTAGTTCTTCCATTAGGTTCACGCGGCACCCTAGCATATGCCGCATAAAACTGCATCTCACTGTTCCAGTGGCTTTTATATTCATATAATACAACAATCGTAGTATAATAAAAATAAGGCCAGCTCCCTTTGGATGCCAAAGCTGTTTGTCTCGGATCCCTATTTATAAACGGCCAAGCATCTCAGCTTGATGCGCTTAACTAATGACACAGTTTTATCTCTATAAAAGGTCTTTCCGCTATGCCACCAAACAATCAGGCCAGATTTGCGTTCGCCTCCTCGGGTATCGCTCAAGGTCTAATCAATAATGGCATCTCCTACTTCCTGCTTTTATATTACAGCCAGGTTCTAGGGCTAGATCCAGCACTGGCTGGCCTCGCGCTTATGATTGCGCTGATTATTGATGCAGTGTCTGACCCTTTAATTGGTCAATGGTCAGATCGTCTTCATCATCGCCTCGGTCGTCGTCACCCATTCCTTTACGTTTCAATAGTCCCAGTGAGTATCAGCTACTATCTATTATGGGCTGCACCGGAACTGTCCCAGACAGGCCTTTTTATCTACTTACTGATCATGGTAGTGACTCTTCGCATTTCCCTTACTGCCCATGTGGTGCCGTTTAACGCATTGTTGCCCGAACTCGCACCAGACTATGAAGAGCGCACAATGTTAATGAATTCTTCCTATTCGGCCATGTGGTTCTTTATGACTATTATGGGTATCGCTATGTATTCCTACTGGCTCGCCGATAGCCCGGAATACCAGGATGGCCTGGGTATTCTTCGTAGAGAGGGCTATATCGATGCCGCATTTATTACCGCAATACTTATTTTCATTACTTTAAGCTACTCAACTCAGGTGACGCGCAAATACATTCCGACACTCTGTCTCCCTTCAACTCAAGTTGCCCCAGTGGCTGTAATGATTAAGGAAGCAGGTGTCACACTCAAAGACAAAAACTTTGGTGTTATTGCACTGTCCGGCATCTTTCATGCTTGCGCTATAGGTATAGCAAGCGCTCTGTGGGTATACATGCAGCCGTATTACTGGGGATTCAATTCCGAACAGATTAGCCTGATGCTGGTAGGAAACCTTTTTTCCGCGCTCCTGGCATTTGCCATACTACCTTTATTGATGCGTGGTCGTGACAAAAAGCAAGTTCTTATTGCCACGTCTGTTGCGGCGTTATTCATTAACTGTCTTCCTGTGTTTCTGAGTCTCTACGACCTGTTTCCTGCGGTTGGAACCCAGTTACTCTTTTACACCATGTTTGTTATGGGTGTTTTCCAAGTGACACTGCTTGTTATTACTTCATCACTTACCGGTTCTGTCTTGGCAGATGTGGTAGACGCGCGTTCTGTGTATACCGGCAGGCGTGAAGAGGGTCTGCTTTTTTCCGTACAGTCTTTTATGGGCAAAGTAGCAACCGGTATGGGTGTCTCAATGGCGGGGATGATTTTAACCTTAGTCGCCTTCCCAGCCGACTCATTGGGTACTGACCTTGACGCCGACATCACCTACAGCCTAGGCTGGCTTTATGCATCTACGCTCGCCTTTTTCTTCATTCTTTCAATTCTAACGCTGTTATTGTTTTCTTTGGATAGAGCAACACATGAGAAAAACATTACCTTGCTGGAGGATGCCGCATAGATACCCTGCCTTGCGGGTAACATAAGGGGCAAAGCGAGGTAAGAATGGTTACATCCGAGATGAAAAATATTATTACTGGAAAAAAAAGGACAAACTTTTATAATACGATTGTTATAATATATTGAGTAAGGAACCAGTGATGGCACAGATTTACAGGCAAATCGAGATACTACTGATATTTTCTCTTTTCTGCGGCTCTTTTCAGGCCACGGGCTCAGAGGAGAAAAAACAAGAGGCCAATAATTCTATTGCTGAAGGAAAGACGTTTTATCAGGAAAATGTGTTACCCAAGTTTGCGCAAAATGGATGTATAAAGTGCCATGCTAGAGGCTATATCAGACCTAATATTTCCTACGAATCAATGCTTAGAAGACTGACCATTGGTGATTCAGCCGAAAATAACGTTTTGATTTATAAAATTGGTAATGTCCGAAGTTTTTCTTCAAACATACCCAATCATCCCGGGGGGCAGCGCTGCGCCACAATAGATTCGGAACCATGTAAGACCGTGCGCCAATGGTGGGCAATCGAATTTGGTATAGCGAGGACTAACAAATGAGCGAGAGCAAATTTAGTGTAGACCAACAGCGACGTATGCTTATCAAAGGACTGGGGGCTACTACCCTGGCTTCAACATTAATGCCGACCAGTATTTTTGCCGCTGGGCGAGGACCTACTGCGGTTATTGTTGGCGCTGGGATCGCCGGATTATCAGCAGCCTGGGAATTGCGTAAGGCGGGATTTCAAGTGTCCATTTTTGAAAAGGAAAATTTCCCTGGTGGCCGAATGGTCGAATTAACGACAGGCCCCCTTCACGGTGCGACTCACGCCGAAGGTGTATTCAACGCCAATAGAGAAATGTTTGCACTTGGTGCAGAGTTGGGCATCGAGAGTCAGGTTCGTGGCGAAGCCTACAATCAGGTGTGGAGTCCAGAGAGCGGTCTCGGCCTCGATAATGGTCACGGTATTTATGATCCGGGAGGCATGAGCGATTTTAATATTGAAGTGACTCGTAAGATTCCTGGGATGAGTCCTGAAACATCAAACAAACTCTTTTTATTGCAAGCAGATATGGATGAGATAAATGCAACGGTAGACCCCTGCCTGCTTGAAACGGGCATAGCTTACGACAATGAAAGCGTGGGCGATTACTATGAGCGAGCCCTTGGCAAAGCCTCAGGCAAAGAAATTGTCAATTATAAGATCGATACTGCCTGCGCTGGATGGGGCTGGGATCCTTACTCTACGTCTAAAATTGCACTGTTGTCGTGGCTTTCCAGCAAGGAAAAATTTGTTTATCCCCGTGGTGGTATTGCCACACTGCCTGAAAAGCTTAGTTCAGTTCTCCCTGTACAAACCGGCACCACAGTGCGCTATATCACGTCCCCTGATTCCAACGGCCGAAGAACCATCCACTATCTAGCCCCCAATTTGGAAAGACGCAGCGTCACTCCTGATGTCGTAGTATGCGCTGTTGAGGGAAAATACCTAGCTTCAATGGTACAGGGACTTACGCCAAAACAAGAGGCCCTTAGCAATAATTGTTTTTTCACCAAGCAGCCTGTTGTTTACTGGATACTGGATGAAAAACATGGGCCCGAAGAACTCATTATGGGTGCCTATACTTCAGGCCATCCGGATCCTATGAAAGCTCGAACCTACCACTGGGTAGCAATGCCTGGCGTTCCTGAGCTGAATCAACCACCCTATGTACGCTATTCGCTCTCTCGGAAGCATACCCCTGAATGGCAAAATAGCGATATGGCTATTGAAGACTATTGTTGGCCGATGATTAAACAACTCTACCCACAACTTGAAAAATCTCATATCGTAGATATCGTCGACCACAGTAGCGATAGTCTTATCCACATGCCGGTCGGTTATATCAACCAGATGGGAGAAGTACTTCGGGAGCAACGAAAAGGCAAAAAAAGTCTTTATCTCGCCGGAGAGTATGTCTCTGGCGCCCATACGGGAGCAGCCTGTGCTAGCGGTCGTTCTGTAGCGAGAGAGATAATAGGTCATTGGATTTAGCCAAAGAACCACGACTGAAGACCGCTTGAAATAGCGACTAAGCTTTCCCTGTTTATATCGCGCTGATTTCGGGAGGTCTACCTATCAAAACAGGTGCTACTGAAACAGCACCTTAGGATTGTCGTACTCATAAAGTCCCAGGGGACCACCGCTGATATTCTCATCATGATGTCGGTAGAGGTCATAACCCAGAAGCTGCTGTGCCTTTTCGGGCCACTGGCTCGCCTCCTCGACTGTATTGTGAAGAAAATGATTCTCATAAGTTCTTAACCAGCCCAAGCAATATGACGTCACGATTGCGCGGCGCACCGAACCATCAGTATTAGCACCACCTCCATGCAAAGTGTTTCCCGGCACGAGCACGATACTCCCGGCGCTCATGGTCGCTCGGGCAATTTCCTGTGGCTTGGCCACTCTTCCCGACTCCCACTTGTGGCTGTAGGGTACGACATGTGTCGCTCCATTAGCCTCAGTAAAAGCGGTGGCAGCCACCAGCGTATTGAACTGAAGCAGTTTATCTGGTGCCCAAGTTTTCACCGGCCAGAGTATGTCATCAATATGTAACGGCTGTGCTGTCTCACCAAGATGTGTCTGAATTATTTCACTGGAGCTTAACTGAAACTGACCACAATTTGGCCCAAGAAAATAATCCATGACACCGAGGAGCCGCTCATCCGTCATAAGATCGATATAAGAGGGTGCTTTGTGTTGAAGGCCAGTTAGGCGAACAGTTCGCTTCCCAAAAAAATCGTTAGCAAAATCTTCCTCGTGATCGATGGGCTGATACCCCTCAATATGCGGTTCTATAGATGTATTGAATTTTTCCAGCCATGACTGACTGACAAAATCATCCACAATAGCAGCCCCCTGCTCCTCAATAACCTCAATAATGTCTTGTATGGAGCAATTAGCCGGCAAATGCGTTATCTGAGCCATGATGAATGTCCTCTTCGTTGACAAAAATTACGTTGAAATACCTGGATCTTTATATTATATTATATCTGTCGTAATATAAACAACGACGCAACTTTCTGCACCTGTCGACACTAATCGAAACATACTGTGTTCATGTTGCCAGTTTTTCGATCAGACAAGAAAGGACAAGCCCAAATGGCTATTGAAAACACAGCCTCATCAGCCCCTCACCTCGGTCCAGCGGACGCCGTCGGAAATTTAGTTGATTGGGGTGTCCAGCCTGGCAGCCTTGAAGGGCAATCTCGCTCCTCTGGCATTTTGCTGTGGAAAAATGATGAAGGTACCTCTGAATCAGGTCTTTGGGTGTGTTCCCCCGGCAGATGGAGGCTGACTTTACCCAGGGACGAACTCTGCCATTTTATTCAGGGACGCGCGACCTATAGGAATGATGACGGAGAAGTTATAGAGATATCCGCAGGAACAGTAGTTCACTTTAAGCAGGGTTGGACTGGCGAGTGTCAGATATACGAGACCCTTCGTAATGTTTATATGCTCTGCTGAGACATAATATGAAGACACCGAGACTACAAAACCCTTGCGACGTCCATCAATTGGTCGACTGGGGACCCGTAACGACCATGATTGAAGGTCAGTCGCATACCTCTGGGGTGCTTTTACATAAGGGTCCTAATGGTGAAGCAGAATCCGGCATATGGGTGTGCACCCCTGGATATTGGCACTGCCACGTGACATCTGACGAGTTTTGCCACTTTTTGCTGGGTTATTGCACCTATACCCACGAGTCAGGTGAGATAATCGAGATTGAGCCAGATACCGCGGCTTTCTTTCCCAAAGACTGGAAAGGCACCTGTCGAGTACATCGGACTGTTCGTAAAGTTTATATGATCCGTTAATAGATATAGCGATTACATTGATTAGCAATTCACTTCACCCGCTCTTGCTTATTGTGACAGAAGTGGACCATTACAAGAAATACAGACGGCTACAAGACAAACCAGGAGCAACCTCATGACCAATTTTGATCCCTATTCCCGTCTTATCTTTTTAGATAATGAATATCATGTTAGTCAATCTCCGAATCAGCATAAGGTACTGAACCCAGCTAATCGTAATCATGAGGGCACGATTGCACTGTGCTCTACCCAAGAAGTAGAACAGGTCATTTCGCGCGCGAAAAAGGCTCAACAGGAATGGAAACGCGAGGATGAAAAAACTCGGGCACGAATCCTGCACCAAATAGCCAACTCTATCGAGGACGGCAATTTATCAGAGGTGGCTAGATTGATGGTTCTGGAGGAAGGAAAACCTTATCCGGAAGCCATTGGAGAGCTGGCTAACTGCGCTCCCATATTTCGCTACTATGCAGAAATGGCGCGAGATGAAGGCGGGCTGTTGCCTGGTACAACCCAGGCTGGATCATTTCAGTTTTCGAAGTATTTTCCCTACGGCGTGTCGGCCCATATCATGCCTTTTAACTATCCAATAATTGTCATGTGCTGGACAGTCGCGGCTTCTTTAGCGGCTGGAAATGCCTGCATTGTAAAACCCTCGGAAGCAACATCCCTCTGTACGCTTAAGTTTATGGAACACTTTAAAATACTCCCATCGGGGCTGGTCAACTGCGTGACCGGCGGCGCTGAAACAGGTCAAGCTCTTGTTGAGTCTAAAAATATTAATGCCGTCGCCTTTACCGGTAGCGTTGATGTAGGTCGGAGTATTGCTGTGAGCTGCGCCCGACAGATGAAACCCGCTATTATTGAGGCAGGCGGCAGTGACCCAATGATTATTTCGCAACATGCTCCCCTTGATGTAGCAGTCCCGGGTTGCGTTATGTCTGCGTTTCACCTGAGCGGTCAGATCTGCGTTTCCTCTGAACGCTTCTTTGTTCACGAAGCAATATATGACGAATTTGTTCAACGCTTTGTTGCCATGACCAAACAACTGCGAATTGGCCCGGGCCTTGAAGAAAGTGAGATTGGCCCACTTGTCAGTGAGTCTGCTCGGGAAAAAGTTATACGCTTAATCGAAAATGCCGTGCGCAATGGTGCAACCATTGAGTGTGGTGGCAGAGTTCCACCCCAGCTTACACAAGGTTGGTTCTATGAGCCAACTATCTTGACCGGTGTCACCAAAGATATGGCTGTGATGCGCGAAGAATCATTCGGGCCTGTGGCTGCTATCTGCAAGGTCGGTAGTTTTCAGGAAGCATTAGACTTAGCTAATCATACAGATTTTGGCTTAGGCGCCTCTATTTTTACATCCAGCATGGATGAAGCATTTACGGCCTATAATATTCTGGAAGCCGGTATGGTCTGGGTAAACAACCCCCTTATTGACAATGACGCCCTGCCCTTTGGCGGCTGGAAAATTTCAGGTATCGGCCGAGAAATGGGTCGACAGGGACTCGATGCGTTCCGTCAAACCAAAATGGGCGTGATCGATACGAAGCCAGAGATTCAAGAGTGGTGGTATCCCTATTCGGATGACTGGTTTTACTCAGGAAAAGGGCGTCAGGTCTAAATTCAGCATAGAAGATTATCCGGTGGTTTCTTTCGCGCGGCTAGTTAAGGGTGATCTGCACCAAACTATCCAGCACCAATGACTTCGGGAAAATCGTTCTCAAACCAAGCATTCAAAGGGGCTAGCTCTTCATGCCTCAGCTGTGCTCTCAGTAATTCAAGCACTCTTGGCAGGTGCTCCATATAGGCACCCTTGCCATCTCGGCGCAGTAATCTGACAAAAATTCCAAGCACTTTGCAATGCCTTTGTGCACCGAGAACTCTATACCACTTATTGAAGTCCGCAACCTCCTCCTTGCCCATCTTCATACCATCGTAGTAACGATTGAGCATTTTCGAAACCAGGTCAGGACATAGATCCCTCCGAGCATCTTCGAGAATGGAAACCAAATCATAGGCGCTGGGACCGACGAGTGCATCTTGAAAATCCAGTAAACCGCAGGCAGATATTCCTTGTCGCCCATGCAGTCGCATTAAATTGTCTACGTGAAAGTCTCTAAGTACAAGCGTCTTGGTTGGCTTTGGCAATGAAGAAAGCACTTCAATCCAAGCGTCAGTATAGCGTTCTTTCACACCCTCATTGCCTACACCAGCCGTTATGTAGGGCTGATACCAATCGACCAACAACATAGCCTCTTCTAGCAATGACACATGGCTATACTCTGGTAATGTAATTTCCCTTGCCTGTGGGTTGCCATGCAGAGAGCACAGAGTATCAATAGCAAGTTCGTATAGACCCTGCTCGTCAGCACCTGAGCAAAGCAGGCGCGTGTAGGTATCATCCCCAAAATCTTCAAGTATAAGAAAACCTTCATACTCACTATATTCAAACAGTTCTGGAGCACTTAACCCTAAAGCTCGCAAATGACGTGCTATCTTTACAAAGGCCTGTATATTCTCTTCAGGGCGAGGTGCATCCATAAGCAATGCAACATGATTTCTCTCGCTCAAACGAAAGTAACTTCGGGTAGATGCGTCAGAGGGCAGCGCGACCACTCTCGCCTCACGAAAACTGCTATTTTGAATAAATTGAGTACGCCTGTCTGCCCTTACCTTCTTATTCACAGCTAATTAATTTTCCACTCGTCTATGTATTACTGCTCTGCTCAAGAATTTGAGTCAATATGCGAGCAGCCTTGGCGGGCCCATCCTGTCGTTGCATATGCTCGGAACTTTTCTTGAGGGTATCCCGAATAGTTAAGTCATCGAGTAATCTTTGTAAGCTGCTTTCCATCTGCTCATCAGTCCAGTTATATCGATGGAGGCTGAGCCCATGATTGGTTTCTTCCACACGCGTGGCATTATCATGACCATCCCACACATAGGGCATGATAAGGGCAGGCTTGCCAAAATACAGGCATTCGGTAAAACTATTGTTGCCTCCGTGATGTATTACCATATCAACATGGGGTATTACCGATGGCTGTGGATACCAGGCTGCAATATAAATGTTTTTAGGTACATTTTTGTACTGCTCAATATAATCACCTACATTGAGTAGAACTCTGTAGGGGAGCTTACCCAGTACATCGATCAAGCGTTGCATCAGTTGAATATCGCTGGACCCCAAGGTACCAAAGCTCACATAGATTAGAGGGCTTTCGGAATTTACCTCAAAGGCGGGTACTTCAAATGGACTATCCTCTCGAACACATCCCTCTAAGTATTGGAACCTATTCGGGTCCAGTGGTTTGCTGCGATTAAACTTTGCTGATTCAGGGTAGAGCAATAGATTCATGTAGGGTGACTCTTCAACAAAATTCGCCAGCGGGTATGGAGCCTCGCCACACTGTATCAGGAAATTATTGAATTCGTCATGAATAGGTTTAAGCACCTCTTGATAACGACGTCTGAACCGCTCCTGCCCTGCAGCGTCGTTCTCACGACAACCAGAAAGATAGGGAGCAATATTGTCATCGGCCACTTCATTTTCACTACAAGAAACAATCCTAACCCAAGGAACTCCAGACTGCTTGATTGCGGGAAATAGGATGACGTTATCGACACAAATAAGATCTGGCTTTATCTCATTCAAAACTTCTGGAAGTCCCTTCTGCGCCCACTTTGCGGTGTCAACGATAGCTTCCCAACAATCTTTGACGTAATTATCTATTTGATCGTATGCGGATTTATGGAAGTTCGGAATATGCTGTTGAATAAAATCACTCCAATAGTTGGCCGCTTGCTCGGGCGGCATAGGTTCCGATAAATTGACTTCAAATTCCTCAAATCCGTATTCGGAAAACACACCACGGAAACCCGGATCACAGATAAAAACTGCCCGATGACCCTGCTCTCGACAGGCCTGTGCAATACCCACCGAGTTCAACGCAGGGCCGAAAGCACCCTCAGGAAAAAATGCAATTGTTTTCATTCCATATGCCTCAATGTATTTAAATGTAGCTTTCTGATTAGTATTTTTCAGAAATAATGTCAGGCTTAATTATGTTAGATTTAAATAGTCTAATCATTATTTCTCTGCTCCCTGCTAACCTGTTATCTCATCAACCAGGCCTTTAAGTAACGGTATAATCCTTTGAATTTTCCAAAGATTTCTTTTCCCAAGATAGCAACCGAAAGCCACCCTGTTATTTCCGCAAAAATTATCAGCACTGCACTATAAGCGGCTTTTTCACTATTGGAGATAGATGAAAAAGGAACTATAACTAACAAGCACCAACTCAGAATCGACAAAATGAGAAGAAGATAGCCTGTGAATCGAGTGAAATGATTGATTTTCTACCTTGCTAAGTCAAATAAACTAAAGACAAAAAAGGCCCTAATATCAAACGTCTTAGGGCCTTATTCGAATAAGTCATTAATTAAAAATTATAGCTGAACTCAACCCCATAAGTACGTGGCATACCAGCGTAACGCACCACTGCGTCACCCCAGCCATGAACTGCTGTCCAGTAGTACTCATCTGTAAGATTACGGCCAAACAAGGCGGCTGCCCAACGACCATCCTTTGGCTCTATACCTAACCTTGCCCCCAGCAATGTGTAAGAATCAATTACTCTTGTAGGATTATTACCAATTAAAGATGATTGACTGTCGCTGTAGGAGGCATCTACGACAAGAGTTCCGTCGAATCTATCATTGAAATCGAAGCGGTGTGCGCCTATCAGGTTAAACTGCCAATCAGGGGAATTTGAAAAGCTATCACCTGCGAAGTCTTGATCTGCGCCAGATGCATCATAACCCTGATATTTTTTAATTTCAGTTTCCAAATAGGCGGCCGATAGTTTCATGAAAGTATCTTCACTGGGAAATACTGTGACATCAAATTCAGCGCCATACACCTCAGACTCGGGCACATTGACCACCTTTGTCAGGGTGATAAAAATCGGATCTGGGATCAATCCATATACCTGCTTGTCCTGATAATCGTAGTAGTAAACCGCACCATTAAACTCAACCATATCGCTGGGTGAGACTTTGGCACCCAACTCATAAGCTAGCAGTTCTTCCTGATTTGCCGGATCCAATTGAGCACTGGCATTGGCAGAAATTTGAGGAAACGAACCAGATTTGAACCCCTGAGAGATAGAGCCATACAGAAGCATGTCGTCCGAAGGTTGCCAATCGAGGGCCACTCGCCAGGACACATTGTCCTCATCTAAGACCTTTTTGGCACCCTCTGGGCCAACAGGCGCGCCAGTGTCTGAATCAAACGTACCGCAATCACCTGCTCCTAGCTCTGTTCCAAAAGCGAAGTTCCATACCTGAAAAATATTGGTGTCACCATTAAGGTCGCGCGAGCAGCCTGCGAAATCATGACTCTCGTCCGTATATCTAGCACCTGCTGTCAAAGTGAGAGTATCAGAAAGCTGGTAGTCAAACTGACCGAATACTGCATAGGATTCAAAGGTTGTTTCGGTGAAGTTTTCCCAGTCTCGAAAACCGCCATATACTTCCGCTGCGTATTCCTCACCAAGTCCATAAAATAACGCTAAGTCACCATACGATCGTAGCTCATTCAAGACTGAATTCTGTCCTGCCCAAATTTGCCCGCGATCATCTAATTTGTCACGAGAGTAATAGAGGCCACCGATAAAATTGGTTTTACCATCCAACGAGCTACCAGTTAATCGAAATTCCTGTGACAACGACTCAATGCTACCGACTTCACGATCCACTGCAATTTCATACTTAACACCACCGCGGTCACTGACATCGTCACGCTCGAGATCAGCGTAGTTGGTTAGAGAAACAAGGGTTAGCCGGTCTGAGAGATCATAGTCTAAACGGGCTGTGACTGAGCTCATCTTGGAGTCAATACCTATCTCTGGACGCGGGTTAACAAACGTAGTGCCGGGCCAGGTTGCAGGTTGATTGGAAGCGGTCCAGTCGGCATCCTCATTGTCTGGATTTGGAATGATTTCATTCGCAAATCCAGGAACAAGATAATCCGGCGCTTCGGGGCTTACCATTACTGCCTGACCCGCTTGGGTATCACCGTTATCTTGCCAATAATTAAAGGTGAGTTGTGCACGTAACCGTTCATCAGAGTCATAATCAAGCAGCATCCGTGCGGCAAATCTATCTTCCTCACCATTTCTTTCACCGGGACGGGAAAAGCTTTTTTGCCAGCCTTTGTCGGATTTATCGGATTTAATTGCCAGCCGAGCTCCCCAGGACTCGCTGAGTGGCCCGCTGACAAAGCCTTCCATTCCATATTTTTCATAACTACCAGCGTGAAGCGTGAAGCCAGCTTCAAATTCGTCAGTTGGCCTTTTGGTAATAAAGTTCACAAGACCACCTGTGGTGTTACGTCCGTAAATTGTACCCTGGGGTCCTTTCAGGATCTCTACGCGCTCAAGATCATAGGATAGACCATGGCTCATATACGGATATGGAAAAGAGGCTTCATCAACATAAACCCCAACTGGCGATGTAGAAGATAAATTTGGAGAGTTATAGCCAACGCCTCGCAGGGTATAAATCGTTGTACCCAGATCTGATTTCGCGGCCGTAAACCCCGGGATTAACCCCGCAAGATCTCGCGTATCGGATACACCTAAGGATTTAAGGTTATCTCCAGAAAAGGTCGATATCGCCATACCAATATCGTTGACGCTCTGCTCGCGCTTCTGTGCCGTAACCAAAACTTCCTCAAGAAGTGGCGATTGCGCAACAGTTGCGGCAGAGGATAGTGCTATTGCAGTTGCACCAAGACTAACGGTAAACCCACGATTAAATAAGCTTTTACTCATTATATTAACTCCCCTAAAATTGATTTTAAATATGATTTTTCTAATATTTTTGCGTTTAATGACGGGCTCACTAGATTTTTAGTGTTTAGTTGTAATATAAAAAGCTACTGCAACAAGACTGCCTTATTTCTAATCCCAAAATTCCAGTTTAAATTCTTGTAACTTACTCAAAATCTTTTAACGACCGTTCAGTAAGTTTATCAACATATGTACTCAGAAACAAGCGCTACGAGTTTTGCTTTCCTTGATTAAAGTCATTCGAGAAG
>NZVE01000011.1 GCA_002697345.1 Paracoccaceae bacterium | reverse complement strand
TGATGAAATACCAATGCATATAAGAGCGACTGTGAATACTGGCGCTTCTAAGGAAGACATCCGGGAAGCTTTTATGCATGTAGCTATTTACGCAGGTGTACCCAAAGCAAACAATGCCTTTAAGATTGCAAAAAAAGTTTTTGAAGATATGGATAATATGGAATGAAGGTCCAAAGTAAAACAGATAGTTACTTGAGGAGAAACAGATCGTGGCACCCA
Organism: Paracoccaceae bacterium; assembly: GCA_002697345.1. Taxonomy (GTDB): domain Bacteria; phylum Pseudomonadota; class Alphaproteobacteria; order Rhodobacterales; family Rhodobacteraceae. Next base: position 12,368 of record NZVE01000011.1, on the reverse strand, counting down.
AAAGCATTAAGCCCTTCATATAAATCCAGTATTTATAGATCGCCGCAGTCAAAGCTTCTTTCCTTCCCAGCAACACAAAGTGAGGAAACTGGTCCAGTCTTTGGACATGACTTGATAGGTAAGCTTGATAATAACCTAATACATAACAGCGCTAAGCAAGGACAATCCGCAATCGGTTCACGAATTATTGTATTTGGGCGCCTCATTGATGAATATAACCGTCCCATACCAAATTCGCTTATCGAAATATGGCAAGCTAATTCAGGAGGGCGGTACAGGCACATGAATGAAACTTACTTAGCAGCTCTTGATCCTAACTTTAGTGGTTGTGGTCGGACATTGACCGATGAAAATGGTAATTACGAGTTTTCTACAATAATGCCTGGGCCCTACCCATGGCCAAACGGTCCAAACGACTGGAGGCCTGCGCATATTCATTTCTCTATTTTTGGAGATGCGTTTTCTCAACGCCTTATAACTCAAATGTACTTTGAAGGTGATCCATTAATACAAAAATGCCCAATCGTCTCTACATTGAAATCAAAGATAGCTGTTGAGAGACTAACAGGATTTTTAAATATGACAAAAACTGTTCCAATGGATAGTTTGGCATATAAGTTTGATATAGTTATACGTGGCAATCAACAAATATTCTTTGAAAATAAACCTGAAGGTTCGTAATATGATGGACATAAGTGATAATTTTAAGGAGAGCCCTTCCCAAACAGCAGGTCCTTATGTGCACATTGGATGCACACCAAATTTTATTGGCATTAAAGATCTCTTTAAAGGTGATCTTGGGTCATCCATGAAGTTTGGCCCTGTAAAAGGTGAAGAAATAACACTAAAAGGGACTGTTTTTGATGGCAATGGAGAACCTCTTAAAGACGCGATGATAGAGATCTGGCAAGCTGATAGTTCAGGGTTTTATAATTCGCCTAAAGAGACTCGAGGTAGAGCTGACCCAAACTTTTCTGGTTGGGGAAGATGCCCTGTTAACTTAAAAACTGGTTTATATAAATTTGATACAGTCAAACCCGGTCGGGTTCCTGATAGAGAAGGTATTTTGCAAGCTCCTCACATAACTGTTTGGATTGTAGCTCGTGGAATAAATTTGGGCCTTCATACCAGAGTTTATTTTCCTGATGAAATAAAATATAATTCCTCTGATCCAATTCTGACCAGAATAATAGAATCTAAGCGAGCCCAAACATTGCTAGCCTTGAAAGAACGAAAAGGTTTATATAAATTTGATATACATCTACAAGGCTCACAGGAAACAATTTTTTTTGATATTTAGAGGTTAAAATGAGTAATCCATGTATAATTTGTGTTGCGATAACTGGTTCTGTAACTACTAAAGAGCATAATCCTTCTGTCCCGATATCGATAAATGAACAAATTGAAAGTACGCATGAAGCTTTTGAGGCAGGCGCTGCGATAGCCCACTGCCATGTTCGAAATGATGATGGGAGCCCCTCATCCAGTCCAGAAAAGTTTGCTTTACTAAAAGAGGGTCTCGAAAAACACTGCGGCGACTTAATAGTCCAGTTTTCAACTGGGGGGCGTTCTGGTGCAGAAAAAGAACGGGGTGGCATGTTAAGCCTAAGGCCCGATATGGCTTCTTTGACAGTAGGTTCCAATAACTTTCCAAACCGGGTTTATCAAAATGCTCCAGATTTGGTCGATTGGCTAGCCAAGGAAATGATAACGCATGATGTAAAACCAGAGATAGAGGCGTTTGACCTTAGTCACATTCATCAGGCGGCAATAATGAATAAAGATGGAAGAATTCCTGGTAAGCTATATATTCAATTTGTTATGGGAGTACAAAATGCAATGCCTGTGGATGAAGATGTATTCAACTACTATATTAAAACAGTGAACCGGTTACTTCCAGATGCAGAATGGTGTGCGGCAGGAATTGGAAAACATCAGCTTACCGTTAATGAGTGGTGCATCGCAAATGGCGGGCATACCAGAACAGGTTTTGAAGATAATGTTAAATTTGATAAGGACACTTTAGCACCTTCAAATGCTGCCTTGGTAGGAAGGGCTGTCGAATTATGTTCCAAGTATGATAGGCGCCCTGCTACATGTAGTGAAGCAAGAGAGATATTAGGCCTTAGGTAAGTGTGACTATCATTTTAAGTAGAGTGCCTAGGGCCTTTCTTTTCCTAAATGAGAAATACCACCTAAGGTTGTTAAAGCAATCGAAAGTGCTCTTGCTGTAGTATTAAGCATACCTGGAAGGATCATCCACTCTAAGGTCCACGCTCGTCCAGAGCGCTCTTGCTCATGCAGCATAGCTAAGTGCATCCCAGGAAGTTGGACTGCATTAAAATCCGCTAAGCTAGTTAGAACCTCAGGTAATACAGGGTTCTTCTTATGGGCCATCGCAGAGCTCGACCCGCCAAACATAAAAGTGACCTCATCCACGCCCTGTTGAGACATCAAGCTTAGATCCAAACCTATTTTACCCAAAGATCCAGTGATCATAGATAAAAAGTTAGCATATTCTGTTAAATTAGACCTCATCGTATGCCATGCCTTTTGGGTACCACTTAAACCTAAAGAACTGGCTACCTCACTTGCAAACATTTCTCCTAAGTTAGGAGGAAACTGCCTAGTACCAACTGGACCGCCAACCTGAGCAACTTCTATGTGTGTGCGAATTTCCACCAAACGATTCAAATAACCGATCAGTGGCAATTTCCAAGTTATTATGCGATCATTAGCTTGGATCAACAATGCTTTTTGCATTCTAGTGCGACCATCGATTACATTTTCCCCAAAACGATCTATTATTGAATCTAAGACGGAGCACAAGCTTTCCAACCTATCCTCAATAATGTTGTTTGCGTCTCTAATAGCGAGCACCAAGGCCGTATCCATGATGTCTTGGCTAGTGGCACCTATATGAATGCAATCCTTTAGCTTGTCTCCAGCATGCCTCTTAAGCTGTCTAACAAACTCAGGGATTGCGAGTCCATCTACAAACAAGAAATCTTCAATTTTTTGCATATCAGGTTGAAACGCCTTTATTGCGTCGCAGGTCTCTAATGCTAAATTTGTATCAATTAAAGATAACCTTTCTGCAACCTCAGTCAAAGCTATCTCATATTTTTTGTAATACTCCAGTGTCATCCCTGTGGAAAATACATTTTCAACTGCTTGATCTAAGAAAAAGCCTTTTATAAATTTATTTTTTGTTAAATAAGGATTCATTGTACTTTTCCGTTTTGCTGTTATGTGCAACAATTTAAAAAATATTTAGTTTTTATGTAGTTAAAAATAACGACATTTCTTTAATTGTCCTTCATAAAGGCTTGCACGTACCTGGACAGCCTTTGCTGTATTAACTAACCAACCCTTAGAGTTATAACTACCCCTCTTATAACCTGATACTCCTTCATGGTAAGCTAAGTACTGTCTATAAGCATCCTTTTTTGATATGTTCAAAGATTTACTGGCTTTATTCATATACCAACCAATAAAGTCTACCGAATGTGCAAAGTTATTTCTGCTTGCAAATCTTTTACCATTTGCTTTTTTGTACTCATCCCAAGTGCCGTCCAAAGCCTGAGCATATCCCTGAGCAGTAGACCTTCGATGCCATGGTATAACTCCAAAAAGTTTCGTTCTAGAGGTTTTAGCATTTCGAGTGAAACTACTCTCTTTCCATATCGTAGCAAGTTGCACATGGGCTGGAATTCCCCATTTTTTTTCAACTTTTTTTAATGGCCTAATCCAACCACGATGTAACTTTAATAATGAACAGATATTGCTCTTACCATCTGGCAATCTAGAAAGCCGAGACATGCCGTGAGCTGAGACACCTAAAAAACAAGTAATAAGGAAAGCTAATATTAACCTGTTAAACATTTAACTTACTTACCTTCAAAAAAAACCTACCATAAGTACTACCTTTTTATTTTATCGTCTGTCAAAAAATTAACAACTGTAATTATAATAAATAGAGTTCAAAATTTATAACTTAATTATATATTAATTTACAAAGAATACTAACTTTGAACACATCCTTTCTTTCATTTTTAGTAAATTGCACTAATTTAACATTAACTAATAGCCATAAAGGAAAATTAATGAAAAAATCTGTTTTAATCGTAGGTGCCGGACATGGCCTTAGCTCATCTCTAGCAAAGTTGTGTGCAGAAAATAATATGTCTGTTGGACTAGTAGCAAGGAATATCGAAAAACTAGAAGATTTAGCAAAAGATATAGATGCAACTCTACATAGTTGTGATACAAGTGAAATCAACGAGGTATCTAATTTATTTGAAAACCTTGATAAAACCTTAGGCACTCCTGACTTAGTTGTTTACAATCCCTCGGCCAGAGTTCGAGGACCAATTGAAGACCTGGATGCCCAGAAAACTCTTGAGGCATTAAAAATTACTTGTTTTGGAGCTTTCCTAGTTGCACAACAAGCTGCTAAACGGATGCTTAAAAGAGGGAATGGAAGTATTTTTTTTACAGGGGCATCTGCAGGAGTTAAAGGATTTCCAAACTCATCTGTATTTGCAATGGGCAAGTTTGGCCTTAGAGGCTTGGCCCAATCTCTAGCTCGAGAACTTCATCCAAAAAATATTCATGTTGGACATTTTATAATCGATGGTGGAATAAAATCCAACACAAGACAGGCTTTAGATGATAATCTTCTTGATCCCGATCAAATAGCTAAAACTTATATGGAACTTCATCTACAGCACCGAAGCGCTTGGGCCTGGGAGATAGAGCTTAGGCCGTGGATTGAACGCTTTTAAATCCAAGAAGGTCACGATAGTCTTTTAAGTTAACCCGCACGTGTTTAATAGACAACTACGCACCAGTTAACTTTTACTTTAACCCCGTAATTAAGTATAGATTTTATCACTAAGGCCGTAGATCAAGATTGCAGACACAATAGCGAAACATAAAGGCGCTATGTAACCCTCAGCAGTATATTTTACACCATCCAAAGTAGCTGCATTTGAGCTAGTTACAGTGATATAGCCTGCTACCACCAAAATACATGCCTGAACAAATATATAGACAAGGAAAATCCATGCTCCACCCAAGCCTACAAACAAGAAGTATATACCAAGTAAAGATATAGCAGCTACAAATGAGCCCAAAACTCTAGTGGGTAATACAGCAGATTCATGAATACCGTATTTTGCTAACCAATCAACAGTGGTAAATAGCGTCTGGTAGGTATACATTAAAAAACCAGCAATCATCACTATGTATAATATTAAATAAGGTACTCCATTAAACTCAGCTACCATTTTATAATTCCTTTCCAAAATTGATAAAGAAAAATTAACACAGTATTGATTAACAAACTAATCCAAAAATTAAAATTACCTTGGAAAGGTTACGTTCTGTAGCAACAATGACACTAGAAAAAAACCATTATCTGAACTTTAATATAATAATTTCAAACGATTAGTATTATTTTTTATAAAAAAATTAGCGAGGAATATAATGAAACTTAAACTCCATCATATTAATCTTTGTACTGAGAATATTGAAAGAATGGATGCATTCTACAAAGACGTTCTTAAACTTAGTGAAGATAAGACAGCCGACCTACCAACCTTAGAAAAAAATAAAGGCTACAAAGGTGATGTTGCTTTTGTTACTGATGGAACGATACAAACTCATATCGCTCAGAAAGACCAACTGGCAGGATTTAACACTGAACAATTCGTCAACCCTTTAGAACGTGGCCATATAGCCTACCGAACTGATGACATTGCAGAGTTCAAAGCCCATCTCGACCGTAAAGGCATAAAGTATTCAGATTGGGGCAATGCCGCTGTGAATGGTTGGCATCAAGTGTTCTTCTACGACCCTGATGGTAATGTTATAGAAGTTCACGAAGTAGAAAAGTCCTAATAATATCTATTAATTAACCATCCCAGCCAGGCGTCCCGAAATGATCTCATTAGCATCACTAATAATGCTCTTAATAAGCTCATCACAACTTGGAGTATCATTTATTAGTCCCGCTACCATGCCGCACGACCAAGCCCCAGCTTCTACCTCGCCATCGAGCATAACCTTCGGATACACTCCCACAACTTCTTCGGCGATATCCTCAAATTTAAGATCACTTCCAAGTTCGTTCTCTAACTCTAAAACCTTTTGAACAGATGGATTAATTAGAACCCTTTCCGTATTTCTTAAAGGGCGCATCACTAATCTAGTATCTAATTCAGTAGCATCAATAATGGCTTTCTTTACATTTTCATGTATTGGAGCCTCTTTAGTTACCATAAACCGGGTTCCCATGTTAATGCCATCTGCCCCTAAGGAAAGGGCGCTGACTAAGCTTCGTCCATCTGCCATTCCGCCAGAGGCAACAAACGGTATACTAAGTTTTTCTGCAGCTAAAGGTAATAAAATAAAATTTGGTATATCATCCTCACCTGGGTGACCCGCGCACTCAAATCCATCAACAGACACCGCATCACAGCCAATTGCCTCCGCTTTTAATGCATGTCGAACAGATGTGCATTTGTGGATAACTTTAATTCCAGCGTCTTTTAGAGCAGGTAAATGCTCTTGCGGATTTCTCCCAGCAGTTTCAACAATTTGAACCCCACCAGCAATTATAGCTTTAATATAGCTAGGATAATCCGGAGAAAAAACAGCAGGCAAAAAGGTTAAGTTTACTCCGATAGGTTTATCTGTCAGATCTTTACATCTGGAGATTTCATTAGAGAGGTCTTCTGGAGACTTTTGAGTCAATGCAGTTAAAATTCCTAGTCCACCAGCATTTGATACCGCTGCAGCTAATTCTGCAAATCCTACAAAGTGCATACCGCCTTGAATAATAGGGTAATCAATTTTGAAAAGTTCAGTTATTCGCGTTTTCATCATATAACCTCAGATAAAATAAACAGTCCCAATAGATATCATATTATAAAGTAAGCACAAGCTTCTTATCCAAACGATGTTATAACATTCAACCTGAGTAATTGCATAAATTATCAAATGCTTCTACTCCTTTAGGAATAAAGGCATATCCTAGTAAACACCTGCTCTTAATAAAAAAATAATTACATTATATACAACGACCGCCATCAACTTCCATTGCGATACCTGTTATCATACTGGCTTCGTCTGAGCACAAATAACAGGCGGCATTACCCAAATCTTCAGGAGTTGAAAACCTTCCAATAGGGATAGTAGATAAGAATTTTTTACGAATTTCAGGAGTATCTTCACCCATAAAAGCTTTAAGTAATGGCGTTTCTCCAGCCACTGGGTTTAGAGCATTCACTCTAACACCGTGCGGAGCTAACTCCACAGCCATTGTTTTAGTAGCTGTTATTACCCAGCCCTTAGAGGCGTTATACCAATTCAAATTCGGTCGCGGTGACACTCCAGCTGTTGAGGCCATATTTAATATCACTCCAGACTTATTCGATTTCATATGTGGTACAAAATTCCGAGCTGCTAAGTAAATTGAGCGTACGTTAACATTTAAAACTCTATCAAATTCTTCCTCACTTACAGACTCCAGAGGTGCTGGTAAGTGGGTAACTCCTGCATTATTAACCAGAATATCAATTTTACCAAATTCAGAGAAAACTTTTTCAGAAAAACTTTTCATACTTTTTGAATCTGAAACATCCACCTCAATAGCGGTACCATTTATATCCTTGGCAATCTCTTTTGCTGAACTCAGGTTAATATCAGCAACTATAACTTTAGCCCCTTCCTGAGAAAATTTTTCACAGATTCCAATTCCAAATCCAGAGCCACCGCCCGTAACAATTGCAACTTTATCTTTAAGCCTCATAATGTGTCCCTATGTATAATTTATGCTGAATATAAACTTCTTTACCCATTCAAGGGAATGCGCCGCTCAACAATTCTGGCCATTATTGACGCTCCAATAGGTAAAACTTCTGGATCTAAAACAAAACTAGGGTTATGAAGTGGGATTGTGCCACCATGCCCTACTCTGCAATAGGCTCCAGGCACAACTTTTAACATATCAGCAAAATCTTCTGATCCAGTGGCTGGCTGCGCCTTATCATCAATATTTTCAGAACCCACGATGTCTGCAGCAGCTTTCATGTACTCGTCTGACAAATCAGCATCATTTGTGAGAACATCAAAAATATTACGTAAATCAATATCAATATTAACGCCGTAAGCCTTTCCAAACCCCTCGCAAATATCTTTCATTCTCTTTTCAACCATCTCGTACACACTATCAGAAAAATATCGAATTGTGCCTGCTAGATGTGCCGTTTCTGGAACAACATTATAAGCCGCGCCAGCATGGATTTGGGTTACAGAAATCACGCATGTTTCCAAAGGTGGAACATTCCTACTTACAATACTTTGTATTTGTCCAACTAAGGCAGAAGCAATTACTAACGAATCTTTTGATTGCTGAGGCATTGCCGCATGGCTTCCCACACCCTTGACAGTAATATCAAAAAACGAAGCTCCTGCCATGGCAGCTCCCTTACAAATATCCACCGAATTAATCTTTCCATTGGGAGAGTTATGCATCCCAAAAACCTCATCACAAGGAAATTGGTTAAATAAGCCTTCTTCTAGCATCCCTCTAGCACCACCCAAACCCTCTTCTGCAGGTTGGAATATTAAAACTGCTGTTCCATCAAATTCTCGCGTTTCTGCTAAATGCTTTGCCGCCCCAAGTAACATAGTCGTATGTCCATCATGACCACATGCATGCATAGTGCCTGGGTTTTTTGAGGTATATGACACACCAGAAATCTCATCAATTGGCAACGCATCCATATCTGCTCTAAGTCCAATTCTCCTATTACCTTTACCTTTACCTCTAATGATACCAACCACACCTGTTTTTGCTATTCCAGTATGGACCTCATCAACACCAAAACTTTTCAACTTCTCTGCTACAATTTTTGATGTTCGCTCTTCTTCAAAACCAATCTCCGGGTTTGCGTGTAAATCTTCAAAGATTTCTGATAATTCCTTTTTGCTCTTCAAAATTACTGATGAGATATTTATTGACACTTAGTATCCTCCTTAATGAAATTATGATAAAAATTTACAGTTTTATGGACTTTTCCAAACTCTTCCTGAGTTTATATGCATTCGTTTGATGTTCAATAGAAATATCATCATAACTCAAAATAGAATTAGCCTTAACATCTCTAAGCATTTTCACACCAGCTGTCAGACCTAATGGCAGATAATTTTTTTTCACAGAAATATTACTTGGTCGTATATCTCCTGATACTGTGTAGCCACCCTCTCCATCCAAAACTTCACCGATTTTTAAATCTCTTTTTGCAATAGTCACAACATCTGATAGAAATTCTTTAGCCACCCCAGTAGCTTCTTTTCTTATGCCAACATTAGCTACAGACATTCCAAGCTCTAGTCCTATTAAATGCCAACGCTTATAACTCGTAAAATACTTACCACTATCATCAGTTTGGACCTTATACTCTTCAAAACAATTCTGTTGATAATCGTTTGCTGATTTTAAAGTAACCCACACTCCCTTCCTAATATCATAGTCTATCATATCTCCATTTTCGTCTAAACTATTTATTACCTCTACAAAGCCTGGTCCTTCCAAGATACCACCGTCATGAATTGGTCGCATTAGCATTGGAATTTGATCAATCGATCCAGAAGGGTAGAGCAATCCGTTACTGGGCGCTAATAGACCTGTCGCATTCGAAATAGCTGACGATTCAATTGCTGGCTTGGTTCCATCAAGAAAAGAGTTAAACATTTTAGGATTTAATCGACCTCGCTCCGCTTGTTCTTCAGTTAACCCCCAATAATCCCAAATTGTATCCGGTGTAGAAGAACGGTACTCTGAACGCCATTTATGACCACGACCAGCGGCAATAACATCAAACCCACAGACCCGGGCCCAATCTACTAACTCACAGACCATTGCAGGCTGATCACCGTAAGCCATTGAATAAATTACGCCTAATTCAAGAGCTTTACGAGCTAACGCTGGCCCACAAAGAGCATCTGCTTCAACGGTAGCACTAATTACGTGTTTTCCTGACTCAAATGCTGCAATTATATGATCAACAGCTTTTACTGGGTTTCCAGTGCACTCGATAATAATATCAATCCTAGGTTCGTTAACAAGACTAACAAAATTTTCTAAAATACACGTGGTACCAGACTCTAATGCTTTATCTAACGTCTTTGCATCATACATCTCAGGCTTCCAGCCAGCCAACTTTAAGTTGGACTTACATGATTGAACATTTAAATCTGCCACACCAACGACATGAATGCCTGGTAACCTAATAACTTGAGAAGCAAACATTGTTCCAAACTTACCAACCCCGATTAAGCCAATACGAATTATTTCATTGTTAGCACGACGTGCCTTCAACTGATTATATAAACTCATCTAATTTCTTCCATTGATTTTTTTCTAAGATGCAGACTTAATCTAATTTCATCGCCATATGGCGTAATGCAATTTCGTAGCCAGAAACTCCAAAGCCACAGATAACACCATCAGCCCTAAGTGATACAAATGACTTGTGTCTGAATTCCTCTCTCTTATGAATGTTAGAAATATGGACTTCTAAAACTAGACCCTCATAAACATTCAGCGCGTCCAATATCGCAACTGAAGTATGGCTGAAAGCACCTGGATTTATTACAATTCCTTTAACTTTATCTCTAGCACCCTGAATAATTTCTATTAACTCTCCTTCATGATTTGACTGAAAGATTTCTAAATCGATATTCAATGTTTTTGATATCGAAATACAAGTTTTTTCAATATCTTTTAACGTTGCATTTCCATAGATCTCGGGTTGCCTCGTCCCAAGTAAATTTAAATTTGGTCCATTAATTATGTAAACTTTTTTAGTCATAATATTATTTCCTACTTAAGGTATTTCACTTAACTCTTTTGCTTAGTATATAATGCCTCTTATAATATCATTGATCAATATCAACCAAACGCATAAAAGTATACTCGTGGTGCAGCTGGAAAGTTTGTTGCAAAAAAGTTCCTTAACTTAAGGAAACAAAAAATAAGGATCATTGTCTAAAGTGTTGAAGCTAAAGATTGATTGGAAGTGTAAGAGTACTTGGATGACATCGTCTTATAATACGATGTGGTGTTTAATTGGATGCTCAATCGGTGATTTTGGAACAATTCTTTTCTTTCAAATTTCTGATTTTAACGTGTCAGCACTTGTAGTAATGAGCCTAGCTATAGTTAATGGGATAATAACTTCGATCGCACTTGAAACACTTATTTTGTCACGCCAAATGGTCTTGTCCGCAGCGTTCAAGACTGCTCTTGGGATGTCACTCATCTCAATGATATCAATGGAGCTTTCAATGAATATTGTTGACTTGATTCTAGTTGGTGGAGCCAAACTGACTATTTGGGTGATGCCAATAATGCTTTTTGCTGGGTTTATTACACCTCTTCCTTATAATTATTGGCAGCTCAAATTTTATGGAAGAGCCTGTCACTAGCAAACTAAAAATAAGAAACTTAATTAAAGTTAACTTTTTCCTATTAGAAAGACCCATGGCTCCACATCTCCTGCTAAACCTTTAGAGGTTCCAGAGTAACGCCTTACAACTGCGAGGCCAATACCTTCTAAATATTTTGTCAGTTCATCCTCAGTATAATAGGCATAAAATCTACCTATAGAGTCACGCTTGTTACCAGTCCCTAACTTCATTCCTAAGCCTAACTTTCCATCAGGCAACAGCATGCGTTTAATAACTTGCAAAATTTTTAAAAATTGAATCTGACCAACATGTAAAAGGCTAAAACTCGCATATATCCCATTAAAGCTTTCTGCCCCATCAAGTTCATCAAAGGTACAAACTTTAGCTTTGATATTAAATTTTTGATTAGCGAGTTCGACCATTTTTGCGGAAGCATCGATTGCATGACAATTGAGACCAGCGTTCAACATATAGGAAGCAGCAGACCCATGACCACAACCTAAATCTAAAACTTTATCGTTCTTATTATGAAATTCCACAAAGTCTTTCAAATGCTTGTTTGTGGTAAAACCACCTATTTTAGAATACTCATCAGCCTTTGCATTATAAACTTCAATAGTTTGATCATCCACCACAATATATCCCAACACTTTTTGATTAGACTAACACAACATTGTTTTGTAACTATTTAATAGTTACAATAAAAGTAAAGATTAAACGAAAATACAAATGGGCCTAATTAATTAATTGAGAGTTTCTTTTACACTCTATTTTTTTATAAAAAAGGATCTAAATATGAAAGATTGGCAAAAATTCTTAGAATCTAACCAGGAAAGATTTGAGCATGAACTACTAGATTTTGTTAGCATTCCTTCTGTTTCAGCATC
>NZVE01000010.1 GCA_002697345.1 Paracoccaceae bacterium | reverse complement strand
TCGATCAACTAATGAAACCTGACCCGTATAGGTTTGTGCTGAAAGGGAAACTGAAAATAAAAGAGATAAAAAGACAGTAGAGTAGAGTTTTCTCATTAGGATAAATCTTAAGATTTTTGATATTCTTGTTTAGGCAAGACAATTAACAAATATACTGACTTGACTCCCGACCCAATAAGTAATATCTCGATTAATGATTGCAATATAATACAACTATTAAATTTTGTTTAGCTCAGGTCTAGTAAAATATCAGGCCTTATATTTTCTAAAAGCAAGGGAAAAAAGGAAAAATAGAGTAACCACAGCGGCCTCCATTCCAATTAAATAATAAGGCCACTCTCCTTGAACAAGAGGATGATTAACAGGAGGGGGCTGGTTCACATACCAGTAGTTTGAGCCCAGTATAGAATTTATAACCATCATTACAAATCCTGCGATATTGGTGATAATTACCGTGCGCCAAAATGTCCCTGTCGGGAGCTTTTCTCCACCCCTAACCATCAGGTATATAGGCACCAAAACCACAAAGCTGTGTGCCATATAAAATTGAATAATGTAGGCCCAAGTAAATGTTGACTCCATCCCTGGGGTAAGAAAGGCCTGAATCCCACCAAGGGGTCCCCAAAAAACTAGGATTGGAAAAACTTTTCGCACATCAAATGTTAGGTAGGCGAAGAGCAATAATTGACTGATGCCACACATGTGAAGAGGGAGGCTCTCCTCTAGTGTGAATATCCCCTCGGAAATAGCCATGAACCAGTAAAAAGCTTGATTTAAAAAGATCATGATCCCCAGAATTTTTTTCCACTTAGACCAACTTTGATCGCCAGCTCTAGGAGCAGCAACAAAAAATAAGAGGGCCATTGTTGCTAGAATCCCAAACCCGAAGTACCAAAAAAAGCTTCCAACTTCAATGGTTGTTAAAGTCATAGCCTCCAACTTTAATTGTGTTGTCTATTTTCAGCATTCCGGATACTTTTCCAAAATATTCCAGTCAACAGCAAGTAGTGCAGTGTCCCTAAAAATATGAACCAAATAATATAATAAGGCCAATCCCCAATAATCAAAGGATTGTCAACAACGGGCGCTGTACTCAAGAACATATAATTCCCTCCTGTTACTTGATTTGCAAAGGCAATAGGAATCATCAAAATTAAATTTAATATTACAACCTTCAACCATGTCCATCTGCCGATTCGCATGCCGTGGACAAAGAAATAATAAAGGGGGATAATGATTATTCCTCCATGAACAACATAATATTCTATAAACATGTAGGTTGTGTCACCCGATGTGAGCTCTGGGGTTAGCAAGGAGTAAAAGCCTCCAACAATACCCCAAAAGAATAGAGGATAAAAGGCCCAACGCACCCCAAAAGCTAAAAGCAAAATGCTGAGCATCCTGCTAAACCCACACAAGTGAAGTTCCATATTGTCCATGACATTCCATAAATTCTCATGAACCAGGTGAAAGTGTTTTCCTACCAATAATGCTATTAGAGCAATACCCCAGACTTTTTCAAATATCGCAAGTTGATCTTTATTTAAAATCCTACTTGCTGCAATTACAATTGAGAGATAAAGGGTGAATATTCCTATTCCAATAAACCACTCTGATGAAAACATAGGGTATACAGCATGCTCGATCTGCAAAAAATTCATGATACTAGGTGTTTAGGTGGTGTGAATGTATAAAAGTATTTACAACTAAAAGGTAGGTTTGCGTTTTTCCATAAAAGCCGTGGTCCCTTCTGCAAATTCTGCAGACTCAAATCTTTCTCCAAACTCTTTTATTTCGGCCTTAAATCCCTCACCACCTTCCATAGTGGTGTTGACTACTCTTATTATTGCAGCCTGAGCGTCTCCAGAATTTTTTATAAAGCTCTTTGCCATTTTTATTGCGTCATTCATCAATGATTCATGATCGCATGATTTGTTTATTAATCCATATTTTTCTGCTGTTTCGGAGTCCAACATTTTAGCAGAAAACATCATCTCTAAAGCTCTACCCTTACCCACCAATTGAATGAGCCTTTGCGTACCGCCATAACCAGGGATAACTCCAAGAGAGGCCTCTGGCAATCCCATTTTTGCACGATTAGAAGCTATCCTAATATGGCAAGACATTGCTAGCTCAAGACCTCCGCCAAGCGCAAAACCATTAATCGCGGCGATAAACGGCTTTTTAGATCCCGCAATTCTATTGAAAAGGGTATTGTGTCCATTGGCGGAAAGCTCACGGCCTTGCTCTTTGTTAAAATCTATAAATTCAGATATATCAGCCCCAGCAACAAAGCTCTTTTCTCCCTCGCCAGTAATAATGATAACCCTAACGTCATTATCATTCTCAAGCAACTTTACTGCCTCATTTAACTCTTTAATCATTTCTTGATTGAGAGCATTTAATGATTTTGGGCGATTCAATTTTAGGATTGCAATGCGCTCTTCTATCGATAGTAATAAATGACTGAATTTCATATTCGTACTTTGATCTTTTACTTTACCTTGTTTGGTAAATCGTTTCATCAAATATACCTAACGATAAACCGCTTGTGAAAAAACAAATTCAACGATGGCTTCAAAATAAAATTGGAATTGGTGAAAACCGAGATCAAATTTTGATTCTTGAAAAGAAAATCGCGTCATTGTCCTTGCTGCAAGAATGGTCAATGGATAAAATCATACCTATACCCACTGGGCTATTGGAAGCAACAAAAGCAGCGCTGCCAGAAAAATATAAATCAGTTAACTGTAATATTCATTGCAGCGACCCTATGTTTCGCTACCCTCTTCAGGTCCATGGATCACAGTCTTTAAAGGTTTTAAAAGAGTATTTTTTGACAGGATTGGAGGCCGCTGAATTTATATATAAACAAAATCCTAAAGCTCAAAGAATATTGGACTTTGGTGGTGGGTATGGACGGGTGAGTCGGTTTTTGCATATCTTCTTCCCGAACGCTCAGATCCTGATAAATGACCCTAAAAAAAGTGCTATTAAATTTCAACTTGAGAATTTTGGACATGCCATAGATGACCACAATCCTGTGGATATCATTTTTGCCGGTAGTGTTTTTACGCACCTACCTAAAGCTCTATTTGAAAGGATATTGCATCAATTAATGGATACAATTGACAGAGGAAATACCTTAATCTTAACTCTACATCAATTCATTGAAGAAGAATTTCTGTTTTACCCTCACACCGAAGAGTCAGCGATGCAAGAGCTTGAAGATTCACTTGATGAGTCACAATATGGATCTGTTTATTGTTCAAAAGAGTACTTTGAGTACTGCCTATACTCACATCAAAATGGTAATAGCTTCAAGTATTCAATTGATGATTCTACCAGCTTTGGGGGTACTCAACAATATTTAATCATAAAACGACTTTAGTCTAAGAGTAGTCGCTAGCAATGGGTAGAGAAAAAATGAACTCTGTTCCTTCCTCATTCGTGCTATCAACCCAAATGCGGCCTTGAAATGACTCTATTATTGTCTTTACAATAGCAAGTCCCAATCCGGTGCCTTTAGATTTGGTCGTGAACTGCGGAACAAAAACTTGCCCTAATAAATCCTGGTCTATCCCAATTCCATTATCACGAACAAACAATTGAACTCGACCTTCTTCTTCTCTCATTCCAAATGAAACAAGGGGATCTCTTCTTCTTGGGACCGACTCAAAGGCATTATTTAATAAATTATTTAGAACACGTAAAAGCTGTTTGGAATTTGCCAATACTATGAATTCTCCTGAGTTTGGAACAAGAAGAGTTGCGTTGGGGTAGGCGGCAGAGCACTCTCTCAAAAGCTCTCGCAGATTAACCTTGCTCTTGTGTTCTGAGGATATATTCGTAAGCTGGCTGAAGGCTCCTGCAACTTGAGACATAGCATCAATTTGGGCTAACATGCCTTCCGAAAATTCCTTTATTGATTCGTTTGTTTGTTTATCTGCGTTTACCGCATGAATTTGAGTCATTAAACGCATCGGGGTAAGTGGGTTTTTAATTTCATGTGCTACCTGCTGAGCCATTTCTTTCCATGCGCTTTCCTTTTCTGCCTGAGCAAGAGCCTTGGCGTTTTTTTCTATCACATCAATCATTCTGTTATACTCTCCTACCAAAGCGCCTATCTCGTCTTTAGATCCCCACTTGACCTTTGCGTCTCCGCCTTTTGCTGATCGTCGCATGGCGTCAGAAACGGCCTCTAAACCCCTGGTTATACTTTTAGATAGCAAGTAAGCAAACAGGACGGCTGCGAGGAACAAAAGGGAATTCAATAATGCAAGTGAGCGATAAAACTTAAGATCCTCCAGTGGTTGGATTAGGCCATCTTTGTAAGGAACAACCATTATTGCCAATGGGATCTCATTTGAGCCCTTAATCTCTTCGGCATACATCAATACTTCCCGATCATCACCCTCCAAGCTCAATACAATTGCCTGATTACGATTATATCTAAGGCCTTCAGGAAGGCGAGAAGGAAAAGCTACTTGCTCATTAATTTCAGAATTTGAGCTCAACAATAAATCGCCAGCCATAGAATAGAGGCCAACATCCATATTATGGATATCAGCAATAACTGAAAGTTCAGATCCAAAAACACTTAAAGCATCTTTTCCTTCATTCAAATCATCAATATTCCGCTCAAGCTCTCTAGATAAATGAGCGGCGATCGCCCTTTCCTTTCTTTCAAGACGCTCCCTACGATATTTGGATTTCTCTTCCTTAAAATAAACCTCTAAAACCTTCATTGAAGCGCCAAACCCTATTAAAACAAGAGTTAACATCGCCAAAAGAATTCGGCCACGCAGATTTACAATAGGGAAACGAAACGAAAATGACATTTTGTATTACAACTTTGAAAAGACAATTATAACCCCAAAGCGCCAATAAATAATAGTTGCTTAAAAAGCGGCTTTAATTATTGAGGGCTTCTGCCCCTCCAACAATTTCTAAAATCTCATTGGTTATTGCTGCCTGACGAGCTTTATTATATTTCAATTTTAGATCATCACGCATGTTGGTCGCATTATCTGTTGCCTTATGCATCGATGTCATCCTTGCCCCGTGCTCTGATGCTTGAGAATCCAATAACGCTTTAAAAACCTGACTCTTTATGCTCAAAGGAATCAGTTCGTCTAATAATTCTGACTTATCTGGCTCATATATATAGTCTCCAGACTGAGTTTCGCTCATCTCAGTTGAAGCAATAGGGAGAAGCTGTTCTTCCTGAAGTATTTGAACAGCCGCATTTCGAAATTGGTTATAGATCAGAACAACTTTGTCATATTTACCCGACAGATAGTTATCCATTGCCATTTGTGCAACTTCTTCAGCGCCCTCGAAGGTCACACCGTTAACAACATCGATATTACTTCCGGTAACTTTCCCTGTTTTGGCAAGAAGGTCTCGAGATTTTTTGCCTATTGCAAAAAACTCCACTTCCATTCCTTGTTTTACACAATTTTCAGCAGCAATCCTTGACCGCTTAATCACAGAAGAGTTAAATGCTCCGCAAAGTCCGCGATTTGCTGTAAATGTTATTATAAGCACTCGCTCTTTCTTCCTGTCAACTAAAAATGGGTTTTCATCAGCATCAACAACAGCAGAAACGTTTCCCATTAATAATGTCAATTTCTGAGAATATGGACGCATTTGAACAATCGCATCCTGAGCACGCTTAAGCTTGGCCGCAGAAACCATCTTCATCGCAGAAGTTATCTGCATCGTGCTGGATACAGATGTGATGCGAGTTCGAAGATCCTTTAAATTTGCCATTGTTAATCTTTATAATAACTCTATTAATCGGCGTAAGCTGGAATCACCTCTTTAGCCGCAGATTCAATCTTTTCAATTTCATTCTTGCCCCATAAGCCTGAACGCAGAGAATCTAAAACATCTTGATGCTTGTTCTCCATAAATTCTATGAAGGCGTTTTCAAAAGCCTTTATTTTGTTCACAGGAATAGTATTTAAAAGCCCCTTTGTTCCGATATAAATAATCGCTACTTGCCTTTCTACACTCATCGGAGAATTAACAGCCTGTTTGAGTATCTCAACATTCCGCCGCCCCTTATTGATGACATTCATAGTTGCAGCATCTAAATCTGAACCAAATTTTGCAAAAGCCTCTAATTCCCTGTACTGAGCCTGGTCAAGCTTTAGCGTTCCCGCTACCTTTTTCATTGGCTTGATTTGGGCAGATCCTCCAACACGAGAAACCGATATACCTACATTAATTGCTGGCCTCACTCCGGAATTAAATAAATCCGCTTCTAAAAATATTTGACCATCCGTTATTGAAATAACATTTGTAGGAATATATGCAGATACGTCACCTGCTTGAGTTTCAATAATTGGCAATGCCGTCAATGAACCACCTCCTTTAACAAGCCCTTTTAAAGACTCAGGAAGATCATTCATTTGAGAAGCGATTGTGTCGTCCTTGATTACTTTAGCTGCTCGTTCTAAAAGTCTTGAATGCAGATAAAAAACATCTCCCGGATAGGCTTCACGACCAGGTGGTCGACGAAGCAATAATGATACCTCGCGATAAGCTACTGCTTGCTTGGACAAATCATCATATATAATTAAAGCAGGGCGACCCGTGTCCCGAAAATATTCTCCAATTGCAGCACCAGTAAATGGAGCGTAAAACTGAAGAGGTGCAGGGTCAGCGGCATTAGCAGCAACAATTGTTGTGTAAGCCATTGCCCCCTTTTCTTCAAGGTTTTTAGCTAGTGCCGCAATGGTAGAGCCTTTTTGACCAATGGCAACATAAATACAATATACTGGCTCCCCTTTATCATAAAACTCTTTTTGATTTATTATTGTATCAATCGCAACAGTTGTCTTTCCTGTTTGACGATCTCCAATGATCAATTCTCTTTGGCCTCTTCCAATTGGAATCATCGCATCAATTGCTTTAATCCCAGTTTGAAGTGGTTCATTAACTGGTTGGCGGTAAATTACTCCTGGAGCCTTTCTCTCCAATGGCATATTATATTTTTTACCTTCGATTGGTCCCTTTCCGTCAATAGGGTTTCCTAAAGTATCTACAACGCGACCAAGCATTCCCTCTCCAACATCAACTGATGCGATAACTCCGGTACGCTTTACGGTAGACCCTTCTTTAATTCCTTGAGCAGGGCCTAACAAAACTATCCCTACGTTGTCTTCTTCAAGGTTAAGAACGATACCTCTAAGGCCTGTTTCAAATTCAACCAATTCGCCCGATTGTGCATTTTCCATTCCATAGGCGCGGGCAATACCGTCTCCTACTTGTAATACTGTGCCAACTTCTTCAAGCTTAGCATCGGATGAAAATCCGGATAATTGCTGTCTCAAGATTGCTGAAATCTCTGCGGGTTTTACGTCTGCCATGGGTGTATATTATTTAAAAGTCAGCTATATATAAATTCTTATTAAATTCTTGCTCCAGTTGGCTCAAAGCCTCGGAAGCAGATGCGTTTATTTGTTGATCACCGACCCGGAGAATAAATCCACCTATTAGTTCAGGATCAATTTTCTCTTCAAGTAAAATACTTGATGTCTCTCCAAAGTTTAAAAGAGATAACAAGCGATCTTTCTGGTCTTTTAATAAAGGTGAAGACGAAGAAATCTGCGCTTTTATTATCTTGTTTTCCTTAAGATATTGGACAATGTATTTTTCAAATACTTCTTCCAGATGAGCTTCTCGGCCATGCTTGATAAGAAGGTTTACAAAGAGCATAGTGATTTCGCTAAGCTGATTGCTAAAAACCGCAGCAAATGTTTTTTCTTTTTGTTCAGGCTTTAAAATCGCGCTTTTTAAAAAATTCCTAAAATCACGACTCTCTCCAATAGCAGCCAATATTAAGTCACTATCAGCCTTTACGATATCCATCATTTGACGTTCTCGCGAAAGATCTAAAAGTGCCTTGGCATATCTTGTTGAAGCTCTTAGTGATTTCATTCTATCAATTCATTTTAACTTCATCCAAAGCACGAGAAACCATGGCTTCTTGAGCCCCGGGATCTTTTAGTTCTGATCGAAGAACACGCTCAGCCATTTCGATGGCCAATTTTGCTGCCTGATTTTTGACCTCAGTCATTGCTGCCAACTTCTCATTTTCAATTTGTTCTCGTGCGGAGACCATAACTTTCGAGGCTTCTTTTGAGGCCGCCTCTTTAGCTTCTGAGATTGTTTTTTCGCGCATCTCTCGAGCTTCTTTTAAGATTTGTTCTCTCTCTGTTCTGGCTTCTTTTAAAAGATCCTCATTGGAGGATTTCAATGACAATAAATCATTTTTCGCTTTTTCTGCAGCCTCAAGGGCTCCATCAATTGCTTCCTCACGTTCTTGTACCGCATTTAAAATTGGTTTCCAAGCGAACTTGGTTAACAAAAACAATAAAAGCATAAACGTAATTGACGTCCAAAAAATGAGGCCAAAGCCTGGTGTTACAATATCCATTGCATTTATTTTTTAATTAAGTAAAGCCAATTAAAGTCTCCCGCGAAAATAAATCACGGGCGACTTAGAGGAGTGATTTACTTTAAAAGTGATACTACGATACCAAACAAACCAGCGCCCTCTACTAGAGCTGCGGTGATAATCATATTAGATGAAATTTTGTTTGATGCTTCAGGATTTCTTGCAATGGCATCCATGGCATGTCCGCCAATTTGTCCAATACCGATTCCGATTCCGATAACTGCTAGTCCTGCTCCAAGTGCTGCGATACTTCCGGTCATAATTATAGGGTTTTGAAATTAAAGTTTATAGTTATAGTTAATGATGTTCTTCATGCATTGCCGCTCCAATGTAAAGAGCTGTCAATAAAGTAAAAATATATGCCTGTAATGCTGTTACCAAAATCTCTAAAACAGAAATAAAAAGAGTTAGTAAGACCGAGACCGGACTAACCAAGGCTGTTTCAAATATGAAAATTAATGAGATGAGACTTAAAACAATGATGTGACCCGCGGTAATGTTTGCAAATAAACGAATCATCAATGAAAATGGCTTTGTAAAAATTCCGATAAATTCAACAACAGCTAACAATGGTTTGACCGCAACAGGAACACCCGGCATCCAAAATATATGTGACCAATAATTTTTGTTTCCATTAATATTCGTAACAATCATTACTATAATTGCTAAAACCATGGTTACTGCAATATTACCCGTTACGTTTGCTCCCCCCGGGAACAGCGGAACTAAGCCCATCACATTATTAATCCAAATAAAGAAGAAAAAAGTTAGAAGAAGAGGCACAAACCTTTTGTAGTGTGGTCCAATATTTTCTTTTGCAATTTCATCACGGACAAAAATAATTATGGGCTCCATAAATGCTGCCACACCCTTCGGTGACCTGTGCGACTGTTGTCTTTTATAAAATCTTGCAACTGACAAAAAGAGCCACAAAATTATAATTGCACTTAGCAAAAGAGATGCAACATTCTTAGTAATTGATA
Source organism: Paracoccaceae bacterium (assembly GCA_002697345.1). Classification (GTDB taxonomy): domain Bacteria; phylum Pseudomonadota; class Alphaproteobacteria; order Rhodobacterales; family Rhodobacteraceae. The sequence goes on along the minus strand of NZVE01000010.1, from coordinate 40,514 downwards.
TGTCCCAAGGTTTGCTATTGGAAATTACATGTGTTGTCTCATTAAATTGGGCATAAATGCCATGCCCCGAAGGAATTTCTGAAGCATAATATATCTTGTTATGGAAATTTATAAAGCGCTGTCCTTTGATTTCGACAATATGCTTCCCCTCTGAGTCGTGGTGAAATGCCGATGATGAAAAAACAACAAGCCCTTTGTCAGTATATAATATAACTGGAAGTGGAATTCCTATTTCGTGACCTTTCCAGTCAAATAAATGCCATCCATGGCTATCAGCAATGTGGTGCATTATATCATCAGTAGGATCGTACGCTTTTTTTTCCTTGTCCAACGTAGACTCTTTTGCAGTATCACTTTCATGGACATCTACTTCCACATTTGTTGCCTGCATCACAGTGGATGCAAATAAAAACAGTAAAAAGAAACGGTTCAACTTCTTCAATGATATGCTTTTCAAAATGCGATGCAAAGATACTTGCTCGACCATAAAAAACCTACTGTTTCTTAACCCAAGAAATGGCAATTATTGTTTCCAAGAAAAGGCAATACAAATAAGTACCAACAAATTCAAGACTAACCTGATAATAATTATCAGCTTCCTTCAAAATTATTGGAATAATAATTATACCTACACCCAACAGCATGCGAATCAAACCTCCAAAAAAATAAATCGCCGCAAACTTTCCAGGAGTTGATTTATCTACTGACTGAGCAACCCCAAAAAGACTTATTCCTGTTCCTACCCAGTAAATATCTCCCAGCCAAAATGGCTGGCCCAGTCTCATAGTCTCAGAAAACAGAAAATGAAAAAAGAACAACAAGCTATAGCCGATGATTATTCTCGACACCCAAAAGTTCATTTGTTCATTTTTAAAGCTTGCCTTATGACCAGTATTAACGCCAAAAATGTAAATAATAGTGATAATAACAAAGTTGCTAAAGGAGTTTCAGTATCGGACCATCTCCCGGCAATTAAATCTATTCGATAGCCTAAGTATGTACCGAACGAAATAAGTGCTGCCATTTGAAGTCCCATTCCTGAAAATCGCATGACATTTTTCATCTTTTTTAAAACTTAAGCTGCAGATATTTTTGTTTGGTGTTCTATTTTTGATGGAGGAGATGCTATTGCGGCCTTTCCATTATTCATTGTGCATGTTCCTGAAAATTGCGCGCCAGTCTCAACAGCTAACTTTCCTGTCATTATCTCTGCCTCAACATTTGCTGATTGTGATAAAGTTGTTAGCCCCTTGATTTCAAGTTTTCCTATCACGCGTCCAGAAATAGAAGCATCATTGGCTTTAACATGGCCATCAATTGTTCCTGTTGGTCCCACAACCAGCTTTCCTCCAACTGTTAGGTTGCCTTTGACTTGACCATCCACCCTAATGTCTCCTGGGGAGTTTATATGACCTTGAACCGTTGTCCTTTCTACAATTCTATTATGCTCCCCTGTTGTTTCGTTTTTTCGACTTGTGTTCATCATTGTAATCCGTATACTTTTTTTACAAAGCTGCGATAGCCTTCAATATCTTTATTAGTGTAAAAGTGAGAAAAATTTTGCACTGTTATAGGCCAATATTCAGCAGAGTATGGTTTTAAAAATTGAGTTACTGTTGTTGCTCGCATAACTTTGGTTCTGTAACTATTAACCTCGCTGGCGTTTTTAAATCCATCAATTGTGATTATTTGAGCAATATCAGCTAAAGGTAAGGGTCTAATGCTCATTGCGTTGCCAGCAAAATATTTTTGATGAAATCTGGCTAACGCGTTTCGAACATCATTTGGACTCCCATCTTTACTCAATATTATTATTAATTGATGAGGAATCCCGAGCGACTCTTTATATGGGCTTATATTCTCATCTATTTTGTTAACCGCGTTTGCTAAAGCCATTTTTATATTCCCTGCAGAAACAGCTTGTGGCGATTCCGGGTGCTGTTTCTCAACTAGAGTTAGTGCCTTAATGTATTCTTGTTCTCCATTTTTCCCACCAATTGCATGAGCATATAAAAGAGCAACTCTAGGAGCCTCAGGATCGCTCCAAATAGTTTTCTTCGAAAGCTCCAGCATTAGAGCCCATTTTCTTTCGCGGTAAAGCTCTGTTAAATTGATGAATTCTTTTGATGTTTTTACCTCTAGCGTATCGACCAATTGTGTTCCTAAAATTGTCTTAGCATAAAGAGATTCTGGAAACCTCTTTAAAATTTCTTTTTTTATAACCTCAGCTTTTCCCTGCTCTTCGCGAACTAATCTGAGCCTATAAAGTGCGTAAAGCGCGTATGGCTCACGATCACATTTTGGGCACGCTGTGTCATCTGGACAAAATGAGATAAGTCTATTTATTTGGGCGAGCGCCATCTCGTAGTCACCAATTTGGTCACGATAAATTGCCGCACTAGAGATTAAAGCCTTGCATATAATATTCTTGCACGAGTCTCTTCTAACTTCTGTTCTGGGAATTGCCAAAAGATACGTATTCACATTGTATGCGGGATCTAAATATGTAATTTCTTCTCCAATTTCTGAGTTTTGTAGATTAGGCCCACTATTTGATGTCATCGACCAATTACCAGAGGCGCTTTGGAGCCTCCAATTATCTACATTGGGTCTCTGTCCCCATTTTGCTGAAAACGCAGCTATTCCAGTGGCTCTTGCGACAGGATTATAGAAAAGCCAACCTCCAGCTGATGAACCTCCAGCTGTTGGCGCCGAAGTTGAAAGTAAATTCGATTTTGCTTGAAGCTCCGCGTTCAAAGCGTTTATTTTCGCGTTTTTAATGGCAAGCAACTCTTGCTCTTTAAGATCTTTTATATAAGCAGAGAAATAAGACCGAAGGACTGACTCGCTTTTATTTGATAAGGCTAAAAGTGAATCATTTCGATTAATTCTATTTATTTCTTCAACCAATGAGTTTAAACCTTTTCGCTTTTTATCAAGGGTTTTTCTAAGTTGGTGCTGTTTCGGCAAAAGAATAAATGCCGAATCTAAATCAACTTGAGAAGCCGAATAATTTCTATCATTAAAGTGGATCTCTCCCCTTTCAGAGTGTGCAATAGCCTTTAATATTGGCCTTTCATTAGACCCTAGGCCTATACATCTGCTTAAAAAATAAAGCTGTTGCTCTTTGTCTTCTTTATTTTTAGCAACGCTGGCTAAAGCATAATAAATCCGATCTCTATATGAGCTGTTTTTTGGTTCTTTTAATAAATTATTCAGCTCTTTATACAAGGCTACAGATTTAATGTTTCCATTTAGCGTGCGTCGTAAATATGCTTCCAACAGCATGTCATACGTTTCTGGTTGCCCTGAAATACATAATTTATAATTCGATCTTGCTTTAGATCTTTCTCCTATGTTCTCATAAAGTTGGCCTGCTATGAAAGCTATTCGTGATTTTGTATTTCTGTTCTTAATTGACAGCGCTGATTTTTCAAAAAGGTTTGCAGCTAAAAGAAAGTCTCCTTCAATTGTTGCCGCCCTTGCTTTTAATATGTTTATATCTAACAAAAAGCTTTCTGGCACTCCTTTTCGTTGAACCTCATCTAAAGCCTCTTGAACTGCTCTGCTGTTTCCTTGGTCCGCAAGGATTTTTATCCGGCTTAACTCTGCTCTATGCTTACGGTCTGTTTCTCCGGCATTTCTTATCACCACAGCATAGGACTCCTGAGCTGCTATATCTAAGCCCATTGCTGCTTGTGCATCACCCATTAAAAGATAGGCATCAAAAACTACAGGGTTTTTCTGAACGCCTCTAAACATCATAGAATGTTCTTGTACTGTTTTTGTTGCTTTTTCGATGGCCCTCTTGAGATTTACGTGTGCGGCAGTTCCTTCTTTTGATATACCGTAAGGGGTCACGCTAATTACTAAGTCATACGAATCGGCATGCTCCTGCTTAAGACTTAAAAGCGCATCTTGATAAGCTTTTTGGCCATTGTAAAGAGGGTTGTATTTACTTGTTAATTGATGGTAATATCTATTTATGGCCCTGTCTTTGGTCCTGCTACAAGAAAACAAGAGAATGGTCCCTAAAAATAAAATTAGAGTACTTAAAAACTTATATGATTGTCTTAAATTCATACTTAATACATACCACAACGACAATGGAACAAAGTTATTTCATAAAGCGCATGTGAAAAGACTCAATATCTTTACATTAAATGAAAAAAAAACCTGAAAGAAAAAAAGGAAAGAAATCTTTACTAAAGAAGTATCGCTTAGTTATACTTGACGAATCCTCTTTTGAAGAAAAGTTCTCATTGATGTTAAGTCGATTCAATGTGTTTTTGGGCATTGGAACAACATCTGTTATACTTATTGTTGGGACCATTTTGCTAGTCGCATATTCATCACTAAGGGAATACATTCCGGGATACGCTTCAACAGAGTTAAGGAGGTCGGCAATAAACCTTAATTTCAAAACAGATTCATTAATTCGTCATGTCGGCTTTCAAGAAAGTTTTATTAACCGAATACAGATGGTTTTAAATGGAGAACTAGATTATGATACTCTTGGAAGTGAGGAAGTTGAGAAGTTTTTATTAAAAAATAATTCTAACCTTGCCTCTCTAAGTCCATCAGATGAAGAGCTTTTACTTCGAAAAAAATTGAGCGAAAATGAAAGCTTAGCAAAAACCAACACTACTCTTGACGCTGACTTTCAAGTCCCCCTGAAGGGGCTTCTTGTTTTAAAACAAAATGTTGCTCGAAGGAGATTTGGAATCACAATTCAAAGCGCTGCTGATCAAAAAGTTTTATCTATGAAAGAAGGTACTGTCCTCTCTGTTGAGGGAACTCCTTCTCTCGGTTACAGTGTTTCTGTTCAACATAAAAACGGAGCCCTGAGTCGATATTCAACTCTTTCCTCATCAAATAAAAAGCCTGGAGACTATATAAAGCGTGGTGGGGTTCTTGGACTGCTTATGGATGCGCCAGAAGACAAAATTCCTGAAGGGCATTTTGAATATTGGCTCAATGAAGAATCATTAGATTTACAAAAACTCTTAGGACTATAGATAATGGCTTCATTTAAAGAACTTGGCGCTCGAATTTGGGCTTCGATAGCTCATATTCAAACATTACGTTGGTCACGTCGTCCTCTGGAGACACAGAATAATGTTCTGAAATCGCTGATTAAAAAGGCCAAGAAAACTTCTTTTGGTAAAGATCACTTCTTTGAACGTGTTCACTCTATTCAGGATTTTCAAAAAAATGTTCCAATACGGGATTATGAAAAGCTTAGAAATTATGTAGACCGAGTGGTGGCAGGAGAGGTAAATGTTTTATGGCCAGGGGTTCCTAAATATTTTGCAAAAACAAGTGGAACCACCTCTGGGTCTAAATACATACCTATTTCTAGTGATTCTGTAACATATCACATACGGTCTGCACGCAATGCGCTTCTGTCTCATATTCGCAATACTGGGCAAAGTCAATTCTTAAATGGTAAGATGATTTTTCTTCAAGGAAGTCCGGAGTTAGAAAAAACCAAACACGGTGTCCCAACAGGCAGATTATCGGGCATTACAGCACACTTTGTTCCCAGCTATCTTCAAAAAAACAGCATGCCTAGCTGGAAAACGAATTGCATTGAAGATTGGGAAGAGAAAGTTACTGCCATTGTGGAGGAGACGCATAATTCCGATATGACGGTAATCTCAGGAATACCTCCATGGGTACAAATGTATTTTGAAAAATTAATGGAGAAAACCGGTAAAAAAAGCATGTCTGAAGTGTATCCCAATTTTAATTTATTTATTACAGGGGGAGTTGCTTTTGAACCTTATAAAGCTCGATTTAAGGAGTTGTTTGGGAAAAGTATTCCCATAATTCAAACTTACCCAGCTTCGGAAGGCTTTTTTGCATACCAAGACCAAATTGATAGCAATGACCTCTTATTACTGCTTGATAACGGTATTTTTTATGAATTTATCCCGACAGATTTATACTTTGAAACCAATCCACCTAGATTAACCATAGGAGAGGTAGAGCTGGGGGTAAACTATGCTCTAATAATAAGCACAAATGCTGGGCTTTGGGCTTACAGTATTGGAGACACGGTCATGTTTACTTCTTTGAAGCCCTACCGAGTAAAGGTTTCTGGAAGAATTAAACATTTTATTTCGGCTTTTGGAGAGCACGTAATTGGCTCTGAAGTGGAGTACGCAATGGAAAAAACAATTTCAAGCAAAGGAGGAAAGGTTCGTGAATTTACTGTTGCTCCGCAAATCACACCACCAAGCGGAGGCCTGCCATATCATGAGTGGTTTGTAGCTTTTGATGAAGAGCCTAAAAACATGGAATCCTTCTGTGCAGAACTAGATTTAAATATGCGCAATAAAAATCATTATTATGATGACTTAATTGTGGGTGGAGTACTTCAAGCATGTGTCGTACGATCTCTTAAGAATGATGCCTTTATTAAATTTATGAAGTCCCAAGGAAAGCTTGGCGCGCAAAACAAGGTCCCTCGCTTAATGAATGATAGAAAAATCGCTGACGTATTATTTTCTTCAAAATAATGTGTTTTTTTTCAGATACCCTTTGTCCTCCATTGTTGGGGAGTGACTAGCCTGAACCGCTAGTTGGTCGCATCTTTCGTTTTCTGGATGATCATTGTGGCCTTTTATCCAAAAAAAAGTTACATTGTGTTCATTTAAGACCTTTAGAAGTCTCTTCCATAGGTCAGGGTTTTTAACTCTTAACCAAGATCTTTTTTTCCATTTATCAACCCACTTTTTATTTATGGCATCCACAACGTATTTGCTGTCAGAATAAACCAACACTTGGCTTCTTTTTCGTTTTAATGACTCTAGCGCTACAATTACAGCTAAAAGCTCCATTCTATTGTTGGTTGTGTAGAAAAACCCACTGGATATCTCTTTTTCGTATTCTCCCGAGCGCATAACAACACCAAACCCACCAGGCCCTGGGTTTCCTTTTGCTGCTCCATCTGTGTATATCTCTATTGTGGACACGCTGATTTTTTTGGTAATGGTTTATTTTGAAGATACGCTTCGATGACTCTTGGATACGCCCAATGTTCCATTTTTAAAACTCGAGCCTGAAGGGTCTCGGGAGAGTCTTCTGTCCGCGTTTTTGTTTCGCATTGAAAAAGAATTGGCCCTTCATCATATTTTTCTGTGACGACATGTACCGTGATACCGGTCTTTTTATCTCTTGAGGCCAGCACAGCCTTATGGACGGCAATTCCGTACATTCCTTTGCCACCGTGTTTAGGCAAAAGAGATGGGTGAATATTTATAATATTATTTTTGAAATGGTTCAAAAAAACCAATGGAATCGGCTTTAAGTATCCTGCCAAAATAATTGCGTCCACACCCTCTTTTCTCCAAAACGCGAGTAACGAATCATCCCCTTTTCCTGGAGAAAACATTCTTATATCTACTCCCATTTTTCGATCTAAAACACCAGATTTTGATGAGTTTGTCCAAATTCCAACAATTTTGATGATTTTATTTTGACTAAAATATTGGACTATGGATTCGGCATTGCTACCCCTTCCGGATGCGAGAATTGCCAACGAAATCAGTGGTTTGTGGTTATGTTCCCCCATGGCCCTAAAGGTAGTTATCGGCTTTAAATAACACTACTTTAAAGAAATTTCTATTGTTTCCATTGTTTGTATGGCGTTTCTTTGCAAATATTAAATCAAATATTAAAATAAACTGTTATGTCAGATATAGCGTCTCGCGTTAAAGCAATAATCGTCGACAAGCTCGGTGTTTCTGAATCAGAAGTTACTTCTGAGGCTTCATTTACAAATGATCTTGGGGCAGATTCTCTGGACACGGTAGAGTTAATCATGGAGTTTGAGAAAGAGTTTGATATTCAAATACCTGATGATCAAGCTGAAAATATTGCGACGGTTGATCAAGCTGTGAAATACATAGAATCCTCCAAAGCTTAGTATATTGGTTCAATGGAACTAAAGCGCGTAGTTGTAACTGGAATAGGTGCCCTAACTCCTATTGGTAACACCGCACCAGAATTTTGGAAATCCTTAATTAATGGTGTAAGCGGCGCGGCGCCCATTACGCGTTTTGACGCGAGCTTGTTTAAAACCAAGTTTGCTTGCGAGGTTAAAAACTTAACTGTTGAAGATTATATAGATCGAAAAGAAATGCGTCGAATGGATCGCTATTCCCATCTAGGAGTCATTTCAGCAGATGAAGCAATTCAAGATTCCAAAATTTTAGATTCCAATTTCAATAACGATAGAATAGGGGTTATTTGGGGCTCTGGAATTGGTGGAATTGAAACTTTTTTTGAGGAGGCAAGAAATTTTTCCGCCGGAGACGGGAGCCCTCGATTCAATCCATTTTTCATTCCTAAAATGATTTCGGACATCTGTGGCGGCCATATATCAATGAAATATAATTTTCGGGGACCTAACTACACTACAGTTTCGGCTTGCGCATCGTCAACAAATGCTTTGATCGACGCCCATATGATGATTCGTCTTGGTAAAGCTGACGCTATTATCTCCGGTGGGTCTGAAGCTGCAGTAGTCCCAGGGGGGATCGGTGGATTTAATGCTATGCAAGCTCTTTCGACGCGCAACGACGACCCCAAAACTGCATCTCGACCTTTTGACTTAGATCGTGAAGGGTTTGTTTTAGGTGAAGGTTCTGCTTCTCTTGTGCTAGAAGAGTACGAACACGCTGTCAGTCGAGGAGCACGAATTTATGGAGAGCTTGCGGGAGGAGGAACATCTGCAGATGCTCACCACATAACTGCTCCTCACCCTGAGGGCCTTGGGGCGATGAATGTGATGCTTAACGCCCTTAAAGACGCTGAAATGTCTCCCTCAGATATAGATTATATCAATGTTCATGGAACATCAACGCCTTTAGGAGATATTGCTGAAACTAAGGCGGTTCTTAATGTTTTTAAAGAACACGCCTATTCTTTAAACATAAGCAGCACCAAGTCGATGACTGGACACTTGCTGGGGGCGGCAGGAGCCCTTGAGGCCTTAGTTGCATGTCTATCTGTCCACAATGATATTATACCTCCTACAATTAACCACTTTAAAGATGACCCTGATTTAGACTCAAAGTTAAATTTCACTTTTAATAAATCTCAAAAACGCCCCGTAAGGGCTGCAATTTCAAACACATTTGGCTTTGGAGGCCATAATGCTTGTGTTGTTTTCAAAAAAGCAACATAAACTCGACAATGTTCCCTGCGTTATTAAATTTTATCAAACCCCATCCCAAAAGACATCGGCCCTTTTTGGTTGCTGTCAAAAAAATGACTGGTGTCCGGCCGTCAAGCCCTCTTTTGTATTTGTCTGCTTTCAGGAAAAAAGTTGAAAATCAAACCCAAAAAGAAACAAATATGCATTACGAACGCCTTGAGTATCTCGGCGATGCGGTTTTGGGCTCCTTAATGGCGCAATACCTTTATGAACGATACCCAAAAGGAAATGAAGGCTACTTGACAAGCATGCGTAGCAAGGTGGTGTCTCGTAAAGCTCTCAATAAAGTCGCAATAAAAATGGGAATCCCTCGCTGGATAAGCTCAAATCAAAGAGGTCGTCGTTCTGGAACAACTTCTGTTCCTGGAAGTGCTCTGGAAGCTCTGGTTGGGGCAATTTATGTTGATAAAGGATGGGGTAGAACCAAAAAATTTGTTTATCAAAATATTTTAGATTCCCATATAAATTTTAGCCAGGTTGAGCGTGAAATTGTCTCATATAAAAGCTTACTAATCGAGTGGTTTCAAAGAAAAAAGAAGGTTTTCAATTTCGAGGTTGTGGATGAAAATGGCGCTGAACATCACAGACGTTTTTCCATAACGATTAGTGTAGATGATGAACCCTTAGCTACCGGCCACGGTCAGTCCAAAAAAATGGCAGAAGAAGCTGCTGCTAAGTTTGCTTGTAAAAAACTTAAAATAAATCAAATTGGGGCGCCTAGTTCTAGACGCTCTAAGTGAGTGCTATTCCCCTTTTGTCATAGGGATTACAAGCTCTGCAAAGGATATCCAGCTTGTTTATGAGCTAAACGTCAACCTAGGTTTTGCCCTTTCTAGATCTGCGGACGCCTTCTGTCGTAATTCTAAAATCATAGCTCGTCACGCATTGTTCCGAGGTAGTTACTCCGGTTCTGATGTTAACCTTTTCTGGAATTATCCTGAAGATTCGGAATGGGTTTCAAAATCTAATAATAAAGGAACTGGCCTTTTTTCAAAAGAGACAGAAGATGCCCCACTGTTAAATTTTATTATAAAACCAAAAAATATAAGCGCCCTTATTACAATTGATCCGGAGCTATCTCAAAATGAAATGGTAATTTTACAGAATAAACTTTTGATGTCACCATCTGTAGTTAATCATAAACAGATCCCTTGGTTGAGTATACGAGGTCGTGAAAACCTCCTTTTTGAACCAATAAAGTAATAAATATGAAACGCACAAAAATAGTAGCTACTTTGGGACCATCCTCTATAAAGAGTCGGGTTTTGGAAAAAATGCTTTATCAAGGTGTTAATGTCTTTAGAGTTAATTTTTCTCATGGAAGCGCTGAAGAAAATCGTAAAACCATTTTAAAAATTCAAGCGATCCTAAAAAAAACAAAACGCCATGCTGCGATTCTGGCAGATCTTCAGGGCCCAAAATTGAGAATCGGAACTGTTGAAGAGGGGGCTTTTCTGGACCCTGGAGACTTGATGACTTTTACTAATAAACCCTGTAGCGGGACAAAAGAAAAAGTTTTTATGACTTATGATTCTTTTCCAAAAGATGTAAAGGTGGGAGAAATGATATTGTTAGACGACGGTAAACTGCTTATGCGTGTTGTTTCTACCAATTCTAAAAACGAAGTTATTGCTGAAACTATACAAGGAGGACCACTAAAGTCCAACAAAGGTGTTAACCTTCCCAATACTCGTGTTTCTCTCCCATGCCTAACAGATAAAGATATCTATGACTTAAATATAGCACTTGACGCTGGGGTAGATTGGGTGGGATTGAGCTTTGTAAGGGGTAAGCAGGACATAAAAAACCTAAGAAAGATAATAAATGAAAAAAAATCTGGTGCTGGGATTGTTGCAAAAATCGAAAAGCCTGAAGCTGTTTCAGATATTGATGCGATTCTTGATGAAACTGACGCCGTTATGGTTGCTAGAGGAGACTTAGGTGTTGAGGTTCCTATGGAGTCTGTTCCCTTGATTCAAAAAATGATCATCTCAAAAGCTATCTCCCGTGCAAAACCTGTAATTGTAGCAACACAGATGATGGAAAGCATGATTAACAGCTTAACGCCGAGCAGGGCTGAAGTTAACGACGTTTCCTGCGCTGTAATAGATGGCGCAGACGCAGTTATGCTTTCTGCAGAAACATCGGTTGGGCAATATCCTGTTGAGGTAGTAGAGGCTATGAGTAAAATAGTTAAGGCCTCCGAATTGTCTAGTGTTACTAGAATCAAGGGCCGTAAACCTCAGCCAGAGGACAAGAGGTTTGTCTCCAATGCTCTTTGCTATCAGGCGGCTAAAACCGCTAATCTCGTTGAAGCTCGTTCTATCTGCGCGCTTACATTTAGTGGCTATTCTGCAAAACTAATTTCTTCGTTTCGACCTAAATCTAATGTTTATGTTTTCACTTCTAACCGTTCTATTTTAAACAAACTTTGTCTTTTTTGGGGTGTTACTGGTTTTTACTATAACAGTATGGAGTCGACCGATCAAACATTTGTAGAAATTTCTAAAATGCTGAAATCGCTCTCTTTAATCGAAGACGGAGACACAATCATTCAGCTTGCGAGCATGCCGATCAAAAAGCGCGGAATGACAAACACCATGAGGATAAAACAAATTGGCGCCTAGGTTACAATTTTTTTAAGCTCCCTTGAAGTTTGCTAAAAACCGAAGGTCATTTTCATAAAAAGCACGAATATCAGGTATTTGAAATCGTTGCATCGCAATTCTCTCTATTCCCATTCCAAAAGCAAATCCCGTGAATTCTTTAGAGTCTATGCCGCAGGATTCTAGAACGGCAGGATCAACCATGCCACATCCCATTATTTCTAGCCAACCTGTTCCTTTTGTCATTCTATGGTCAACCTCGTTTTCTAAACCCCACCAAATATCCATTTCCGCACTAGGTTCAGTAAATGGAAAATAACTTGGCCTAAGCCTAATCTCTGTTTTTTCTCCAAAAAAAGACTTAGAAAACGCTAAAAGAGTTTGCTTTAAGTCCGCAAAAGAAACCCCTTTATCAATGTATAAGCCTTCAACCTGATGAAAAACACAGTGAGACCTTGATGATATTGCTTCATTACGAAATACCCTTCCTGGCGCAATTATTCTAATGGGGGGGGTCTGCTCTTCCATTGTTCTTACTTGCACGCTCGATGTGTGGGTGCGCAATGCCCAGTCGGGATCTTTTGATAGAAAAAACGTATCCTGCATATCTCTAGCGGGGTGCTCCAGGGGAAAGTTTAATGCTGAAAAATTGTGCCAATCATCTTCTATTTCAGGACCCTCAGTTGTAACAAAACCCATTCGTTCGAAAATCTTTACAATTTCATTTCTAACCAAAGATATTGGGTGCTGAGCTCCTGGAAGATTGGAGTATCCCGGCCTAGTGTAGTCCTCTTGGTTGTGGTTTTTATTAATTTTTGTATCCGATATGTCGATCAACAAGGCGTTTTCTGCTGCCTTTTTCAAAGTGTTTAACGCAGCTCCCGTGGCTTTTTTATCTTCTGGTTTGACAGTCTTAAACTCTGAAAACAAGGCCTGAAGAATCCCTTTTTTTCCCAAATAACTGATTCGGAAACTTTCCGATTCTTCTTTAGTTTTGATCTTTACAAGGCTAATTGCCTTGAGGTGTTCTTCTATAATTTCAAGCATGGGGAGGAAATCTATTATATTTGCTTCGTTTTAAGTACCATAATATCAAATAATTCTAATGAATTTAATTAAAACATTAACTTTTAGCTTGCTGTTTTTAGGTCTTATTTCTTTATTTAGCTCTTGCGAGACCGAAAGTACGGAATCTTTAGTTCGTGTTCGTGTTATGAGCTCTGATTCTATTCCTGTTCAAAATGCGTGGGTTCATGTTTTTTCTCCTGGGGGATCAACGGTTTTTACTGACCCGGCAACATCGGGTCAATATTGGAGAAAAACAGGATTAGATGGCTGGATTGACACATTAATAGGATTTGATTATGGTGAAGCTTATCTAGATGTTGAAGCATCAAAAGGTGGCTGGAAAGGGTGTAATTTTGTTCATGCAGAACAGGGTCAAACTTCAGAAATAATTGTTATCATTAAACCCTATGGTGACTTAAATAATGGTTGTCCGCAATGAAAAAAATCTTTTTTTCTCTACTTATTTCTGCCTTAGCTTTCACTAGTTGTGAAAAAAGTGATTCTCCGGTTTTCCAATTTACGATTCAAGTGGTGGATGAAAATGGAATACCGATTCAAAACGCAACGGTTCAAGCAACAGCCCCTGTTGTAAATTCCATTCCTGACTTTAATGGTCAAACTGGAATTGATGGTATTATGACCGATATAGATGGGGTTTCTCTTTTTGAGTATAACATGCCTGCTGTCCTTCAAGTTACAGCGCAAAAAGGAAATAACCCTCCTGCTGTTTTTGGTTGTGGCTATATTAAGCTTGAAGCCGATAGCGTAGTTAACATGAAAATCGTGGTTCTACCTTATGTAGTTGGTGTTGCTGGTTGCTAAACTAGCTGCCCATTTTCTTTAATTTTATTGTTTGAGCTACCATACCTTTAGTATGTTGTGAATCTTGTAGACCTCTGTTGCTTAACTTTTCTATTTGTGCTTTCCGCACGAGGGGCGTGGCGTGGGTTTGTCAATGAGTGGGCCGGTCTTTTGGGTATATTGGGGGGCTACTGGATGGCAATTATTTATGGGCCAGCGGTTAATTTATGGCTCATCAAATCCTTAGATTTTTCATTAAGTTATTCTCTTATCGCAGCCCGTTTTATTCTGTTTTTCGGTTCTTATTTTACTGTGGCCGCGCTTGGGACTTTAATAACCAAAATTCTAAAAATTGTCTGGCTTAACTGGCTCAACCGACTACTTGGGGGGGTGTCGGGACTACTTAAAGGGGCTGCTCTCTTAGCTATAATTATCGTAGTCTACAACAATCAGCTTGCTTCTTTTTTCGGATTAGCGCCTTGGTTGGGGAATTCTGTATTTTTTGATCTATTAAAATCTGTTGGAGAATTTTTTCTAAACAACTCAAGTGAACTCATCGACAAAAACAGCCCTATAAATCTTGAATTAAGTGTCTAGCTGTTATCAATAATGGCCTGAATCCCTGGAAGGGTTTTACCCTCTAGATACTCAAGCATAGCCCCTCCTCCTGTAGACACATAGCTTACTTTGTCAGATAAGCCAAACTGCTCTGCAGCAGCAACAGAGTCTCCGCCTCCAATAAGGCTATATAGCCCTTCTGCTGTTGCTTTTGCTATACTGTCTCCTATGGCTCTTGTCCCTTTTGAAAATGGCTCCATCTCAAAGACTCCCAGGGGACCATTCCACAACAATGTTTTAGCCTTGTTTACAATTTTTGAAAAAGCTATTATGGTATTGGGCCCTGCATCTAGACCTTGCCAACCGGTTGGTATTTTAAATATATCACAAACTTGTGTTTTTGCGTTAACGCTAAACGAATCTGCTGCAATCGTATCTGTTGGTAAATAAATTTTAACATCCTTTGCTTTTGCTTCATCTAATATTTTCAGAGCCGTTTGTGTCCTTTCGTTTTCACAGATACTATCTCCGATTTGGCCACCCATGGCCTTAATAAACGTAAAGGCCATGCCTCCCCCAATAATAATATGATCCGCACGCTCCAGAAGGCTTTCTAACACGTCTATTTTACTCGAAACTTTAGATCCACCCACGATAGCAACAATTGGCCTTTCTTTTGAAACCATTAGCCGATTCACGTTCGTTATTTCTTTAAACATCACTTGACCAAAAGCACACCGGCCCTTAAAAAGACTGGCTAAACGAGTTGTAGATGCGTGCGGCCGATGGGCCGTACCAAAAGCGTCATTCACATATATATCTCCCAACTTTGCGAGTTCGTGAGTAAATGTTTCGTCTCCATCCTCTTCCCTTTTGTCAAACCTCACGTTTTCCATCATTAACACCTCTCCGTTCTTTAGGATGTTTGTTGCTTCAACGGCCTCTGTTCCTATTGTTTTTTCGGAAAAGGATACGGGTCTAGACAATATTGCGGAAAGCCGCTTGGCAACAACCAACAGAGACAAAGCTTCCGTTATTTTCCCTGATGGACGACCAAGGTGCGAAAGGATAACAAGTCTTCCTCCGTTGTCAATAATGGACAAAATTGTTGGAAGGGCAGAAATTATTCTTTTATCATTTGTTATCTCGCCATTTTCATTTAATGGGACATTAAAATCAAATCGCACTAAAACTCTTTTTTGAGAAACTTCTAAATCTTGTATTGTTTTCATTTTTTTTTCAATGTTCAAAATTAGCACTCTACCTTCGCTTTGTGGGTGATAATTTTTCATTTTTTCAAAACTCTTTATATAAAAGCTGGTTTGATCACATAAAGTCAGGACAAATTGCTCATGCCCAGCTTATTGTTTCCAAAAACGGAGGCCTGGCCTGGCTGGCTGTTCTGGAATACATCAAGCGCGTCATGTGTGACCAGCCGAATCCCAATGGGGGGGCTTGTGGTTTTTGTGATGCTTGTGTTCAATCATCTTTATTTAGCCACCCTGATGTACATTTTGCATTCCCAATTTCTGGTGGAGACGGAGAGGGGGCTTCTTCAAAAACATCAGACCAATATTTACCTGAATTTCGCACATACCTCAAAACGAACCCTTTTCCTATGTTTAAAAACTGGATTAGCTCAATTAGCGCGCAAAAGAAGGTTCTTCAAATAGGAGTTAAAGAGTCTTCTGCTGTTCTTAGTAAATTATCTTTAAAATCTCATTCAGGAAAATACAAAATTCTTGTTTTATGGCTTCCGGAAAAGCTGAGCTCTGCAGCAGCGAACAAACTCCTTAAAACAATAGAAGAGCCTAACGAAAAAACCGTTCTACTTCTAATCACTCATGATCTCTCTGGGGTTCTTCCCACCATCATTAGCCGATGCCTTGTTTTTTCTATACCACCACTAGGGGGTAAACAAGTTGAGCGTTGGTTAAATAAAGAAAGAAATGTAGCCCCCGATACAGCTCGTGTATTATCTAAAATGTCCTGTGGTGATCCTGGCCTAGCGTTGGATTATTTGGAAAACCGCGAAAACTTAAAGGTTTTTGCCGAGGCTTTTGTTTCTAGTATGAAAATTTCATTCAAAAAAGACTTTCAAGGACTCCATTTATGGGTCGAAGAATTAGGAAGTTGGGGCAGGGGACAAACGCAAGAATATTTTACTTTCTCTTCAACGGTTATTTCAGAAATTGCCAAATACAAGTCAATGGGTAGTGGTGAGGTTATATTTGATTGGTTTCCTGAAATTTCCTTTAAAACAGAAGGGTTCTCTAAGTTGTTAAAGTACAGTTATTTACCCATGTTTATGTCTGTGTTTGACGAGGGAAAAATAGATATCGGCAGAAATCTAAATCCTAAAATAGTTCTTTTCGATGCGGGGATAAGAATGATGGAGATTTTTTAGCCACGCTTGCGAAGAATATATATTAGACTACTGGTATTTTGTTGCCCCCCCTTCAAATTACTGTAGAGTCCCCTTAAAAAAGCGTGTACCCAGCGTTTCCGGCCGGTTTTATACAACTCACTTAATAGACTCACATAAAAAGCGTCTAAACGCATGGGCTTTATAGCTTCTACTATCCAGCCCGTTTTTTTCGCAATACCCTTAATGTCTTTTTTTGTGAAGTGCCAAAAATGAATTGGAACATCATACGCGGCCCAGAACTCCTTATAATAACCTGCATCATGAGACTCCCTATTGGGTAGGCCCAGAATTAATGCAGCCCCTGGAGCCGCAAGGCTATGAAGTTTTTCTAAAACTTCATTTGGTTGTGGTAGGTGTTCCAGGACATGCCATAAAGAAATAGCATCAAAATTTAGTTCAGATTTAACATCCTCTAGTTTTTGAAAAATTGACGTTTTTAGTCGTTTTTCAGCTGTTTTTCTTGCTTTTTCGTTCAATTCCACCCCAAAAACGTCCCATTTTCGATATTTTCCATGTTCTAAAAAAACGCCTATTCCACAACCAACGTCCAACAGCTTTGAAATATTCGGTTTTTTCTGTACTGCGTTCTCTAAAATTCTTACCTTACTCATTGAGTTATATGCCCGCAGCACATTGTATATCTTACTAAAAACACCAACTCCTTGTTCCGTGTGGCTCAAATATGAAGGTGAATCATAATATCCACCTATCTCTTCTTCGCTTGGACGAGGGTCTGTTCTTAATAATCTGCAATCCAGACATGACCGCAAACTAAACTTTTCTTTTGACACCATGTGGTCTACAATCGCTCTTTCGAATTTAGACTCTATTGAGCCGCAAAGGGGACAGTGTATATCTTTTTCCATTTGTTCCACGTGAAACACTATCTACCGAGGTGAACTAATAAAACTTGAATATCCGCTGGAGAAACACCAGCGACTCGGCTTGCTTGTCCTAGTGTTGTTGGCTCAATTTTAGTTAACCTATCTCGAGACTCTATACTTAGTGCTTTTATACTGTTAAAACTAAACCCTGTAGGAATTCTTAAGCTTTCCAACCTTTTCACTTTTTCTACCCGCTCAAGCTCTTTCTCAATATAACCTGCATATTTAAGGTTTATTTCAACTTGCTCCCAAACCTCTTCACTCATTTGTATTAAACCCTCAGGCTCTTGGATTAATAACTCTTTAAGAGAAATATTTGGACGCAAAACTAATGAAGTCAATGGCCCTTGTTGTTTTAAAGGTGCGCTACATTTTTTTTCTAAAAACGAATTATACACACCTGGCGTAGCTTTTTTACTAACTATCCATTGGTTTGCTTTTTCAATGTCCTCACATTTTTTTTCGAAACGCTCCCATTGTTGGTCATATATTAAACCCAATTCTCTTCCTATTCTTGTTAAACGCATATCTGCATTGTCTTGACGTAATGTGAGCCTAAACTCTGCGCGACTAGTGAACATTCGATAGGGTTCATCTGTCCCTTTTGTTATCAAATCATCAATCAAAACACCTATATACGCCTGGCTTCTTGTTAGTATCAAAGGGTCTTCCTCTTGATTTACCTTATGAGCGTTTATTCCGGCCATTAAACCTTGACAAGCGGCCTCTTCATATCCGGTTGTTCCGTTTATTTGTCCAGCAAAAAACAACCCTGCAACAAGTTTTGTTTCTAGGCTGTGTTTTAATTGTGTTGGTGGAAAATAATCATACTCAACAGCATACCCAGGTCGGAAAAACTTTGCGTTTTCAAAACCCGAGACCTTCCTTAATGCCTCTTCTTGTATCTCCTCGGGAAGCGATGTAGAAAATCCGTTTACATAAACCTCCACGGTTTTCCAGCCCTCTGGTTCAATAAACATTTGGTGGCTCTCTTTGTCTGAAAACCGATTAATTTTATCCTCAATACTCGGACAGTATCTAGGCCCCGCGCTCTCTATCGCCCCGTTAAACAGTGGGCTTCTGTCAAAACCTTTTCGTAAAACATTGTGAACTTCATCAGAAGTGTGCGCAACCCAGCACGACCTCTGTTTTGTTAAGGGTTGGGTTTCTGTAAAAGAAAACTTACCGGGAAATTCATCACCTTTTTGTTCTTCAAAGGCAGAATAATTTAAGGAGCGACCATCTAATCTGGGCGGGGTCCCTGTTTTCATTCTTCCACTTTCGAACCCCAATAATTCCAAACATTTAGTAATTCCTTTAGATGACGACTCCGAGCTTCTTCCTCCATGAGTTTTATTTTCTCCAATATGCATTACCCCATTTAGAAACGTACCACTTGTTAGCACGACAGTTTTACAGCTGATTCTATTGCCGTTACTTAAAAAAACACCAGACACTTTATTGTTGGTCACATCTAAACCTTCCACTGAGGCTTGAAGAAAATCTAAATTCACTATTTGCTCAAGCGCAAGTCTCCATTGCTCAGCAAATCTCATACGGTCACTTTGTACCCTCGGGCTCCACATTGCTGGCCCTTTAGACTTGTTAAGCATCCTGAACTGTATTGCTGTATTATCTGTAATAATTCCGGAAAGGCCCCCAAGGGCATCAATTTCTCGTAATATTTGTCCCTTAGCAACACCCCCCATTGCGGGATTACAACTCATTTGCGCAATTGTCTGTAAGTTCATTGTTACCAACAGCACCGAAGAGCCCATTTTTGCGGCTGAACTTGCCGCCTCACAGCCCGCGTGCCCTCCTCCAACTACTACTACATCGTACATCATTGTTTCACGTGGAACATTGTTAAACTGGATAAATCATTAGATATTTACTTTCTCTCTTTCGCATTGTTTCTTTTTCCTTGTCTGTCGAATCGTTATACCCACATAAATGCAAAATACCGTGGATTATAACCCTTTTTAATTCTTGGTCAAAAGTGGTTTTTATTAATGCAGCATTTTCTTTAACCCTATGAATACTTATAGCTATATCACCAGCTAAACGGTTACCTCTATTTTCCGAAAAAGTAAGAACATCCGTATAATAATTATGCTTTAGGAATTTTTTATTCATTTCTAGTAATTCATCATCTGAGACAAAATTGT
Organism: Paracoccaceae bacterium; assembly: GCA_002697345.1. Taxonomy (GTDB): domain Bacteria; phylum Pseudomonadota; class Alphaproteobacteria; order Rhodobacterales; family Rhodobacteraceae. Next base: position 20,775 of record NZVE01000010.1, on the reverse strand, counting down.
AATCGATACGAGCCACCACTTTCTTTTCAATATTAACCACCTGATTAATCCAAAACTTCACTTTGTTTTTATCAAGAGAGAACTTCCAATCTGATATCTCTACGTTAAACGTTAACACCTTTTAACAGTTAATCTTATTAACTCTTTTTTCATGCCTACCTCCTTCGAATTCATTGCTTACAAATTCAATTACACACTTAAGCGCTTCTTCTTTAGAAATAAACCTTGCTGGGAGAGCTAATATATTAGCATTATTATGTTTTACACCTAATATCGCAAGCTCACTATTCCAACATAAAGCAGATCTTATACCTATATGTTTATTTACGCTCATATTTATTCCGTTTCCACTACCGCAAATAACAATACCTCTTTCGGCTTTTTTTCCTATAATATCTTTAGCGACAGCATGGCCAAAATCTGGATAATCTACTGATTCTGGGCCATCACATCCATTATTTAAAACGTTAAATCCTTTATCTTCTAAATGTTTTTTTATTTCAAACTTTAAATCATATCCAGCGTGGTCATTACCTATTGAAATTGTGAATATTTTGTTCATAACCTATATAAATATGTTGATTAATTTTAATTACTTAATTATTATTTTTTTAATTAACATTTTATAAAAATTTATTAAATATTAATATCATTTTATTAAAAAACTCAACTGTATTATTTATAAACAATTTAATTATAATTTATCTTATTATTTCCAAAATATAAACTATTAAAACTCTTATATTCATATAGTTAAATAAATATATAGTGTTTATAATTTGTTTATAATTTAATAACCTAATTTTTTACAAATGTTTCTCAACCTTATCAACCGAACATTACTACTATACTTTATCCTTATAAAAAAATATATTATTTATATATTAAACTTTATCCCTTGAGCTAATGGAAGAGATGATCCGTAGTTTAAAGTATTTGTTTGTCTTCTCATATATGCTTTCCAAGCGTCTGATCCACTTTCTCTTCCACCTCCTGTTTCTTTTTCACCACCAAAAGCACCTCCTATCTCAGCTCCACTTGTCCCTATATTAACATTAGCAATACCACAATCTGATCCACCTGCTGAAAGAAAAATATTTGCTTCTTGCATAGAATTTGTCATAATAGCTGAACTCAGGCCTTGAGGAACATTATTTTGAGTATTAATAGCTTCTTGTAAGTCAGAATATTTCATTATGTATAATAAAGGAGCAAAAGTTTCATGCTGCACTATATCCCAAATATTTTTGACTTCAGCAATTGAAGGACTAACATAACATCCACTAGAATATTCGTTTCCTTTAAGTTGTTTTCCTTTTAATAAAAATATTCCACCTTGTTTTTCCACATCTTCCAATGATTTTATATAACTATTTACAGAATCACCGTCAATTAAAGGACCCATATGGTTTTTTTCATCTAATGGACTACCTATAATAATTTGTTGATATGCATTTAATATTGCATCACATACTTGGTTATATATACTATCGTGGATTATTAATCTTCGTGTACTTGTACATCTTTGACCAGCAGTTCCAACAGCTCCAAAAACAGCTGCCGTAATAGTCATTTTAAGATCCGCAGAATTTGTTATTATCATAGCATTATTACCTCCTAATTCTAAAATAGAACGACCTAATCTAGACGCTACTTTAGCTCCAACATCTTTACCCATTTTCGTGGACCCCGTTGCAGACATAACAGGTATTCTTTTATCCTCACTCATTTTAATTCCTAATTCGCGACCTCCACTAATGATAATAGATAATCCCTTAGGTAAATTCATTTCAGAAGCAACATCATTCCAAATATTTTGACAAGCAATAGCACATAGAGGAGTTTTTTCTGAACCTTTCCAAACACAAGCATTACCACATACCCATGCTAAAGCTGCATTCCAAGCCCAAACTGCGACGGGAAAGTTAAACGCAGATATAATTCCAATAATTCCAATAGGATGATATTGCTCCATCATAAAATGATCTGGACGTTCACTTTTAATAGTTAAACCAGTTAATTGACGGGATAATCCAACAGCAAAATCACATATATCAATCATTTCTTGAACTTCTCCTAATCCCTCTTGATAAGACTTACCCATTTCGTAACTAACTAATAAACCTAAAGCTTCTTTTTTATCTCGAAGTTTATTTCCAAAAACACGAACAACATCTCCTCTTTTAGGAGCAGGTGTATTTCTCCATTCTAGAAAAGATTTGTGTGCTGAAATAATAGCATCTTCATATTGGGAATCAGTTGTAGTTGTTACCGTACCAATAATAGATCCATTTACCGGTGAAAAGCTAGATATAATAGAATCAGAAAATAAAGAAGAAGAACCTATCCAGGTGCCAGCGTTTTTGTTTTTTATTGATAAACTATTTAAAGCTTCTTTTAAAGTGGGTTGAGACATAATAAAATATTAAATAATGATGACAAAGATAAACTCTATAAGAAGGTATTATCTTAATAAATTAAGAAGACTAGATGTTTAGAAATAAAGTCTATTAAAATAAAAACCCCTCTTGTGAAGGGGTTTTATGAGGTCTCGAGCGGATTCGAACCGCTGTACAAGCTTTTGCAGAGCTCTGCCTAGCCACTCGGCCACGAGACCTTTTAAAATACAAAATTACGACCCAATTAGCTTTTGAGCTAGGATTTTTCTGAAGAAAAACTCACGCAGACGGCTTGAACATCTCCATCAATAGGTGGATTAAGTTTGCAAACCTTCACTTCGATCTTTAAAACAGAAGGAAAATCGTCAAATATTCTTAAAACTATTCTTTGACAGACAGTTTCCAGAAGTTTTGATCTTATCGACATTTCTTGGGTGATTATTTGTCTTAAACCAACATAATCAACGGTGTCATCTAGTTGATCTGTTTTTGCAGAGTTTGCTAAGTCTGCAAAAACTATTAAATCAATAATATAATCCGAACCAATAATAGACTCTTCTTTCAGGCAACCATGATAAGCATACTCTCTTTGGTTGACTAATTCTATTTTTTGCATCATTGTAACCTCATTAATGCGGAATCTATCCTTCTTTCTGTAGACTCTTGGCCAATTAGCTCCATTACCATAAATATTGACGGTCCCTGGGTTGTTCCGGCAACAGCAAGACGCAACACGGGGCCAACTTGCCCAAAACTAAGAGATGATGATGATAAATACTTCTTGAAACAATTTTCTAAAGATTCGCTTGTGTAGTTTGTTTGAGAAAACAAGCTTTTCAAAGTTTTAATAAAAACAGGAGAATCCGAATTCCATTTTTTCTCTACCACCTTATTATCATAAGATTTAGGGTCTTCAAATAAATAAGTTGATTCGCTAATAATATCTTTTACAAACTCAGCTCTGTCCATAAATAGATCGAGAGACTTTTTTGCCCAGTTTTTTTCAGGAACATGTCCACTCGTTTTTTTTAAAAGCTCCAAATATTCTTTTAATAAATCTTTTTTTGGTCGCAAGCGAAGATGTTGTTGGTTAAACCAGCGAGCCTTGTCAAAATCAAATCGTGCACCCGCCTTGCTAACCTTTTCAAGGCGGAAGCTAGAAATTAACTCATCCAATGAAAACACCTCTTGATTTGTTCCTGGGTTCCACCCAAGAAAAGCAAGCATATTGACAAACCCTGCAGCATAAAATCCAGCTTCTTTATATCCAGATGCGGTTTCATTTGTTTCGGAATTATTCCAATTTAAGGGAAAAACAGGAAAACCTAACTTGTCCCCATCTCTCTTCGAAAGCTTTCCATTACCATCTGGGCGAAGCAAAAGAGGCAAATGTGCAAACGACGGCCTCTCCCAATTAAAGTAGTCATATAATAAAACATGAAGAGGGGCGGAGGGTAACCATTCTTCACCCCTAATTACATGTGTAATTTCCATTAACCGGTCATCAACAACATTTGCAAGGTGATAGGTGGGTAGCCCATCGCTTTTTAGGAGCACCTTGTCGTCAACATTCATACTATTAACACTTACCCAGCCACGGACTTCATCATGAAATTTAATTTCTTCATTGCGGGGCATTTTTACGCGAACAACATATGGTTCACCCACTTTCTTTTTTTCTTCAACATCCGTTTTTGAAAGGGTTAAAGAATTTTTCATAGATGTTCGGGTAATGCTGTTGTATTGCCAGTTGGGGTTACCGGCCTCCATAGCCCTTTCTCGAACCATTGAAAGTTCATTGGGGGTGTCAAAAGCTAAATACGCCAATTCAGAGTCAATTAATGTCTGCACATAAGGACCGTATATGTCTTTTCTTTCACTTTGTCGGTAGGGATGATGTTTACCTCCATTTGTAAGTTTATCTTCCGCGCCGATACCCTCGTCTGGGCTTATTCCGCACCACCCAAGGGCATCAACAATATATTTTTCTGCACCCTGAACAAAGCGAGACCGATCGGTGTCTTCTATTCGCAACAAAAAGTCACCACCATGTTTTTTTGCAAACAGATAGTTGTAGAGCGCGGTTCTAACACCACCCATATGAAGGGGCCCCGTTGGACTGGGCGCAAAACGGACCCGAACCCGACTATTTTTCATAAAGTTTTTCTTTAGACCCGCAAAGGTAACCCACATTGAAGGACCTTTCTATCTTTGCAATATGGACTTACAGTTATCAGAACAAGAAATATTTCGCCGCGAAGCTTTGGCGGCAATGAGAAACTCGGGAATAAATCCATATCCAGCGGACCAAGTCCCAGTTAATTTTTTGTCAAAAACAATAAAGTCTGAATTTCCTACCACGCCGGAAAACTTTTCTTCTGTTTGTGTGGCCGGAAGGATAATGACCAAAAGAATAATGGGTAAGGCTTCTTTTGTGAGCATAATGGACTCTTCTGGAAGAATACAGGGGTATATAAACAGAGATATTATCTGCCCGAAAGAGGACAAGACGCTTTACAATGATGTTTTCAAAAAACAGTTGGATATTGGAGATTTTATTTCTCTCGAAGGGCATGTGTTTACAACAAAAACAGGAGAAATAAGCGTACATGTTTCTCACATGAAAGTACTAAGCAAGTCTCTTAAGCCCCTTCCTGTTGTTAAGACAGATTCAGAAGGGGGAACTCACGACGCCTTTACTGACCCAGAATTACGCCATCGCCAGAGGTATGTAGATCTAATCGTCAACGAGGGAGTAAAAGATGTTTTTGTAAAAAGAACAAAGGTTTTTAATTCAATGCGCGAGGTATTTAATAATGAAGGTTATTTGGAGGTGGAAACCCCTATTCTCCAGAGCATCCCAGGAGGCGCCGCGGCAAGACCGTTTAAAACTCATCACAACGCACTTGATATTCCTCTTTATTTAAGAATATCCAATGAGCTTTATTTAAAAAGACTTATTGTTGGGGGGTTTGACGGAGTATATGAGTTTGCTAAAGACTTTCGTAATGAGGGCATGGACAGAACACACAACCCAGAGTTTACTATTTTAGAAATATATGTAGCGTACAAAGACTACAAGTGGATGATGGACTTTACCGAGCAGATGTTCGAAAACATAACGCACAAGATAACAGGGTCTGAAAAGATTTCATTTGATGGTAAAACCATAAACATGGCGGCGCCTTATGCAAGAGTCCCAATTTTGGAAGCCATCAAAACTCACACAGGTCATGATTTATTAGGAAAAAGCGAAAAGGAAATTAAGTCAATCGCTGAATCAATAGGAATAGAGGTTTCTGCAGAAATGGGAAAAGGGAAACTCATAGATGAGATTTTTGGCGAAAAATGCGAAAAGCACTACACCCAACCAACATTTATAACCGACTACCCTGTCGAGATGTCCCCTCTTTGTAAAAAACACCGAGATGATGATCGGCTTACAGAACGGTTTGAGCTTTTTATTAATGGAACGGAGATAGCAAACGCCTACAGTGAGTTAAACGACCCGATAGACCAAAGAGAAAGATTTGAAGAGCAATTAAGGTTGCTGGAAAAAGGAGATGATGAGGCGATGTTTGTAGATCAAGACTTTTTACGGGCGCTCGAGTACGGAATGCCTCCAACCTCAGGAATGGGGATAGGCATGGACCGGCTGGTAATGCTTCTGACAGGAAAAACAAGTATCCAGGAGGTGTTATTTTTCCCTCAAATGAGACAAGAAAAGGCAGAGTAAAATGCTTTATCCAGACTCTGCTTATGAGGCGCTAGACTTTAACGAGCTGAAGCAAATGGTCTCAAAATTTGCCATTTCTAGAAACGGAAGACAGGCAATCGTCGAAATGCTCCCAAACCCGAATCAAATAGAAGTAGAACAAAAACTTGCGCAAGGGAGTGAGCTTCTTGAGCTAATGAACTTAGGGACGAACCCGCCCGCCGTTTCTAAATCAGAGATTAACGAAGCACTTCCTCTTTTGAAAATTAGGAATTCAGTTTTAGATGTGGGGCACTTCATGGCCATTAGAGACCAAGCACACAGTTATAAAGAGGTTTATCGGTTTTCTCAGGTAAATGAAGAGCAAATACCTTCTTTGGCAACCACATACAAAGCATTTCCGCCAGAAGAAAGAATTCATAAACTGATAGATGTTGCTTTGGAAAAAAATGGTCAGGTGAAGTCAAACGCATCGACTAAACTTCAAGGTTTGCGCAGAGAAATATTAAAAAAGAGAATAAGCGCAGACAAACTTTTTTATAAGGCACTAAAGAGATATGAAAAAGAGGGTTGGCTTGGAGAGACTCGTGAATCGGTAAGCAATAACCGAAGGGTGTTGGCGGTAAAGGCGGCCGACAAGAACAAAGGTAGAGGGGCCTTTCATGGTAGTAGCGCAAAAAACACTCTCGTTTTTTTAGAGCCTAGCGAGTGTTTGGAGATCAATGCTGAGGTTGGGATATTGTTAGAAGAAGAAAGAAGAGAGATAAGGAGAATACTGTTAAACTTAACTAAAGAGATCTCGCCTTTCCGAAAGGAAATAGAAATGACCGACAAAAGACTTTTGGCCTTAGATATACTAATTGCCAAAACTAAGTTTGCCAAAAAAGAAGGTGCTTGCCTCCCCGAAATAACAGACGATGAAATATATCTGCATAAGGCTACAAATCCAGTTTTAAAGAAGACCCAAAGCGCCAACAACCAAAAGGTGGTTCCGCTGGATATAGCCCTTAGTGGTGATCAGCGGCTCGTTGTTATTTCCGGTCCTAATGCAGGAGGAAAGTCTTTGGCTTTAAAGACAGTGGGCCTATTTCAGCTTATGTTACAATGTGGAATGCTAATCCCCACCGCAACGGATTCAAAAATGCGATGGTTTAAGAGGGTCACGACAGACATCGGGGATGCGCAAAGTATAGAAAATGAACTCTCCACATATAGCGGCAAGCTCTCAAAAATGAGAGAGATTTTAAACACCTCCGACTCTGGTAGCCTTTGCTTGGTAGATGAGTTTGGGGGTGGCTCTGACCCAGATTTAGGAAGTGCCCTAGCAAGGGTTTTCTTATTTGAAATACACAAGTCAAAAGCTTTTGGGATTTTTACAACACATTTTAATAATATTAAAGCATTGGCGGAAGAGTTAGATGGGGCAGGTAATGCAAATATGGCTTTTGATGTAAAAAACCTACAGCCTTTATATTTGCTAAGACAAGGAACGCCCGGGTCTTCGTACACTTTTGAAGTCGCTGAAAGGTCGGGGATTTCTGCCGATATTATGGCAGAAGCTAAGAAGTCTCTTAAGAGCCAAACAATATCTGTTGACAATCTTATCGTTGGCCTGCAAAAACAAAGAACATCACTAGAGAGAACAAGAGAAGAGGTAAGCAAAAGATTAAAGGAGTTAGAGTCTTTAAAGATTTTGAATGAGAAGCAAATTGAGAAGCTTGAGAAAAAACTTTTAAAAACAGGAGAAGAAAATGCGGAAGCCAATCAACAACTGATTTGGGGGAAGCGAATGGAGCAATGGTCAAAGTCTTGGACAAAAGCAAAAACACAAAAGCTAAAAAAAGAATTACAGGGGCGTATAATAAGAGCTTTATCTGAAAGAAATCAAGAAATTAATTCTAGGAAAGAGCGCGAGGAAACAAAAAAACAGAAAATAGAAAGACAAGAGCAAGAAAAGTTGATGCAGCTCCCAGTTTATTTGGGCGATAAAGTCAGGTTGATTTCTGGGCCAGGCAGACAGGCTGGAGAAATAATGGACATCCGTAAAGACAAGTTCCTAATAAGCTTTGGTGGGGTGCTCACCTCTTGGGCGGGAAGAAAGGATTTTATTCACTGGGGTGCGTCAACAAAACAATCCCCAAAACTTTTAAAAAATCAAGCGGGCGGGCATGACAAACAAAATGCTAAATTCGTTGAGAACAAAAAAGACACTGCAAGTAAAGCCAAAATAAAAAACAAGCAAAATGGAAAAAGAGGTAGGGGCCCTAATAACAAATGAGGCGGTAGTTTTTGGGATTTTAATGGCCCTTTTGGGTGCTATCTTTTGGGCTGCGGACAACCCTACGTTTAAAGGGTTTTTTAAGTGGGTGCCAGCTCTGTTGTTGTGCTACTTTTTGCCAGCAGTTCTAACAAATACTAATCTAGTACCCAAAGACACGAATCTCTATTTTGTCGCCTCTAGATACCTTCTTCCAGCTTCATTGGTTTTGTTGACCCTAAGCATTGACTTAAAAGGAGTTTTTCGACTAGGCCCCAAGGCGTTAATTATGTTTTTTACAGCAACGGCAACAATTATTTTAGGGGGGCCGTTTGCTATACTTGTCGTATCATCGATATCTCCGGATCTTGTGGGAGGCGCTGGACCAGAGGCCGTATGGCGCGGCATGTCTACAATTGCTGGATCATGGATTGGAGGAGGGGCAAACCAAGCCGCAATGTATGAGATATTTAAACCGTCAGATGGTCTTTATTCCGCGATGATAACCGTCGATATTGTTGTTGCCGAGGTTTGGATGGCTATTATTTTATTTGGCGCAGCAAAGAGTGACCAAGTTGATAAATGGCTTCATGCGGACAATACATCTGTTAAAGCTCTTCAGGGAGAAATGGAAGACTTTACTCAGCGAACATCAAGAATCCCAACATTTCATGAGGTTATGAAAATTTTAGGAATAGCCTTTGGAACAGTAGCGCTTGGTCATGTGGTTGGGGACACTTTTGGGCCCTGGCTTGAAAAAAACGCTCCGTATACAGCAAACTTTAGCCTAACAAGCGGGTTTTTCTGGATTGTTATTGTTGCAACAACGATTGGCTTAGCGCTTTCTTTTACAAAAGCTAGGAACCTTGAGGGCGCTGGGGCTAGCCGTTTGGGGTCAGTTTTTATATATATTTTGGTTGGTACCATTGGAATGAAAATGGACATATTAGAAGTTATTAAGTCTCCCGGCCTCCTTCTTGTTGGAGGAATTTGGATGTTGTTTCATGTTTTGATCTTGCTTGCTGTCGCTCGCGGGATAAAAGCTCCTTTTTTCTTTGTTGCTGTTGGTTCCAAAGCAAACATTGGGGGCGCAGCATCAGCGCCTGTTGCCGCTGCTGCATTCCACCCTTCGCTCGCTCCCGTTGGGGTGCTTCTTGCGGTTTTAGGATATGCGCTTGGAACATATGGAGGATGGCTTACAGGGTTACTCATGTATTTAGCCTCAGGGGACCCGGGCTCATTAATGATTTAACATAAATGAAATGAATAAAAATTATTTATCACTATTGACCATATTTATGTGTTTAAGCTTATCTGGTCAAGTATCGGAGCCTGATCCTGTTTTTATTCAGAATTTATACCAAAAAGCCCTCGGCGATCAGCAGGGCTATTTTTGGCTATCGGATCTGTGTAAAGAAGCTGGACCTCGTTTGGCGGGAAGCCCAGGGGATGCAAAAGCGGTTAAGTGGGCTGTGGAAACACTGGATACTCTTGGCTATGAAAAAGTATTAAAGCAAGAGGTTGATGTTCGGCACTGGGTAAGAGGCATAGAAACCGCAGAGTTTTTGTCAAAAGGCAAAAGAAAAGCACTTAATATTACAGCTCTGGGTGGGTCTATTTCTACTCCTGGTGGAGATTCAGGAAACGGAATTACGGCTGAAGTTGTAGAGGTTAAAAACAGAAAAGACTTATACGCAAAGGGCTCCAAACTCAAAGGAAAGGTTGTGTTTTTTAATGAACCAATGGACCCTTGGTTAATTAATACAGGATCAGCTTATGGAAAGGCGGGTTGGCAAAGGTGGGGCGGAGCTTCAGAAGCTGCAAAATACGGAGCTGTTGCTGTTCTTGTAAGATCACTTACCCACAGGTTAGATGATTTTCCTCATACAGGGGCTATGACATATGAACAGGGGGTAAAGAAAATCCCTGCGGCAGCGATTTCTACAAACGGAGCAGAGTGGTTGAGTAAAGAACTATTGAAAAGCCCCCATTCAAAAGTCAAGATTATTCTTGGCTCACATGACATTGGCAGGAAAAACTCAGCTAATGTTATTGCTGAATGGAAAGGAATCGAGAAGCCCGATGAAGTCATACTTGTTGGGGGGCACTTAGACTCCTGGGACCTGGCTACGGGTGCTCAAGACGATGGGGCAGGCGTTGCTCACGCGATGCATGCTGTTTGGCTTTTAAAGAGCTTAGGCTACCAGCCTCGTCATACCATTAGAATTGTTCTTTTTGCAAACGAAGAGTTTGGCTTGGATGGGGCCAAGAAATATGCCAAAGAAGGCCTTGAAGAGAATCGAAAACACATTTTATGCATAGAGTCTGATGGGGGATCAGGAGCCCCTAGAGGATTTAGCCTACCTGCTATTATTCATGACAAAAGCCCGGAATTAATAAAGGAGCTAGATAATTTACTTGCCCGCTATGGCTGTAAAGAATGGACTCAAGGGGGGTCGGGAGCAGATGTTAGTCAAATAATAGATGATGGCGTTATTTTATGCGGATACCGCGCAGATAGCCAAAGGTATTTTGACTACCATCACACATCTCAAGATGATATAAAATCCGTGCACCCAAGGGAATTAGAACTAGGTTCAGCATCCATAGCTTCTTTCCTTTATTTTTTCGACAAAAAACTGTAAGATTATTTTGTATTGGGATTAATCGTCAAAGCTCATAACAACATTTGATGACCTAGGCATGCTTTGACATGAAAGAACATAGCCTTCTTCAACCTCTTCTTCTGTCAACGAGTAATTCATAGACATTTCTACATCTCCCTCTAAAACTTTGGCTCGGCAAGTACAGCAAACAGCCCCTTTACATGCGTATGGAATGTCGGCTCCCGCAGCAAGGGCGGCGTCTAAAACAAAGTCATTTGGCTTTTGCTCGAAGTGCGTTTTCTCGCCATCCAAAACAACAGTAACACTTGAAAGGTTTTGTTTCGATGAACTTTCCTTTTTTTCTTCTTTTAATTTTGAGGAAGCTTGGTCTGAGGAAAACAGCTCAAAATGGATTTTTTTCTGATCAGCACCAGAATTTTTGATTGCGTCACTAACGTTATGAATCATCTCTTCTGGCCCGCACAAAAAATACCCAGCTGGAAGAATTGAGGATGGCAGCTTATCGATGAGTGATTTGGCCCTCGCCTCGTCAATTCTGCCAAAAAGAAGGTCATTGCCCTGGTCTTCTCTGCTCAAAACATGATGAATATCAAGGCGCCCTAAATATTTATCTTTTAAATCTTCCAGTTCATTTTTAAAAATTATGGACGCCGTCTTTTTATTACCGTAAAAAAGTGTAAATCTAGACTTCGGTGAGTGTTGTAAAACAGTCTTAATCATTGATAACAAGGGTGTTATTCCCGAACCCGCGGCAAAACCGATATACTCTTCTTCTTGAGCCGGGGTGGGCTCAAGTATAAAGTTGCCCATTGGTGGCATGACCTCAAGGACATCGTTTACTTTTAAATCGTTTGTTGCCCAAGAGGAAAATCTACCCTCTGGAACTCTTTTTACCGCAATCCTAAGTTCGTTTTCTAGAGGGCTTGAGCAGATTGAATAAGATCTACGAAGCTCCTCGCCGTTGATTTCTTGTTTAAAAGTCAGATATTGGCCAGGGACAAAATTAAAGGCCGTAGTGTCAGAAATATCAAAAGAAACACTTACGCAGTCTTCGGTCTCCTGTCGAATATCAGCAACACGTAGCTTGTGAAACCTCGATTTTGAGCCTTTTTGTGCCGCAACAGTTGTCATCAAGCCAATGGTTGAATCGGCTTTGTTTTTTTTAAAAAATCCTAACATCTTTTTAGCAAGATTAAGTTTCGAGTGAACAAAAATAGGTTGTTAAACCTTTTAATAGAACGCTATTTTACCGTTTACGGTTCGAATCGCCTTAAATTGCAGTTTAAATGTCTCAACCAATGGGAGAATCAATATCAATAGAAGAACGCTTTGAAGCGTTTGTCGCAGAGGAAAACAGAGTGGAGCCAAAACACTGGATGCCAGATGCATACAGAAAAACACTCGTTCGTCAAATTAGTCAGCATGCGCATTCAGAGGTGGTAGGAATGCTTCCTGAGGCCAATTGGATTTCACGAGCACCTAGCCTTCGTTCGAAATTAATCCTATTGGCTAAAGTTCAGGATGAAGCTGGCCATGGGTTGTACTTATACAGTGCCGCTGAAACTTTGGGCACCCCAAGAGAGAAAATGATTGACGATCTGTTAACTGGAAAGGCAAAGTATTCTTCAATTTTTAATTATCCAACATTAACATGGGCTGATATGGGCGCTGTCGGGTGGCTTGTTGATGGTGCTGCAATAGCAAATCAGGTAATGCTATGTAGAACCTCTTATGGACCGTATAGTAGAGCGATGGTTCGGATCTGTAAAGAAGAAAGCTTCCATCAAAGGCAAGGTTTTGAAATAATGATGAACCTGAGTAAAGGAACTAAAGGCCAAAAAGAGATGGCTCAAGATGCATTAAATCGCTGGTGGTGGCCGAGCGTCATGATGTTTGGACCATCGGATGATAACAGCCCAAATTCAGCTCAGAGTATGCGATGGAGAATCAAACGAAAGAGCAACGATGAGCTTCGACAAGAGTATATTGACAAAACGGTCAAACAAGCAGAATATTTAGGCTTAACAATTCCAGATAAGGACCTTAAATGGAATGAGGATACAGGACATTATGATTTTGGAGAAATTGATTGGACTGAGTTTTTCGATGTGATTGCTGGGAACGGGCCTTGCAATGCAGAAAGGATTGCAGCAAGGCAAAAGGCACACAATGATGGAGCCTGGGTTCGTGATGCAGCCTCTGCTTACGCCAAGAAACAATCCAGAAGAAAAAAGCTAGAAGAAGAGACACAAGATTCGGCAGCATGAAAAATGAGACGAGCAAGCCATGGCCTCTTTGGGAAGTTTTTGTTCGTAGCAAAAACGGTCTTGCCCACAAGCACGCGGGAAGCCTCCACGCCTCGGATCAAGAAATGGCTCTAAAAAACGCAAGAGATGTTTATACTCGCCGCAGCGAGGGTGTGAGCATATGGGTTGTTTTATCCTCCTCTGTTATCGCGTCATCACCTGACGACAAAGAGCCACTGTTTGCCCCTTCTGACGATAAAGCTTACCGCCATCCAACATTTTATGACATTCCTGATGATGTTGGACACATGTGATTTTAAAACTCAATATGTTTTACATCTGGCGGATGATGCGTTGGTCTTAGGTCAAAGGCTTTCCGGTTGGTGTGGACATGGACCTATACTGGAACAAGACATTGCCATTAGTAATATTTCTCTTGACTTGATAGGCCTTGCTCGACAATATTACCAATATGCGGCAGAGCTTATCGGAGGAGACACTACGGAAGATTCACTGGCGTATTTTCGAGAAAGCAGAGAGTTTTATAATCATCTGATTGTAGAGCAACCTAATGGAGACTGGGGCGACACAATGTCTCGGCAATTTTATTTTGATACATTCCATTTTTTTCAATTACAGCACCTTACGAGATCTGAAGACCTTAGGCTTCGTGAAATTGCCACAAAAGCTTTAAAAGAAACGACTTACCATGCTCAGTTCAGTGCTGAGTGGATCATACGCCTTGGTGATGGGACAAAAGAAAGTCGAAAAAGAGTACAGAAAAGCATCACGCATCATTTTCCATATGCTTTAGAGTTTTTTGAGACAACAGAATTTGACAAACAGGCTCACGACCTTAACCTAGGCCCTGACGTTAGGGAGCTCAAAGATAAATGGATAGAAAAGGTCAGAGAGGTTTTAAATATCGCAACACTCGACGATATAAATTCTGATGCTGTTGCAAAAAAAGGGGGTAAAAGAGGAATACACTCTGAAGAACATGGTCTTATTTTAGCCGAGATGCAATCGGTTGCTAGATCTTATCCAGATGCAAAATGGTAATGGCAGAAGTTTCTGAGGACTCAATAATGAATACCCTTTCAGGAGTTATGGATCCAGAGGTTCCTGTTTTAAGCGTTATCGATCTTGGGGTTATACGAGATGTAAGAATTAATCAATCACATGTCGAGGTAGACATAGCTCCTACTTATACGGGGTGCCCTGCTATGGATGTGATTTCTTCTTCGGTCGAGGAGGCCATTATTAAATTGGGAGTAAGCAAGGTGGAGGTAAACACGGTTTTAACCCCACCATGGACAACAGACTGGATCTCAGAAGACGGAAAAAGAAAACTTTTGGATTACGGTATTGCTCCCCCTAAAAATGAGGGGAATCAAAAACGAGAACTTTTTCAGAGTGCGCCCGAAATTGCATGCCCAAGGTGTAAGTCTAACGACACCTCTTGCGTCTCTCTTTTTGGCTCGACGGCATGCAAGTCCCTTTACCGATGCAATGCTTGTCTCGAGCCATTTGACTATTTTAAGTGCCTTTAAAACTAAAGACATGTCAGAAACGGTCATAAAAAATTTCACATCAGGAGTTTTGAAGCTCACGTTAAATAGGCCTGAGAGTTATAATGCTTTTAATAAAGAAATGGCCCTGTCTCTGCAGAAAAGTATTGAACAAGGCGCTAAAGATGATGCTGTTCGAGCCATTTTAATTACAGGAAAAGGAAAAGCATTTAGCAGCGGGCAAGACCTTCAAGAGGCGATAGACCCTGATGGGCCGGGGTTAGATAAGATTCTTTCAGAGCACTTTAACCCCTTAGTAAGCCAAATCAGAGAAATCCCAAAGCCTATCATTTTTGCAGTTAATGGAATTGCTGCAGGAGCAGGTGCCAATTTGGCTCTTGTGGGAGATGTTGTTGTTGTTTCTGAAAAAGCATCATTTGTTCAGGCTTTTAGCAAAATAGGACTTATTCCAGATTCTGGCGGAACATATACCTTGCCTAGATTGGTTGGCTTTGCAAAAGCCAGCGCATGGATGATGATGGCCGATAAGATAGACTCCCAAGAGGCTTTAAGTTCGGGATTGGTTTATAAAGTTTTTCCTGAAGAGAATCTCCTTGAGGAGGCGATGAGTATTGCTAAGCACCTTGCGACACAGCCAACAGCAGCATTTGCGGGAATTAAAAAGGCTTTGAATAGTTCTTTGTTTTCAGGCCTAAATGATCAATTAGAGCTGGAGCGAGGGCTTCAAAATAAGATGGGAGAAACCCAAGACTTTAATGAAGGGGTAGCTGCTTTTTTAGAGAAGCGCCGACCAAATTTTAAGGGCAAATAATGTCATTGACGCCTAATTGCAGAACTTTGGTTCTAATAGAGAACAAGTAGTTAAATGAAAAACGATCTAACCTTTAAAAAGACAATTGTTGTGGGCGCTGGAGCAATGGGTATAGGTATTGCTCAGGTTCTTTCCCAGGCTGGAGCGACGGTGTTTCTTTACGATATTGACTTAGCGGGGGTGAAAAAAGCACTTGAGAAGCTTGAGAAAGTAATGGAAAGGCTAGTTGTAAAAGGAAGGCTAGAGCGCCCTGAGTCTAGGGAAATCCTAAAAAGAATAACACCTATCGAAGCTCTTGAAAAAGCAGAAGGGGCGCAGGTGGTGATCGAGGCCATTTCGGAAAATATCGAGTTAAAAAGAGATTTGTTTCAGAGACTAGAAGACCTTTTGCCTGCAGACACCATTTTCGCCACCAATACATCATCATTGTCGATAGCCTCACTTGCGAAAGGATTAAACCATCCGGAAAGATTAATTGGTATACATTTTTTTAATCCCGCAGCATTAATGCCTTTAGTTGAAATTATTCCGAGCATGGCTACCGGGCCAGAGATTGTTTCAGGTTGTAAAAGTTGGCTAACGCAAATGGGAAAATCACCTGTAGTTGCTAAGGACAGCCCTGGCTTTATTGTAAATCGAGTGGCTAGAGCATTTTATGGCGAGGCGATGAACATATATGAAGAGGGGATTGCCAGCCCAGATACCATTGACTGGGCTATGACAAGTATAGGAAAATTTAAAATGGGGCCATTTTTATTGATGGACTTTATTGGTCAAGACATAAACTATTCAGTTTCAGAATCAGTTTGGACTCAATTTTATTTTGAGCCACGGTTTAGACCAAACATCTCTCAGAAGCGCCTTGTTGAACAGGGGTGGCTTGGAAGAAAAACTGGCCGAGGGTTTTACACTTATGAAAAGGGCTCCGCTGTTTCTAACCCAATAAAGGATGAAGCTTTAGGAAATTCTATTCTCGAGAGAATACTTGCTTTGCTCATTAACGAGGCTCTTTCAGCTTTGGGAGATAGGCTATGCACACTGGAGGACCTAGAAACAGCCATGGTTAAAGGAGTAAACTATCCAATAGGCCTCATTGAGTGGGCAAAAAAAATAGGTCCAGATAAAATATTACAAATATTAAAAGACCTTCTAGACCATACAGGAGACGGCAGGTATCGACCTACCGCACTTCTTAAAGATTGGGTAACCAAAGGAAAGCTTGAAATAAAATAAATATTATAAAATGGCCAATCCAGTAACATTTGATTTAGCTATTGCGAGAATTCGCTCTATGAGTGACAAGGAGTATGGTGAAACGTTAACGGTTTTTATGGATGAACACCCCGCTCTTTTTGGTTTTTTAATGAATCTATCTGAGGAGTTTGATGACGACGAACATGAGCAGCTAGTTAGAACAGCGATGCTCCTTCGCGAGGGCTTTAGATTGGCCGCACTTACTATAAATTCAATAACCAGTGTTATTATTCAGGATGTCACTCGCGAAGTTGTAGAAAATGTGGAAAAGATAGATTCAGAAGATGGCCCCAACTTGGAAGAGATGGTAAAAGTTTCGCGCAGCCCTTTTGTGTTTTCAGAGCTACGAAACTTTCTTCATCAAGAGCTTAAAAGTGGGCTTAGAGAAAGAAAAGGCCAACAACACAACCTAATGGTTTTGGTAGATGTTTTAATCGGTTGCTTTGAAGAGGCTGTAGACATTCCGGAGGCGAAAAAATCAGAATAAGAATAGCAGATATGGACACAGAAGACATCCCGAAAAAAATGTATAGCAACGACGCTTTTAGTCAGTGGCTAGGGATGGAAATTCTCACTGCTTCAAACGGTTCTGCTGTGGTTGAACTTAAAGTTCGTGATGATATGACCAATGGTTTTGGCATCGCGCACGGAGGTATCGCCTACGCTTTAGCTGACTCAGCTCTGGCGTTTGCTAGCAATAGCTTAGGAAGTAAAGCGGTTTCAATTGAAACAAGTATTTCACATACCAAACCGGTTAAGGCAGGCGATACATTAAAAGCATCAACAAAGCTCAAGGATAAGTCCAATAGACTGGCAAGGTTTGAGGTTGAGGTTCGAAATGAACAAGACGTTGTTGCTCTTTTTCGCGGAACAGTATTTATAACTGAAAAACTATGGGAATGAATGCATTTATTATAGAGGGAACAAGGAGCCCAATTGGTTCTTTTGGTGGAGTGTTGCGTGACGTTAGGACCGACGACCTTGCGGCACACAGCCTGTCTTCGTTGATTTCAAAGTTTAAAAGTCTTGACCTTGAGCAAATAGAGGATATTTATCTAGGCTGTGCAAACCAGGCAGGAGAGGACAATAGAAATGTTGCAAGAATGGCATCGCTGCTTGCGGGAATACCCGCTTCGGTGCCTGCAGAAACAATCAACAGGCTTTGTGCCTCAGGCCTTAGCTCAGTTCTGCATGCCCAAAGGGCGATTAATTCCGGCGCGGGAGATTTTTTCATCGCGGGGGGTGTAGAGAATATGACCAGAGGGCCCTATATAGTGAGCAAGTCCAGTAAGGCGTTTGGAACAGATAGTAAAATGTATGACTCAAGCTTTGGTTGGAGATTTGTTAATAGCAGGATGAAATCTACCTATGGAGCGGAGGCAATGGGAGAAACAGCAGAAAACTTGGTAGAGCAATATTCAATATCAAGAGAGGATCAGGATAAGTTTGCTTGTTGGAGCCAGGAAAAAACACAGCGGGCAAAAGCAAGCGGTATTTTTTCTCAAGAAATTTCTTCACTATCAATTCCACAGAGAAAATCAGAGGACATTATCGTCTCAGAAGACGAATTCCCAAAACCCAACACAACTATCGAGGGACTTTCTAAGTTGAGGCCGGCATTTCGCTCTCCAGGAACGGTAACGGCAGGAAATTCTAGCGGGCTTAATGATGGAAGCTGTGCTTTATTAATCGCATCTGAGGCGGGAGTTAAAACAATTAACGCTAACCCTTTGGCTAGAGTTGTTTGTGGTACCTCTGTTGGTGTTGAGCCAAGAACGATGGGGATCGGGCCCGTTCTGGCCTCAAAAAAGGCCCTAAAGATGGCAGGTCTCACTATGGATCAAATGGATTTAATCGAGATCAATGAGGCATTTTCTGCCCAGGTTCTTTCTTGCACTCGAGAGCTGGGCTTAGAGGATACCGATCCGCGGATAAACCCCAATGGAGGATCAATTTCATTGGGCCACCCTTTGGGAATGACCGGAGCACGATTGGCCTTAACCGCCGCCAAAGAACTCAACAGGTCTGGAGGTAGGTATGCGTTAGTTACCATGTGCATAGGCGTTGGTCAAGGTTTTGCCGTTATTTTAGAACGTCAGTAAATTTTATTACTATGTTTTACTCTTTTGAAGGAATTAAGCCGGTTGTTCACCCTAGCGCATTTGTCCATGAGCAAGCAACGGTTATAGGAGATGTATGGATAAATGAAGATGTATACATAGGTCCAGGAGCTGTTTTAAGAGGTGATTGGGGCAGAATCACCGTTGAAAAGGGATCCAATGTTCAAGAAAATTGCACAATTCATGTTTTTCCGGGAAAAAATGTTCTTTTAAAAGAGTCATCCCATATTGGACATGGAGCCATAATTCATGGGGCAACAATTGAGACGAACACGTTGATTGGAATGAACGCAGTAATTATGGATGATGCCGTTATCGGAAAAGAGTCTATCGTTGGTGCTTTGACATTTGTAAAGCAAGGCACGATTGTACCTGAAAGGTCAGTTTTTGTTGGCAACCCAGGAAAAGTAGTAAAGCCAGTTTCTGACGAAATGCTCAAGTGGAAAACAGAAGGAACCTCATGGTATCAAGCTCTACCTTCAAGCTATAAAAAAGACCTATTAAAGTGTGATCCTCTGACCACAGATGATATAAATCGCAATCGAAAAAAGGGAGGATACGCCCCTCTGAAAAGCAAGTAAATAAAGACTTTTTTTGATTTTTTTTGAGGTTATTAACTATTCTTTGTTGAAAAATCCCTACTTTTAAAGACTTAACTCAATTCACACTTAAACAACCTATTTATGAAAAATCGTACACAGCGACTACTCGGAGCCTTAGCATTCAGTGTGCTATCGATGCCGATGTTCGCCCAGCTTTCGGGGTCATATACCATTGACGCCAACGGAACCGGGACGAGCAACTACACAACTTTCGGGGCGGCGACTGCTGCCTTGTCTACCAGTGGAGTGAGTGGTGCAGTTACGTTCAATGTTGCGTCGGGAACCTATACAGAGCAGGTGACCTTGTCGGCAGTAACAGGAGCGTCTAGCACAAACACTATCACATTCCAAGGTAGCTCAACCGCACCTTCAATAATCACATATTCTCCAGCGTCGTCTGCGACTAACTGGACTGTGCTTCTTGATGGAGCGGATTATGTGACTTTAGATAATCTTACTATAACAACTGGCGGGTCCACTTATGGCCGCTTGGTAAATTATACAGATACGGTAACAGATTTTAATCTTACCAACTGTCATCTTCTAGGTGCTACGGGGAGTTCTACATCTAGCAACTATGCTGGAGTGTATTATACCTACCCTGCTGTAGCTGGAGGTACTTGGCATGTTAGCGATAACGTGTTTGACTCAGTTTCCTATGCTCTTTATGTTTACGGATTAGGATACGGACCAGGATCTGGTGCTGACTCTATCTTCGTTGAAGACAATGTTATAAATGCTACTTATTACGGATTCTACTTGCGTTATGGTAAGTACCAAAAGATTCATGACAATGTTGTAAACGATTTGACTCCGGGATCTTTATATAACTATGCTTATTACCCAGTTTATGAGCTAGACGTTCAGGGCAACCAAGTGAACGATGCAACATATGGTCTTTATGTATACACTGCGCCTCCTACTTCTGGAGCGACCGGTGGCATTAAGGCTACTATTAGCAACAACCACTTTGAGGGAAATTCTTATCCTGTTAGACTAGGAGGAAGTGGATCTGCCACTACTGAAAAGTTTACCGATGTAACGATTGAGAACAACACCATCGAAGCTTGGGGATCATCATATAACTATGGTATCTACTTAGGCTATATCAACGCTTCAGCAACAAATCGTGCTAAGATTCAGAACAACATGATATCGTTGAATACTACAAGTACTTCGGGTACTCTTTATGGTATTTACCCATATCACTGT